>NZ_JACJOU010000033.1:0-300000 GCF_014695725.1 Microcoleus sp. FACHB-672 | reverse complement strand
CCGGTGAAACTCCCGTCACCTTGCCTTTAAGAATACCGTAATCCGGATAAGGACAGGCAGAAACCCGCATTTGCACAGATTGGCCGGCTTTCACGCGGCTGATATCCTCCGATGACACCAGCGCTTTCACCACCAAAGGCGCTTCACTAGGAGAAACTTCAGCAATCAGATCCCCTGGACGCACCAGTTGAGACGTGTTGCGGAGATTAAGCACCTGGATAGTACCAGAAACGGGTGAGCGAATGATCGTGTTTTTCAGTTCAGTTTCAATTTGTTGCAGTTCTTGCTGATCGCGGTTGAGTTGGCTTTGGATTTCCACTTTTCGCTGAAGCAACTGCTCTCGTTCTTGATTTAATCTAGCTAAGGTGACAGCACCGGCAGCTTTTTCTTGGTCAATTTTCTCCCGCGCCATTGCTACAATTGCCTGACTCGGATCAAGGCCGGCTGAGGCCCCTTGCAATCGAGCTTTTGCCGCCTCTATCGCTTGTTTTTGCTGCTCTATTGTTTGCCTTTGGCTGATAATTAAAGCTTTTTGCTGCTCAACCGCTTCTTCTTGCTGCTCAACCGCAAGTTTTGCTTCCTCAAATTGATCTTGAGAAAGTCCCCCGCTTTCAACTAAAGGCTGATATCGATCACGTTTCGACTCTGCTACTTTTAAAGTTGCTTGAATCGATCTTAAATTTGCCTCACCGGCTTGTAATTCTGCCTGTGCCTTTTGCAATTCTTTTTCGGCAGCTCTAATATTCGCTTCGGCTTCTGTAACTCCTGCCACAGAAGTCACCTGCCGGTCTTGATAGTCCCGTTGACTCCGATCCAGATCCGCTTGTGCTGAGGCTACAGCCCGCTTTGTGCGGTCACTTTCAGCCGCAACTTGACCCGCTAAGGCACTAATTTGAGCGTCGAGTTGAGTTAGTTGGAGTTGGCTATTTTGAATATTTCCTTGCAATTGGCTCTTTTTCGTTTGCAGTTGGGAGTCGTCAATATAAGCGAGTGCGTCTCCCTGTTTGACTGCTTGATTTTCTTTGATTTCAATTCGGTTAATGCTGCCTTGAGCAGCCGCTTGAATGAGTCGCAGATCGCCGGTGGGGCGAACTGTCGCGGCAGCTTTAACAGTCACGTTGTATTTTGTGACGGCAGCAACGATGACGCCGATGCCAAATGTTGCAACCAAAAATAGTCCGCCCAGCCTTGTCCACAAGCCGATAGGGGGGAGAAATTCGTTGCTGTTAAGTGGTTGAAAAAATTCTGAATCTGATTCACTCAACATGATTAAAATAAAGCCAGTTATTTTTGAGACTGAGTGAGCAAAATATCTGCGATTGCATGGGAAATAGGTAAACCTGGGCACAACTCCAGCCAGAAAAACTCCCCAACCGGGTTAACTTCCAAGAAAATATGGCGACCGTCTGGCGTTAAAATCAGGTCAAGCGCTCCGTAGTTTAACCCAAAGTAGCTCATCAACTGTAGCAGCCTTTCTCCGAGTTCTTGGGGTAAATCATAGGGTTTCCAATCATCTATCAGGGCTAAGCCTTGCCTGCGCCAATCGTGACGCGCCTTCTCAGAACTTTGAGAATCTATTGAGGCAGTAAACAACTGCTTCCCAACAACAATTGTGCGTAATTCTAACGCTTTGGGAATGTGTTCCTGAAACGTCATCGGACAAAAGCGCAACCCATCGAGATTTTCTAGATCTTCAGCAGTTAAAGGATTGGTGAAAACAACTTTTTCTATACCCTCTTCATAAATAGCAAAAGAAGAATGCATTTTGGTGATTAAATTTCCCTCGCACTCGCCGGCAAATTCTCGCACGGCTTGGGGATTATTTGTCATTAAAGTGCGTGGCGTATCAATCCCCAATTCTCGCGCAACTTGCAACTGCAATTGTTTGTTTTCCGCCCGCCGGAGATGGGGCACTGGATCGAGGTGAAAAGCTTTAAGGCTAGCGATCATTCCTTGAACAGTCGCCCGCGATTCCTGAATTGAGGCTTGTCTGAGTTGAGCATCCATTGTGCTAGGAATTCGCCCGCCTATTCTGAGCCGGCGATACCAGACTGCGGATACTTCATGAAGATCCAGTTTATCTTGTTCAGAAGCAACGATTAGTCGCTCTTTTCCGTTGCTGTAGTAGATATCTAGCTGAATCTCTGTGGGAAATTGGTCTGTGTTAAAACGAAACGCTTTGCCGCCTTGTTTCTCTACGGCGTCGATCACCATAGGGATGCTTTGGTTGTCCTGGCTGTGGGTAATAATTAGAACTGTCATAAGATTTCGTGGTTTAGATTTTGAATTCTGTCGGGCTGATTCATTCTTTTAAGGCTCTAGCCTGATAGGGATGGGCATTGTAGAAAAAGTTGTTAAAATTTGACTGTAAATATAGTATTTAAATCGATTTTAAACGACTTTGACTATAAGCAGGAGATTAAAAATTTGGCGAGTTTAGGGAATAGAACAGCTCTTGTCTAACAAATTTCAACGCTATTAACCTAATAGAGTATCTGCAATTGCCTCAGAAATTGGCAGATTTAAATCTCGCTCTAACATTCCCCATTCCCCTGTCGCGTTAACTTCAAGAAAAATATATTCATTGTCTGGGGTTTGGATAAAGTCGAAGGCTCCAAAAAGTAGCCCAAACTCTGCCATAAAAGTATTAAGACAATCGGCAATTTGAATTGGAATTTCTGCCGGCTCCCACACACACTCGCCTGGTTTAGCACTCCGCCAATCCATTGTCGTTGCGGAATAACGAGAGGCATCCAGTGCCCCAGCAAACAATTTTCCCGCCACAAATATCACCCGCAATTCCCTCAATTTTGGAATTTGCTCTTGAAAAACCATTGGGCTGTAGCGGAGTGATTCAGCATCGGCAAGATCCGCTTCTTTAACTTCGCTGGTATACAGGAAAAAAGCGGAGCCTTCCATACTGGCTGAAAGGGGTGTCAAAAGTTTTGCCACCATTTTTCCCTTCAGTTGTTGAAAAAAGTCTCGTGCTTCTTGAGGATCATTGGTAACGAGAGTTCGGGGAATGTGCAAACCGGCATTTCTAGCAATTCTAAGCTGGCGCAACTTGTTCTCTGCGGCGGAAATACGTCGCAAATCATCCACCCAGCGCACCTCGCTAAGGCTGTCTAAGAAGCCGAGAAGGGCGGCACGTGACTCTCGACGACAAGCGTACTGGTACTGTGGGGATAATTCTGGACTCAGCTTTGGTTCCCATAGCCGGCGCATCCAAACTGATCGCACTTGCTCTGTGCTAATCGATTTGTCTTGATAGTGAAGCCGGTGATGCAGTCCTTCGCTACTAATTTGAGCTGAAAGTTGCAGATCCATTGGGAATTGATCGGTGTCGAGACGAAAAGGTTGTGCCCCGCGCTGGGCGATGGCTTCGGCAACGCGATCAATCGTGAAGAAATCTCCACTGTGGGTGAGCAATAAAACAATATTGCGAGACAAACTCATGAAAAAAAATGCGGTGAGGTGGGCAAACAAAAAAGGTTGCAAACCCAAAAATCCGCAGAACTGATTAACTGGGAATCAGATAACTGCGGATTATCAGCTATGCAGTTATTGCGTGTTGCAGTTTGCTGGTTTCCAAAGCCGGCTGTCTAATTGCATTGAACCCAGCTCAAGCAAGCCATTACAGGCTGCCGGAGTCCTCGGCATCAGACGGGTACTTCATTGTCACCATGACTTCCCCTTCATCTTCGGCATCAGATGGGTACTTCATCGTCGTCACCTCTCCACCCTCTTCTTGATCTGATGGATATTTTTCGGTCACCGCGATTCCGCCGCCGCCACATTTTGATTTTTTCCTGCCTTTGCCGCCGGCTGCGGCTTCCATATCCTCTTCAGAAAGTTCTTCAATGTTCTGGCTTTCTAGGAAGCGGGCGAAAAAGGGAACTGCTTTTTCGTTTGGCATTTCAGACATGAGTGTATTACTCCTTTTTTTGTAGCAGTCAATTTTTGGATAGCAACAATCTGGCTAGCTGAATACCGATCAGTTGCAGACTGAAGCCGAAAGACGTTTCTCAGGAATTGTGGGTTCCTTGTCTTAAAATAATGTTACTTGAAATTTCGTAAAAATTATAGATAAGTATTTTTACTTTTCTTCCGAAAAAACTTATCTGTTCAGTAGGTTACACGCGATCCCCAGGACTTGACAATCGCATTTGCATTAAGATAGGGTTAAGCGATCAAAGTAATGATTTCCGCAGAGTAAAAAATCAAAACCAATTTTTTAAACCGATCAGTGTTTGGCCAATAGCATGAAAATCCGAATGAGGAAGAAATACGCGCTCGGTTTCATGCAGTTATTTCAAGATTGGTAGTAGACAGAGAATTTTTAGAATGTGTGCTTTAATGCCAGAAAGTTTCCTAGGAATTATTTAAATTTTCTCGAATAGAGGAAAGTTGGGATAGGTTTGGATAGCTGAGCTTGCATATTTCTATGTTTTGTCAAGATTAATTTTCTACCGGCGGCTTTCTGATCCCAAGCAAATTTGCTTCAACCCAGGTCAATCAAAGATATTCAACCTAAGAGGTTTCTAGCCGGCTTGAGGGTTGCAATCTCGCTTCAAGGCAGGAACACTGAAAGGATATCTGAGACTTCTCTGACATCCTCTCAGCCAAGCCGGCATCTACCATCATTAAAGATGCGCTTTCCCTTAAGGACGAATGAAATACCAGGTTGTTTTACAGCACAGTGAAGAAGACTGCGGCGCTGCTTGTCTTGCCACCATCGCCAAACAGCACGGGCGCACGTTTACCCTCACCCGCATTCGGGAAGCGGTCGGCACCGGCCAGTTGGGAACGACCTTACTTGGGCTGAAGCGGGGTTCAGAGGCACTCGGGTTCAATGCCAGAGGCGTCAGGGCTTCACCTGAAATTCTCGACAAAATGAAAGAAGCCCCCTTGCCGGCGATCATTCACTGGATGGGCTATCACTGGGTGGTTTTGCACGGACAGCGCGGTAATAAGTATGCGATCGCAGACCCGGCTGTTGGCATCCGCTACCTGTCTAAGGAAGAGTTAAAAGAGGGCTGGGCTAATGGCTTGATGCTTTTACTCGAACCCGATCCCGTCCGCTTTTCCGCCCAGTCTGATGATAAGGTTAGCGGTTTTGGGCGTTTCTTTAAGCCGGTGTGGGCTTATCGAGGCATTCTGGGGGAGGCATTTCTAATTAATCTTGTTTTGGGGATGCTGTCTTTAACTTCCCCATTTTTGCTGCAAATTCTCACGGATGATGTGCTGGTTCGTGGGGATACGCAGTTGCTCACGGGTGTGGTAATTGCTGTTATTATTATGAACTTTCTCAGCAGCAGCCTCCAGCTCGTACAGTCTAACCTGATCGCCCACTTTGCTCAACGGTTACAGTTAGGGCTAGTGCTGGAATTTGGCAGAGTCATTCTGCGTTTACCTCTAAGCTATTATGAAGCACGTCGCAGCGGTGAAATTGTCAGCCGGCTCCGAGATATTCAAGAAATTAATCAGTTAGTTTCCCAAGTTGTTATCCGCCTTCCCAGCCAATTATTCATTGCTGCTATTTCTCTGAGCTTTATGCTGTTCTACAGTTGGAAACTCACCATAGCTGCTTTTTTATTTGCACTTTTAATGACCTTCTCGACAGTCATCTTTCTGCCGACACTTCAGCAGAAGACTCGAACTTTATTAGTTTTAGAAGCAGAAAATCAGGGCGTTTTAGTCGAAACCTTTAAGGGCGCACTCACACTAAAAACCACCACGGCAGCCCCCCAATTTTGGGAAGAGTTTCAGAGCCGGTTTGGTCGCCTCGCTAACGTCACCTTCCGCACGATTCAAATCGGTATTATCAACAATACCTTTTCTGGGTTAGTTTCCAGTATTGGTAGCGTTGCCTTGCTTTGGCTGGGTAGCAGTTTAGTAATTAGCCAAGAATTAACTATCGGTCAGCTCTTGGCATTTAACAGCATGAACGCTAACTTTATCGGATTCATCGGCACAATCGTTGGATTCGTAGATGAATTTACGATGGCTCAAACGGCTACACAACGCCTAACAGAAGTGATTGACTCGACTCCTGAAAGCCAGAACGATTCTCAAAAGCCGGTTGCGAGAATTCCGGGCAATGCTGACATTACTTGTACGAATCTCAACTTTTATCATGCGGGAAGGGTTGACCTTCTCAAAGATTTCACACTCAAAATTCCTGGCGGTAAAGCAACTGCCTTAATCGGTAAATCTGGCTGTGGCAAAAGTACCTTGGCTAAGCTAATTGCGGGGTTGCACTCCCCGCAATCTGGGAATATTCGCTTTGGCATTTATAATATGCAAGACCTTTCTTTGGATTGCCTGCGCCAACAGGTTATCCTAGTTCCGCAAGAGGCTCACTTTTGGAGTCGGTCAATTATTGAAAATTTTCGTTTGGGCAATCCTTACGTGACATTTGAGCAAATTGTTACCGCTTGTCAAATTGCTGAAGCTGATGAATTTATTAGTAAATTACCCGATAAATATCAAACCGTTTTGGGTGAATTTGGCGCAAACATCTCTGGAGGACAGCGGCAGCGGCTAGCCATTGCTAGAGCAATTGTTAACGATCCGCCGGTATTAATTTTAGATGAATCCACAGCCGGTTTAGATCCGGTGAGTGAGGCTGAAGTTCTAGACCGGCTGCTGTCCTATCGGCAAGATAAAACAACCATTACAATTAGTCACCGTCCTAGAGTTATTGAGCGTGCTGAGTGGATTGTATTTATAGAAAATGGTCAGTTAAAATTGCAAGGTTCTGTGGAGGATCTGCGAAAACTTCCAGGCGAGCATATTAACTTTTTAACGCCTTAATTTGACGACTGGATAAATGGTTCAATTTGTCGTGATTTATCTACTAAATTTGCTTCTCGTTGTCCCGTTGTTCTAGCCTGAAAACAAAATAGATCGAGGGGTGTACTTAATAAGTCTGCCAAGCCGGCTTTTCCAGTAATCGCTTTGACACTAGCAGCCGGCAATTCTTTTAACAACCACCGGCTGATTCGATAAAGGGATTCTTTAGCCGTTAATTCCCGCATTAAATCAATGCCATGTAATTCGTGCAAATACTTGTTTGACTCGCCATAGCGCCGCCACTGACTTTGCAATTGCCGCAAAGTTGAACGATGCCGGTGTTCTACAATTGCTTCTGGTACAAATTCTAGTTGCCAATGAGTTTGCCGCAAAATCCGCCAGCAGATATCAGCATCGCCGCCAGTCGTTAAATAAGGACGAAATAAAGCGACTTCTTCTAAAACTTGCCGACGAATAGCTAAATTTGCAGTTTGACCGTAAGGGCAAAAAGGATGCGCTAAGGTATGCTTCTGGGATAAAGTATCGTGCCGGCTGGCGTATTTTTCCAGCAAAGTTTTACCGGCAAGCGCCTCAATTTCACCGGCAACAATTCCTACATTTTGGTTGACAAATGGCTGAATTAATAAGTACAACCAGTTAGGGTTGGGCCGGCAGTCAGCGTCAGTGAAGGCAAGAATTTCGCCGATGGCAGCACGAATGCCGGTATTCCTAGCGGCGTACGAACTTTGAATTTGATTCTCGTTGAGGTGGCGGAAACCCTCGCCGGCGGCTGCAATCAGGGTGCCGGTTTGATCGCTACTATTATTGTCTACGAGCAAATACTCAACTAAATCTGCTGGGTAAGTTTGTGAGCGTAAACAATTTAGTAAATCTGGTAAATCTGCCTCGCCATTGTATATCGGAGCAATGACGGAAACTTTGGGTAAAAAAGCAGGGTTGCTAAAGTTATTCGCTTGGCTGGGAGACATTTTCATAGATTGAAGGTTTTATGATGCATTTGGCACCCAGCCAAGCGTACCGGCAGTTTTGTCTAACGCTTTCTCCGTTTCAATGCTGCCGGCACATCTGTCAGCATTTTAGTAATTAATGAACCATTAGTGCGAGGAGAACAAGGATTGTGTTAATCACATAAAAAACGCCAACAATTTTGATTTCTCGCCATCCCGAAAGTTCTAAATGATGGTGAAGTGGGGCCATTTTAAACAGGCGTTTGCCAATTCCATCTGGGCCTTTGGTGGCTTTGTAATATCCTACTTGAGCCATTACAGACAGCGTTTCAACGATTAGAATGCCGCCGATAATAAAAAGACTCCAGAGGCTATTTGTGAGAATCGCCACGGCTGCTAAAGCGCCTCCCAATGCTAGAGAGCCGGTGTCTCCCATAAAAACACGAGCGGGGTTGCGGTTGTGAGCGACAAAACCAAGACAGCTACCACTGAGGCAGGCGCAGAAAATCGCTAAACCGGCAGAGGTTGGTGCAACTACTACAGCGAAACCCAGGAACGCGATTGCACCGAGTCCGCCCATTAGTCCATCCACGCCATCGGTGAGGTTAGTGGCATTACTTTCTGCCACGAGCACAAATACCGCTAAGGGCCAAAATAGCAACCCTAACGGAATCGCTAAACCGAGGGGTAAAAGAATTGTTGTGATACTTGCCGGCTCAACCGATTCTAGAAAGTACGTCTGGATGAGCAACCACAGACAAAACAGCCCACCAAATCCTACTTGTAAGGCAAGTTTCATTTGAGGCGAAATGCCTTTATTCGATTTGCGACGTAGGATTTGCCAGTCGTCCAGCCAGCCAATGAAGCCATAAGCGAGCGTTAAGGCGGCTACAGCGATGACAGAGATGAAATTGGATGCTGAGACTGCCGGCGAAAAACCAGACCACAGCAGCGCCACCAGCACGCCCACCGGCACAAAAAACACCCCGCCCATTGTCGGAGTGCCGGCTTTTTTCAAATGTGCTTGAGGGCCATCTTCTCGAATAATTTGGCCGGTTTTTAGCTGCTGTAGTAGCGGAACCACCCAGTAGCCCAAGCCCGCGGTTAGTAGGGCAGAAATTAACAGGGGCAACGTCAGGGAGAACCCTAAATTGAGAAACCTGCCGGCTGTCCAATCCAAAATTAGCGCTGCTGCACTCAGCCCAACGCCTAGCAGCCAAAACAGATTCGTGCCTGAAAGGTTTAATGCGTTGCCAGAAAATGATTTAGCGTCCACAAAGTTTTTATTTCACTCCACACACCAATAATCCGAAGACGGCGCTCAAGTCTCCGCTCAAAAAAAAGTGTGAGGGGTAAAGGGTTAAGGGTCAAGGATTTGGGATGAAAACTCAAGGCAGTGGGAGTTTGAGAGGTTGAAATGATTTGCACTCCACACTCCCCACTTTAGCCAATGCGTTACCTGTACGCTGGGTGAGCGACTACACCCCTCACACGTCGTTTTTAGTTTTTATTCCTCCAAATCAAGCTCATCATCATCGTCATCATCGAGGTCAAAGGTGCCCTCATCCACCGCCATCAGTTCAGAAATTTCTTCTTCCTCATCCAGATAACCCGCAAGCTCGTGAGAGTCGCGAGCTATCAAACGACCTGTGTTTTCCAGCCAGTCTAAAAGGGAAGTCTCTTGATTCAATGGAATGACATCCGCCGGCTGATGACGAGGTTCTTGACGCAGAGAAGGGTTATACATTCTTACACTCCCACGACTAAAGTCGATCCGCTATTGCAACTTGTGCCCTAAGTCATCTTACACGAGCCGGCTGAGAGTATGTTTATGATCAGTTGTCAGACTGTCAAAAAAAGATGTGAACGGGAGTCATCTGAGGATGAGTACAAGTTCGGCTGTTTTTTATATCAAGGATGGTTTCGATACGAGTGGTAAACAACTGCTCGGTCGCCAAGCGGCGGGTGAAGGTTTTCTTAAAGGTTTAGTCAAGTATGGAACAGCAGAGCGTCTCTACTGTTACACAGGGCAACGGCAAGATTTCAGCGATTTTTGCCAACGAATAGAACCTTGGGCAAAACGCCGCCGTCCTGTCCGGTGGCTACAGGCTGACAATCCTACAAGCCTTGCTGAAGCCGGTGGTATCTACAAACCCGATCCGAGCATTTCTGACTTGGTTTGGATGCGGCGATTTACAGATGAGCGTGCTTATAGCGTTTGTGGGGTGACTCACACCATCGTTAGCAGGTCGGCAACGAAAGCAATTGGGGATTTACTGATAGCGCCGGTGCAGCCTTGGGACGCTTTAATTTGCACGTCTGTCGCGGTTAAAACGGCGGTTGAACGTCTTTTAGAAACATGGGCTGAGTATTTAGGTCAACGCACCGGCAGCAAGCCTCAGGCTGAGATTCAACTGCCAATTATTCCCCTTGGTGTTGATTGTGAGGCATTTCCCCAAGGCAGTGAGGCGCAAGAGATTCGCAGCCGGATGCGTCAAGAACTTGGCATCGCTCCAGATGATATTGTGGTTCTGTTTGTGGGGCGCTTAATTTTTTATGCAAAAGCCCATCCAGTGCCGATGTATTTGGCTTTGGAACGCGCTGTTCAAGCAACTGGCGCGAAAGTGCATCTAATCCAGGCCGGCTGGTTTGAAGATGCGAGGGAAGAGGCTGACGGCAAAAACAGTCCTCAACGATTTTGTCCTTCCGTCAATGCAATTTTTCTAGACGGACGTGAGCCGGCAATTCGTTCAGGAATCTGGTCTGTTGCTGATATTTTTATATCTCTAGCCGATAATATTCAAGAAACATTTGGTTTGACGCCAATTGAGGCAATGTCTCAAGGATTGCCGGTGATTGTTTCCGATTGGGACGGTTATCAAGAATCGGTGCGTCATGAAATTGATGGGTTTAGAATTCCCACAATTATGCCGGCATCGGCAGATGGCATTGATTTCGCATCCAGTTATCTTAATGACAATTTGAATTACAGTTCTTACATCGGTCATGCGTCGATGGTAACGGCTGTTGATATTGAGGCTTGCGCTCGCTCGTTGATTGCTTTAATTGAGGATAGCGAGCTGAGGCAACGCATGGGAGAAAATGGTAAAACTAGGGCGAGGGAGGTTTACGATTGGAAAGTTATCATCCCTGCGTATGAGCAGTTATGGCAAGAACTCGCTGAAATTCGCGCTCAAAAGCCGGTGTCTTTTCCCACGCCTGCCGGTGCTCCACCTTATCCCCTGTGTGACGATCCTTTCCGGTGGTTGAGTCATTATTCAACGGCCCATCTGGACAGCAAAATGGTTCTCAGTTTGGGTTCGATGGCCACGCCGGCACATCTAGAGGGACTGCGAAAAACCTGGAACACTAATTTTGGTTCACCGAGAAGAACGCCGGCGGCCACTGTCGATTCAATTTTAGCTACCATTAAACAAGAGGGTTCTCTTTCTGTGGGAGATATCCTCAGCCGGTTTGCCAATCAAAATCCCGCCCAAGCAAAACATCTATCTCGTACCTTGGTTTATCTCTTAAAATTTGATGTTTTGCGCCTTCAATAATTTTATCCTCCGTAGGGGGACGCTGCGAATTGCGCCCCTACAAGACGGAATTACACCTAACAAGTAACAACAATTATGATAGGAAAATCTGCCTTATTAGAAGTAATTGCCGGCAAAAATCGCGGACTGCTGGCAACCGAAACAGATAAACTGGCCATTCTCGCGGCAGTCGCCCAACTGGAAGACCGCAACCCCACTCCCCGACCTGTAGAAGCTGCCGAAATGCTTGATGGAAATTGGCGCTTGCTTTACACCACCAGTCGGGGACTTTTAGGCATTGATCAGTTCCCTTTGCTCAAACTCGGCCAAATCTATCAGTGCATCCGCGCCAAAGACGCAAAAGTTTATAACATTGCCGAAGTTTATGGTGTGCCTTATTTAGAAGGCATCGTTAGCGTTGCTGCTACCTTTGAGCCGGTTTCTGAACGCCGGGTTCAAGTAAAATTTAATCGCTCAATTATCGGGATACAGCGGTTCATCAACTATCAATCACCCGGAGATTTAATCGAGCAAATTGAAGCCGGTAAAAAATTTATCGCCATTGATTTTCCCATTGAAAGCCGCGAACAGCAAGGTTGGTTAGATATTACCTATTTAGACGAAGACCTGCGGGTCGGTCGCGGCAACGAAGGCAGTGTGTTTGTGCTGACCAAAGGGCGATAAATTCAAAATTCTCAACTTCAAAACTGCTATGCGCTTATCCCAAGGGCAGCTAAATCTTTTAGAGACTTGCCCCCGCAAATTTCAAAACACCTACCTGGAACAATTGAGTTCACCGGCTTCCCCAGAACAGCAAGATCGGCAAGATTGGGGAAGCCGGTTTCACTTACTGATGCAGCAGCGCGAATTGGGTTTACCCATAGCATCTTTGATAGAAGAAGACCCTCAATTAGAGCGTTGTCTGACGGCTTTTATTAATGCAGCACCGGAAATTCTAACCCCCGATCCGGCTAAAAACAGCGGCGTTTTCCGTCAAGCTGAGCATTGCCGCACTCTAAATTTTCAAGGGTATTTGCTCACAGTTATTTACGATTTGTTAGTTGCTGAAGCGAAAAGCGCCCAAATCCTTGACTGGAAAACCTATCCTAGCCCGCAAAATAGAAGCCGGTTAGAAAAAAATTGGCAA
Organism: Microcoleus sp. FACHB-672; assembly: GCF_014695725.1. Taxonomy (NCBI): domain Bacteria; kingdom Bacillati; phylum Cyanobacteriota; class Cyanophyceae; order Oscillatoriales; family Microcoleaceae; genus Microcoleus; species Microcoleus sp. FACHB-672. Next base: position 287,551 of record NZ_JACJOU010000033.1, on the reverse strand, counting down.
ACGCGATTGTATCTTTATGTTCTGGCAGAAACAAGCGACTATTTACCTGAACAAATTTCCATGACTTATTGGTTTGTTCAGTCTCCGGTAGAAACGTCAGATCTGCTATCCTTACAAAGCTTGCAATTTTCCTATAATGACTCTTTGCACAAACAAGCAAAGGCGGATTTAACGCAGTTATTGAGTAATTTGGATATTTGGCTGCAACAGTATCAAGAAATAGGAGAAGCGTTCCCTCAAGTGCCGGTTGCAAACGGTCATTGTACTGCCTGTAATTTTGGGACTCGTTGTGAGCGATCAAGAGAAACAGCAGAAGCAGCCGTTACCCTTAGCAACTTGCCAAATCTTGCGAATATTCAAGAAATTTCACTATAAGAAAAACCTTTTTCTCGTATGAATTTGGCGAGGCTGGGTAAAGCCGGCGCAAAAAAAGCAGGCGGGATGCCTGCTTTACAAAGCCACACAAGAAAGTAATCTTTCTATAAAAGCGGGAGGGTTACCTCAGAATTAACCCACTACTGCCTCATTAGAGGATGTCTGAGAAGCAGGAAAGCTCTCAAAACGATACCCTGTCAATAGCAAAAATCTGCTGGATATGCCGGCTTGACGTTAACATATTCTCTGATGAGCGATTTACCGGACTTGATATGAATTGCCAGTCAATCTCCTTTCCTATGCCATTTCATAAAGGAAATAAAAACCGATGACTGAACTGCGTGCTTTGATTTTTGACGTAGATGGAACTTTAGCAGATACGGAACGGGAAGGGCACAGAGTCGCATTTAATCGTGCTTTTGAAGAAGCCGGCTATGATTGGAATTGGTCAGACTCTTTGTACAGCGAATTGCTGGCGGTTACGGGGGGTAAGGAGCGGCTCCGCTTTTACTTGAACGACTACCTACCTGATTTCCAGCCACCTGAGGATTTGGAGCAGTTCATTGTCCGCATTCATGCCCTGAAAAATAAACACTACCAAGAATTACTCTCTGCCGGTGCGGTTCCCTTGCGCCCCGGTGTGAAGCGATTGATCGCCGAAGCGCGAGAGAATGGCTTGCGTTTAGCGATCTCGACGACTAGCGCTGTGCCCAATGTGTTGGCTGTGTTGGGAGAAATGCTTGACCCTGCTTGGTTCGAGGTGATTGCTGCCGGCGACATGGTTACAACGAAAAAGCCCGCACCAGATATTTATTACTACGCGCTGGAACAGATGGATTTACCGGCTGCCGATTGCCTGGTGATTGAGGATTCCCATCATGGCTTTCAGGCTGCTCATGAAGCGGGTTTAAAGGCTGTTGTGACGGTTAACGAGTACACCAAAGCAGAAGATTTTACCGGCGCGTGCCTGGTGGTAGATTCCTTGGGAGAACCCAACCAACCTTTTCGGGTTTTGGCTGGGGATGCCGGCGGTGCTACTTATGCGGATTTAGCTCTATTGCGCCGCTTGCACGGTGGCAACGGCAACGGCTGAGTCGGCTGACAAGGAGAGTTTTTAGCTATTTAAAAACTTTCTCGGTATTGAAAACATTTAAAACTTAAAAACTTTATTCGTTTTGTTTAAACTTATGAAGTAAATGTTTAGGCTGTTTTTGCTGTCGAATTGGGATTTCAATAATAAACTCTGTTCCTTGGCCTACTTCTGAAATACATTGTAATCGTCCCCCATGTTTTTCCACCACAATTTGGTAACTAATTGATAATCCTAAGCCGGTGCCTTTGCCCACCGGCTTGGTGGTGAAAAATGGGTCAAACAAATGCTGGTGAACAGATGCCGGCATTCCAATTCCGTTGTCTGCAATCCGAATAAACACCCAATTGCTGTCTAGTACGCCGGTGCGAATCCGAATAGTTGGGGGCTGTTCCTTGTTTAAGGTTACTCGCTCATTGCCATCAACCGAAGGCACAGAACTTTGCACCTCTTCCAGCGCATCAATGGCATTATTGAGGATATGCATAAACACTTGATTGAGGGTGCCGGCATAACACTCGACTGGGGGCAAAACCCCATATTCTTTAATAATCTCAATCGGCTGAATTTTTGATTTAGGTTTGAGCCGGTGATGCAAAATCAGCAGCGTGCTATCGATGCCTTCATGAATATCAACTCGCTTCTTTTCTGCTTCATCCAATCGGGAGAAATTGCGTAAAGACAAAACAATTTTGCGGATACGTTCAGCCCCTAACTTCATCGAATCTAGTAATTTTGGCAAATCTATAATCAGAAAATCTAGGTCAATTGTTTCTGATTGCTCGGTAATTTCTGGGGTGGGATTGGGAGACGACTGCCGGTAAAGCTTTAGCAAATGCAGCAAGTCTTTAATATATTGGCCGGCATAGGATAAATTCCCATAGATAAAATTAACAGGATTATTAATTTCGTGGGCAATGCCGGCAACCAACTGCCCCAAACCCGACATTTTCTCTGCTTGAATAAGCTGAGCTTGGGTTTGTTGCAAATTTTGCAGCGCGGTTGTGAGCTGATCCGCCTTTTGTCGTAATTGAGTTTCAGAGAGTCGCAGAGCATCTTCAGCCCGCTGACGCTCGATAATGTCCTGCAAAAGCATTGCATTCGCTGCTTGTAGTTCTGCTGTGCGTTCCTCAACCTGTTTCTGTAAATCATCATGAGCTTGTTGCAGCGCTTTTTCCGCCCGCACACGCTCTAAAACTTCACTTTGCAATCGCTCGTTTGTGTTTTGCAACTCTGTTGTGCGTTCCTCAACAGCTTGCTGCAAAGCCTCAATAATTCCATACATTTCTTTTGGATCAAGCGCTTGCAGCAAACTTGTCTGGGAAACAATTCCGACTAATTCCCCTTGATTTCCCACAACAACCATTCGCCGCACATGAAGGCGCTGCATTTCTTGATGTGCCAGCCATAAAGAATCTGAAGGAACTAGACAAAATAACGGTGAACTCATCACGTCTTGTGCCGGCATTTTCCCTAAATCCAGCGCTAATGCTTGAAATTGGACAATATCCCGTTCGGTGACAATGCCTAACGGCAATGGCGAAAGCGTGGGGGAACTCTCTTGATCCTCTTTCCCTCTTTTCTTCTTTTCTGCTTTCTGTTGCTCTTGTGCAATGACAACACAACTGACGCGATGCTCTGCCATGAGTTGGGCTAAATCTAGAACAGATGATTCCTTTGATGCTTGAATGACTTGGGTATTCATTACATCTTTAACAGAGCGCAACCGAGTTAGAATATTGGCCGGTTGCAGTGCTTTGCGAATGCTTTCCGGAGTCACCATCCCCAATAACTGCCCCTGTTGATCCACGATTGGCAAATGGCGAATCCGATGCTGGCGAAATAAAGACAAGGCGGTAAAAATCCCTTCTGACTCTGATTGCGTGAGGGTGATCACCGGCTTCGTCATCACATCAGCCACGCAAACGCTGTTTAAGTCCATCCTCGCGGCAGTCAGGCGCACGATATCCCGCTCTGTAAAAATTCCTAAAATCGGTACATTGCCCATCACCTGTACACCAGGCACTTGACAGTGCATCCCTGTCGGCATCCCTGCCATCACCAGCACACAGCTTGCCCGGATCTCTGACAGAATTGTTGCATTGAGCGAGGAACTTGCCACCGGCAGTGGACAGCTACTTCTGACTTGGCTCATCAGTGCCAGTACATCAACCAAAGGCGTTTCAGGCGCAACAATTAGTGGTGATGGATCAATTGCACGATCTAGAGTAGAGGAATAAATGAGCGTGTCGTTGAGTGGCATGGTAGGTGTGGATACTTAACAGAATGTTAAGAATGCTTAATGATGAGCCGGCCAGAAAGCCTTTAAACCAAAAGTTGTCGCACAATGTCTGCTTAAATCATGCTCTAGAAGTCGGTTTGTTGAAAGCGAATTTTAAAATCTTCAACAAATTTTTTAAAATTGTTAACAACTGTAAATTTTAGGACGAGGTATCTCAGCACGTCTGTATGCCTAATTTACTATTAATTCTGCCTGTAATAGAGGCATCTGGAAGATTTCTCTACACGGGTTCATGAGAATAATTTGCCGGCACCTGCTTCAGTCGAGTTCGGTAATTAACAAGATTTAGGTTTAAATAGTGTACGTTTAACCGGAGAATTTAAAGCGTAATCTTGAAGAGACTTCCAAAAAATAAATTTGTATGAATAATTATTTTTAAACAAATTAAAAAGAGGAATCAATCATCGATATGCGGTTAAAGCTTTTAACTGCTCGTTCTTATCGTAAGTTTCCGCAAATTTCCCAATAGCTGTAGGGGCGTATTTCTTTACGCCCCGATTAGACGGCAATTTTATTTGTGATGTTAAACGCTGCCGGCAAAATATATTTGCAAATTCTCTAACCTTTGCCTAGCCCTAAAATTTTCTAAACCTCGAAATGGCTGAGAGTGATCAGAGTGTTTTGACACCGGGCGCAGCGGTTGCCTTCGACACACCAGCAGTCTTTCACCGTTTGCAGCAGAAATGCCTTCATCTGCCGATTTTCTGCGAGTACCTTTGCAAAACGAGCTTGTGCTTGCTCGATGGATTGAGACACATAGACTAAATCTTCATTGAGATCCTCTAGATGCTCTAGCGTGTCTTGGCTTAAAGCGTCACCAATTTCCAGTTGAGCGTTGATGACGATTTCACTCAGTCGGTTTGTGGGATTGGTTCTCATGGCTATTACAGTTAAAGATTGCTGAAAAACTGAAACCGGCTTTGTAGCACTTTTGCCTTTGGCTTAGATAGAATTGGAATAACCGGGTAATCGGTAATCAGTAATGGGTAATGGTGATCTCCATTACCTATTACCCATTACCTATGCCGGCAGTAAATAAGCCGCACTTACCCAGTTGCTTGGTATTAGTTGATACCGTTCCTATTTCTATCTATACAAAGTCCAACAAGTGCAAGTCTGGATGGTAGCAGGGGACATCATCCAGACTGATTCGGTTAGTTAACGATGCTTGCTTCCATTTCACTGGCGTTATTATGGGGCAGCAGCATTTCGCTAGTACCATTTCCATTGGCATGAGCTGCCATTAAGCGGACAATTTCATGGGGCGGTAAGTGATCCAGACAAGCCATGAGTTTTGTGCCTTCCAGATCTAGCAAGCGGGCTTGATTGTTTTCATCTTCCAGGGCGACTGCGACTTGATCGAGCCGGCTCCATGCTTTATCTGAAGTGGCATCTAGCTGTTTGAGCAGCGGATCAGAAACATTCGGGAATTTCGCGCCGCGCTCGTACCATTCCCATTTCAGGGAATAGTAATTAATCGGTTTTAAAATGCCGGTTTCATCTGGCTTTTGACCGGAGTGCTTAACGAAATCGGGCACAAAAATGCCTTCTGCCGGCTCAATGCCCCGCGCCATAATTTCTGTAACTTTGCGATTGAAATCGCTCAATGAGCGGCCTTTAATATAGGTACACATGACGACGCCTTGAGGCATATCGCCGGCTTCCGCAACAAACCAAATTTGTCCCCAAAGTGTATGATGAGTTTGACCGAGGCTGCCGAAGAATTTGCTAAATTTTAAAATGGTCATCGCCAGCTTAGAACCATACTCCTCATCGCCAATTGTCCAGCGCCCAGACTGGCAATTATTACGGACTGACAGGGGAAGTTCTGGGACAATAATTGCATCAGCCGGTTTGCAACCAAAGACGGAAAGTTTAGGATGTTCAGACATAAATTCAGTTCCTAGTTTATTGTTAGTTGTTTGCTGTTTATTTCGAGCTTGATTCGCCATTTGTTCTTCACTCGCTCGCAATTGGTTACTTTTCGCGCCCGACTGGGTAAGAAACCAGAGGTTGATGGGTTGACACCGGCTTTGGATGCGCTGCATATTCGCTGCCGGCACCGACGCCGATTGCTTGTTCAGTTGCAGCACGCACCCGTTGCTCTGCATACATCTCAACTGCGGGCTGGCTGTGTTCAGTTGCGGTTGCTGACTGAGATTGGATGTCGCGCAACACTTCAGTTAATTGCTCTAGCAGCTCAATGTGGGCTACGGTGAAGTGGATGCTGAAGCCTTGTCCATCCCGTGCATAGCCAGGACAAACGAGAGAAGCTGAACTTTGTTGGTCGTGCTTGGCGATATAAAGCCAGTCGCTCTCAGCCAGTTTGTAGTGAGTATCTGTCCAAGTTTTGAGCATTGTGATTCTCCCAAAAGAGTTGGGGACTTCTCCGTGTGCCGTGACACTGTTGATTCATGGATGGGGCACAGCGCCGACGCTTCTGCAACTGATTGCGTCTCCACCCCGCGTGCTGCGCTTTGTGTCCGGTGAAATTTTGGCTACACTATATATAGAGTCTTGAGCGATTTGATTTTGGGTTATTACTCCACTGGTACTGTCGTTGCGTTGATTTTCTCGTCAACTACGCTTATCCTAACGCACAGTTGATTTTTTCGTCAAGGGCGCTGTTGATTTTTTATTCAAATTTGCGTAGAATGCAGATGCAGTAAGAAAAAGAGAAGATGTGAACAAGACGTTTGGACAGTTGATCCTGAATGCGCGTAAAGCGAAGGGATACAGCCAGAGACAGCTCGCTAAGTTACTCTCGCTGGATTTTACATACCTATCCAAGCTGGAGAATGATCGGGGTGATTATGCCCCGAAGGAAGACGTGATTCGCTCTTTGGCACGGAATCTGGATTTAAACGAGGAAGAGTTAATTTTCCTGGCCGGTCGGATTCCCCAAGGGGACGAGGATTTTCTCAAGCAGAATTACAAAGATATGTCAGTTCTGTTCCGCCGGATGCGGGAAAATCCTGATTTTGCTCAACAAGTGTTCCAGGCAGCGACGCAGGCAGATAACGGGGGCGAGTAATTGTGAGTCTATTCAAACCGTATCGCTTCTATTCCAAGGCAGAAATTGAGCGTCGGGCGAATGACTTGCTGAGGCGGATGGATTTGACGCCGAATTTTACTCCCAAATGGCCTTTTGAGGCGAGTTTGGTGGCTGATTTTCTGGATTTAGGGGTGGTTTGGGACTGCATCCCCCCCGATGAGGAAGGGGCGATCGCAGCCCGGATTCTGCCCTCATTGCGGCAAATTGAGATTAATGAAGACATTTTGAATTTGCCCCAAGGGTTTCAAGAATCCACCATTGCTCATGAAATCGGTCATTGGGTGCTTCACATTAATCATGATGAAGTGGATGGGGTGGTGAAGCAGTTAGAATTGGGGTTAGATTTGGAGCCGGTAGAGCCGGTAGAGCCTTTTGTCTGCCGGGGTTCGAGCAATCAATCTAAAATTGAATCGATTGAGTGGCAGGCGCAATATTTTGCCTCCTGTTTGCTAATGCCCTGCTCCATTTTAGAAGAGAAACGAGAAGGGCGAAATTTAACGCGGTGGTCTGATTTGTACGCAATGGCTGATGAACTTGGCGTAACGATCTCGAATTTAAAGCATCGGCTTAAGGATTTAGGCTGGATTCATGTTCCCAAAGGAACGCGCACAATTTATTTAGGAACTGAAGAGCCGGTGGAGCAACCTAAGTTATTTGCTCATAAGTAACAAATTTCAATAAAGCTTCTTAGTTTTGTAAAAAGGGTTAATAGAATATTGCTACAAGAGCGTTCGGCAAACATATTTTAATGAGGCGTTGATGGGCGAAGGACGAGTGCAAGCATCGCTCTCCCTGCTACTTACTGTGAAAAGCGTTCTCTCTATCTACGATTTTACATGGAGAGTCTATTTGTTGCTCGTGAACATGGTTTGCAGTTAAAAGCAGAAGCATTTAGGCAAATTGTAATTTTGTTAATCATATCGTCAATATCTTTATATTCTATTAAGTCGGTAGAAATGCATGTTAGTGAACTGCTTATACTAGAACCTTGTTTAAAGAAACAAACAATAGGTATTGCCAAAAATTCAGCCCAGCCAAGCTCAATTCCTTGACCAATAGAGGTAAATAAACTTCAGCTAATATAAGCTTACACTCACCTGACTCAAAAAATTTCTTAGTTTTAAATAGTTCGCCACTATCTTCATTATGTGGCAAAACAAATTTGTAAATCTTACCAATATGAGAAGAAAGTAGTGGTTCATAAAGAAAATTTCTATAATTTATTATTGAAGAATGTGAGATATAAATCATCCGGCGATCACTCCTACCAAGTAATTAAGATGCAACCAATGAAGTTATGAATTAAATATACAGAATTTATAAATTAAATATACAGTGGATCTTGTTTTTCAAATAAAGCTTCCGAAGATTTTGGATTAGAAAACAAAAAGGAAAAAATTTTGCAGTGTCCCCAATTATGATCTAATTTTACAGAGTATTCTTTAGCCTTTTTGCTTTGTATCAATAGCTCAAGAGGAGTTTCACTGATATTTCCTAAAACGAAGGCATCATCTAAAGCCTCACCTCTAGAATTAGTCGCCCATGCACTGAGTAGAAGAGTTCCGCGAGGATTTATCCCAAATGAATTCTGCATCAGATCACAGGGATTCTTCGAGTGTTCAGCCTGTTCGAGGTGTTTTAATGCACACTGAATTTTTACTTTTGGATAATTCAAGCGGGTTTCTAATTTTCTGAACTGATCAATAGCTCTAAGATAATCCTCACGTTGAATATCATTCTTATACTCTTGAATACCCCTACCAACGGGAAATACTCGCATTAGTAAAAGTTCATCAACCTCAGCTTCATGCAAGGAATTATAAAGCAGGTGAATATGTGAAATCTCTAAATTGCCGCAATGTAATGGCATCTGTGCTTTAGTTTTTAAATTTAGTCCACTTAACTTTTTGATCATGCTTAGATTAGCAGAGTTATAACCCAAGGGTCTATTAACAGGATTTGTATTGGGTGGTTCGTCAAACGTAAACTCAAATGTGCCAATTGTTGAAGCTATATCTGACAAGGAATATCTGCTTATGCTTGCTCCTGTAGCTGTAACGGCTATATTTTTTCTGCCAAATATTTTTTTGCTTCCTGCATAACCAAAAAATTTTCGTAGCAAGCCAAGGGATCTCCTCCTGAAAAATCAATTTCAGCAGACAGAGGTAAGATGTTATTGATTAATTTGATTTTCTGCTCGTAAGTCAACTCAAGACCTCGACTTTGACGATCTTGCAAAGCTATGTCAAAAACGTTTGGTTTTATTCCTATTTCTATAAGTTTCCTTAATGCAGGCTCAGAATAATTAATATCGTGAATATCTAAATTTCTTTGCTGACCTAATCCAAATTCCCTTATTATAATTGAGGTTCCAGTTTGTCTAACATATGCAGCATCAGTACAACAAAACTGGCAATTCCAGGGGCAGACTAGAGAAATATTCCAAATTATATCGAGCTTTCCTGAAATCATAAGCTTTTCTTCAGCCGAAACTACAATTCTACTTTTTATTGTACAGTTGCCTTACAGTACCAGATATTTATATAAACTTAAAATGTCGATTTCTTGTTCTAATGTAATATCTATAAACTCATGTTCAACTTGTAAATAAATTTCTCTCAAAATATCGCTTAATGAGTGTTTTCTAATCACCTCTGAAATTTTTTGTGTAAATAAAATTTCAAACACATCTGGAAATGCTTTTCTGATTACAGAAATTATTTCCGAGATTGCCTCATCATTGGGAGCTATTTTACACAAATAAAAAATTTTTCTAACGTAAAAAACTTTCTTGTAAGATCTTATTAACATTTTTCCTATATGATCAATAAGTGCCATCATAAGCAAATTTGACGCAATACACTTATTTAGCCATTTAAAATTTTCGATCTCTCCATACTCACTAAAAGACTGAATTAACATCTCAAATGATTTATTGAGTAAGTGGCTATTTACTGTAGTTTGTTCATCAGCCAGCTTTATAATATTTGAAAGTCCAATTAACTGATGATTGTGGGCGTTTTGATAGCTTCCAATTTCTACGAAATTTCTATGTATGGATAGGTAGAGATCGGATTGATAAAAATCTTGCATTTGCCATAAGACACTTACTCTCCAGTATAAAGATGAGAGCGATTTCTTGGCATCTGAATTTTTAAATGTGTCTTGTTGCTCTAAAAATTTTAAATAAGAAGTTAGCGTCTTTGGATTGTTGGTAATTTGTGATACCAGCTTGCCTTTGCACAGGTAGTATTCTCTACTCAAATTTTGTCCCTTCAGGCTTTGATATATTTTAAGTGCTTTTTGAGCATTTTTTATATCTCCATTTTCCTGAAATATGATAGCTTGCTTCAATACCCCTTCTGAGCGAATTTTTTCATCTAAAAAACTATTATGTACGCAAACATCAATTAACTCTACTACTCTTTGATAGTTAGATTTTGAAGACTGAGCAATAGATTTTTCAATCAACAATTGATAATTTCTAATAAAATCAGTATTACTTATATTTTCTTGGGAAATCAAGTTTTTAAAGAAATCAGACTGAACCTGTCTTGTAATTTTCACCCCCTGTTTTGAGGGGGTAGCTACTTTTTTGTTGCTGCTCCTTTAATTAAATGAGTAAAGGTTGGAAAATAGGTGCGAAAAAAGTTTTCCATATCTATCTCTGCTTCGTAGGAAACTCCTACAAATGGTGGAATAGAAGAAATTATCCCTTTAAGCTTGGCGGCGGCTGATGCTCCCGGCTGATTCAATTTATCCCGAATTTCCTGCAGAATTTGCAGTACCTCATCAGGATAAGTAGCCGATTGATTCACTTCAACCTGTCCGACGAACTCGACAATTTCTATAATAGCGGCTTCCGCTTCCTGCTCAGGAATGGCTAGCGAACCCGCTTGACTCGCTAAAATTTGCCAATACTCTTTCTTATACTCTTCAATCTTGGGTTTTATTTCCAATAGCAGTCTTTGCTCTGCTTGAGTTTTTGGGAGACCAGTTGTTAACAGTGCTTCTTGTTCGAGGGTAGCCTGTTGAGCGTGGAGTATCTCTAGGAGGGTCTCAAGTTGAAGCAGGCGGTTGTTATTCATTGGCTATTTTTTGAATAATAATAATGTCACTACTGTTCTAGCTTATGCAGTCGTACTTAGTTTATGCAGTTTGAAACTTATCCAAACTATTTCTGATTGTCTCATGTTCTTAGCTGTCCAGCTCCCTGTCCTACTGCTACCCTACCGTCCAACTCTCAATTACACCCCAGCTATTTTCTAAAACACCATTAAAGTCAATAAAACTGTAAGCATTTAACTCCTAAATTTACGCTTTTCTATAGGCTGTATCCAGATGGTACAAAATTGTTCTGTAGTCGGCCTTCCAATTACCTTCAGAGTCGCCCCAAACGCTGAACATATTTTTGACATTCTAGATCAGTAACGCTATCCAAATTCCGCTTCATCAAATTACGAGCCAACTTTCACTTAGCGCTAGTCGTATACCGCAAAGCCTCTGCTGGCTCTTGAGTCAGATGAACCGCCTTAAGAGGTGCGAACCCTTCTTGAAGACCAGAGTAAACCTGTCCATTCCATCAAAGCACCGGCATCCAAGGTCGTCAATAGGATACCCGCCGCAGCTACCAAAGAACTTCGATGTAGTCAACCTTGTCAATACGTCTGACGAACCAGAGAATTTACAGCTTCAGCAATCTGCCTTTCTTGTTTATTCTCAGCACCATGCCTGCGTGGCTATTCTCATTCGCTTTGGGGAGAATTCTGGAGTGATTGCTGGTAATATTCTTTCATGAGTTTAGGCCAAACTAATAAGAAAAATCCCATCCAAATTAACACCGGCACAGCAACAATCAATGTCACCCAGATAATTTTAAAAAGCAACCAGCTACCGCTGATTAGGGTGATGCCGGTGAGGAGAATTGACCAAGGTTGACACCACCAAGGTTTGTAATCCCAAGGACTAAAGGGCTTTTGTTCAGAAACTTGTTTCATCGGAAAAATAAAATTAGTGCTGTTAGTGGTTATCTTACTGTAAATTTTTCCGTAGCGGGTGAGTCAGTCTTAAATTTCCTAATGCCGGCTCATTCCTAAAACACCTTGATTAATCCAGTTCCTTGTGATTAATTTATCCTAAACCTAAATTTTTGCCAAGTTGTACGCTTCTCGGCGTTAGGGTTGGAAAGGCATAGGGAATTAAATACTCTCCTTGAGGAATTTGAGAGTTTGTATTGTGATTCCTCACTTCATAACCCATACTGCGTAAAGATTGCAAATAAGAAAAAACATCCTTTTCCTTAACTTTCCACAATACTGCCAATTTTTGCGCCGGCATTTGTGTTGCCACTCCGATTCCCCTAACCACGCATTGAACCACACCCCAGAAAGGATCGACGGTTAATGAATGATGAAACGTTATCTCTGTACTGATGCGTGGAGAATATTGGTAATATCCAGAAAGCTGAACCAAATCAGCTTTACCTGTCAGTTCAATCAATTTTTCTTCAAAGGCTTTCCAAAGGCCCGTATAAACAGATTCATTTAAAGTTTTAGCACAGAGCTTAACCTTTGTTGTAGTTAAATTCCAATTTTTTCGTCCCGACGTTGGGCAAATTTCTATTATATATTGATTTTCAGTTTCTAGCATTTCATCTATTTCCGCTGAAATGAGCCAGCAACAATCATTCAAATTATACGTTAAATCAATTGGGACACTATGAGTACTTGCTTTTCTATTCCAATCAAAATTCGTGGATAAAAATCGCCTTGCTTTTCCATGAAATGCGAATTGAGTTGATGAGGCAGTATTGAGAAAAACTGCAATTGCTTTCTGAGCTTTTTGAGCGTATCTTTTTGTCAATTGACGCTTGCGCTTTCTAAAACCAAGTTCCCTATCTGCCGGCAAGTAATTCATGCGGAATGGTAACTTTCTCCCCATCACTTGCTCTAAAATACTGAGCGCTAAAATTCGCCCCAGTTGTGGCGGGACTGAATTACCAATCTGTTCAATACAAACTGAGCGATTTCCTGCAATTTCATAAGCATCCGGAAAGGTTTGCAATCGCTTCAGTTCTGCAATAGTGAATTGTCGGTTTTCCCAACTAAAAGGGCCACTATATTGTCCTCCCTGCGCTTTAATGGTTCGCACCGGCATCTCAGGATCAGCTTTATATAAAAAATCAGAAAACTTCGATCTCCAGCTAAATACCGGCTGAGGATGTCCCATTTCTTCTGTATAAAAACTGTAATTCAAACCGGGTGGAATATTGGTAAGAAGATAACCGTATCGCCCGCCAATTTCTGCCTCTAATTCTGTCTTTGATATAATCGTGCCGACAACCGCTTCTCCTGCTGTATAAAAAGGCTCATTGTTTGGAGAATCAGGGCCATGTGTTGGACAGGGAAATAAATAATTGCCTTCCTTCAATCCTACAATAAATAAACGCTCTCTATGCTGGGGCACTCCATAATCAGCAGCATCGAGTATGCGATAATGAATTGTGTAGCCGGCATCCTTAAAAGCCTCTTGAATCTGTTTCCAAGGCTGACCATTCTGAGCGCCAATTATCCCATAAACATTTTCAAATAAAAAGCCTTTAGGTTGCAATGTTTTAAGAAGGCGCACGTACTCTTTAAACAGAGTTCCTCTTGTATCGCTTGTCCCCGAAACTCCAGAGGCTCTACGCCCTGCCGCTGAAAAGGTTTGACAGGGTGGCCCTCCAATAATAAAATCTACTTTTAAATCGGAATGCGGGAAAAATTCTCTAATATCAACACAGAGCGGTTGAGAGTTTTCTAATAGTTTCCCTGGCTGCGAGTTTTTTACCAGAGTTTGCACATACTTAGCTTCAAGTTCTACCATTTGAACAATCTCAAAACCGGCATCGTGAAAAGCAATATCGAGTCCACCGCCGCCGGAAAACAAACTCAGTGTTTTAATGGGAGAATAGTTATGTTGAGTCAGCCACTGGCGTAAAGATTGGCCAAATTGATCCGGCCAAGCTGAACCACGACTAACCCCTAATGAATCTAACATCTGCTGAAACCAGATAACTTTTGCCGACTCAGAATTCTGCAAATTTAGATCTAAAGAAAGTGGTTGCATGAGTTAGATCAGCGTTACGATTGCTATTGCACTATCTTACGCCCAGACCAACTTAATTAGTCATTGTGATCACTCAATACAGCTATGGAAATCACTCAATGTCTTCATGCTGCAATAATCGTTTCTGAACTTGAACAAGCTGAGCATTTTTATGGGAAAGTTCTAGGGCTGCCAAAAGTAGAACGAGTTCTAAAATTTCCTGGTGCTTGGTATCAAGTTGGAAACTTCCAAATTCACTTGATTGTCACTTCAGATATTTCTTCAACTCAAATCAATTCTGAGAAGTTGGGGCGCAATCGGCACCTCGCTTTCTCAGTTGCTAATTTAGAAGCTGCGAAAGAGATGTTAATCGCTCATGGATGCTCAATCCAAATGAGTGCATCCGGTCGCGCAGCGTTATTTACTCAAGATCCAGATGGTAACATTATTGAGCTGAGCGAGTGAACGGTGCCGGCATGAGATAATAAACAATAACTCAAAAACCTCACATTTTACTAATGTTATGGTTCAAGCAATTCCAGCTAGTAATCTTTCCCTGGAAGATTTGCAAGAAAAGTTCAATCTACAATGCACTTATAATGAGCAATTTTTTACAGAATGGTCAACGACTTTACCGGAATTTTCTAATATAGAAAAACAAACTTTAGATAGAGTTAAGAGCAATTATTTACACTTAACTCAGAGTCGTCCCATGATAGAAAGCCTGGTGCAAATGGTGGTGCTATCGCCGTTGCTGGATCTAGCGGGCTTTTACCAACCTCCCTTTAAAGTCGAAGTGGAAGTGCCGGTGCAAATCTCTGTTGAGGATGAAGACGAAGTTGTTCAGGGACGCATAGATGTTTTAGTCTTGCGAAATCAATTGTGGGTACTCGTCATCGAATCTAAACGCGGTGGCTTATCCCTTGAACCGGCAATGCCACAAGCATTGGCTTATATGCTGGCTAACCCCGCCACAGAAAAACCCGCCTTTGGATTTATCACAAATGGCAGTAATTTTATTTTCTTAAAATTGTCTAAACAAGGCACACCGCACTATGTCTATTCCTATGAATTCACGCTTCGACGAGGAAAAGAAGATTTCTACAACGTCCTGAGCATTTTAAAGCGATTGGGTCAATTAATTTTGCAATGAAAATCATTGCTTATTCTTACACCGATCCTCTGTTTGAACCGGCACCTGATCGCTTTATCTGGGGTTGGGAAGTGGATCGCGTTTATCAAGACTTAGGCGAACGGGCACAACTTCAGCAACTTTTACAAGATTGCCAAAACGAAACCCCTGACTATTTATTAATTCGACGTTTAGAAGAACTGGGCGATTCAGTGCAGGATGTATGCGTTCACTTAGCTGCAATTGAATCTTTGGGCATCAAACTGATTGCTACAAACTCAGAAATACAAACTCAGAACTCAGAACTTAAAAAAGCAGACTTACTCCAACTGCTTAATGAAATCCAGCAAAATCAGCGTAGCCGACGCATCCGTCAGGGACACGCCCGCAATCGCATTAAAGCTTTACCACCTCCTGGTAAAGCCCCCTACGGATACCGCAGAGGCAAAGATCGCTATGCCCTTGATCGCAGTGCTGCGACGGTGGTTAAAGACTTTTTTGAACAATTTCTCCTCTACGGTTCTTTGCGCGGTGCTGTGCGCTATTTAGAGCAAAAACATGGTAAGAAAATCTCGGTTTCTACAGGTCGGCAGTGGCTAACAAATCCCGTTTATCGCGGCGATTTAGAATACCAAAATGGCGAAGTTATTTCTAATACCCACGTCCCAATTATTTCACGGGAAGAAGCCGCCCAAGTCGAGCGAATTTTGCGCCGCAACCGGCGAATGCCTCCCCGTACCGCCAGTGCGCCTCGTTCTCTCTCCGGCTTGGTTATATGCAGCGAATGCCACTCATCGATGACGGTGTCTCGCGTTACCACCTTTCGCAAAGATCGGGAATATCTCTATCTGCGCCCCACCGGCTGCCCTAAACAACCCAAGTGTAAAGCGATTCCTTACGAGCAAGTTTTGGAGCAAACAATTGAGGGAATTTGTCGAGATTTACCTCGTGCAGTTGCCGGCATCAATATGCCAGATATGGATAAAATCAAAAGTGGAATTGTCGGCACAATTGCAACTAAACAAGACATCCTTTCTCAGCTTCCCAGCCTCACCGCAGCCGGCATTCTCGACACAGAAACCGCAGAATTACGTGCCTACAAACTCCGCACAGAAATTTCTGAACTGCAAAGCCGGCTCGCTCAACTGCCGCCCGTGAATTTACGTGAGATTGCCCAGGCTGTTTCTATCCCGCAATTTTGGTTAGATCTCTCAGAATCCGAGCGTCGATTTTACTTCCGAGAATTTATCCGTCAAATAGAAATTAGTCGCCAAGAATCAACCTTGGATCTGCAAGTTATTTTCATCTTTTAAATGTTTTTGCCGGCTCATTCATTATTAATGACAATTCTTCAGCCTCGCGTCTGTTAGACTGACACACCGGCAGCTCTACAATAAAAGTTGTGCCTTCGCCCAATGTTGAAAAACAGTAAATTTTGCCGCCGTGAGTTTCCGTGACAATTTGATGGGAAATAGATAATCCCAATCCCGTGCCAACGCCTATCGGTTTCGTTGTAAAAAACGGCTCAAATACGCGTGTTTTTACTTCCGGATTAATCCCTAGCCCATTATCAGAAATACTGATAGAAATTCGGTCTGTACCCACCAGCTGTGTAGCAATTGCAATTTGCTTTTTGCTAGAAGCGCCGGCAGCCATTTCTTCATCCGACTGCTCATTTTTTGCCTCTTTTGCCAGCAACGCATCAATAGCATTGCTCAGCAAATTCATAAACACCTGACTTAGCTGATTAATGTGGCATTCCACCGGCGGCAGTTCGCCGTATTGCCGCACAACTTCAATTTTTTGCTTGTAACGGTTGTGCAACATTACCAGCGTACTTTCAATGCCGGCATTTATATCCGCTTCTTTCATCTGGCATTCATCCAGGCGATAGAAATTTCGTAAGTTGAGAACCAATTCGCGAATCCTTTCTGCACCCAGCTTCATTGACTCAACAATGCGCGGCAAATCTTCTAGAACATAATCTAGCTCCACCTCTGAAAGCACATCCTCAACGGCAGCCTTCATTTCATAAGCCGATTGATAAACATCTATCACCTTTAACAGCGCTTCTATATGCTCCTCTACATACGGTAAATTCCCGTAAATAAAGTTAATCGGGTTATTAATTTCATGAGAAATACCGGCAACCATCTGACCCAACATTGACATCTTTTCCATCTGAACCAGATGGTCCTGCAGCTGCTTCATTTGTGTCATGGCTTCTTTAAGGCGCAAGTCTTTATGCTGAACTTGCCGGCTCAATTCAGCAACCTTTTGCTCTAGTTCCGCATTGCGTTGCTCTAGATGTTTAGTTAACTCGTCCATTCCCCGAACCCCCATCCTTAGATTGATACACAGTAAAAGCCAGCGACCACAATTCAGAACTCACCTTTCAGATGCCTTGAAAATTATTACTCTTTTGCAATTTTTTACTAAACTTGCTCCGTTCTTTACAATCACTTTAGAAAATTTATCATTTGAGGACGAACCTGTTGGGCACTTGCCTCAAACAGAATCATGCTTGCCAATCAGGTAAGCTATACTCTTGAGGGTTATCCTCTGATAGTAATCGGCCAGTTACAGCAATTTGCGAGTGGAGTTCGTTCTGCTGGCGCTCACAGCTACGTCTTCAGCTTCTACCGTTGTTTTACCTAAAAGAGCTGTTGCCAGACCAAAGAATGCCTCTTAACTGCCTAACTTATCTTCACTTTATCGAGAAATCTAAGAAATTTACTGTGAGCTAGATCACGGATTAAGATGTTCTTTGTCAGGTTATGTCTTGAGAAGTTCCTATTGGCTCTTCTCAGCAGCCAGATGTCGAGAGAATTTTCAGTCTTAATATGTAGCTTATTACGTTATAAATCTATCGCGCGATAGAAAAAAAGTTATGATTTCCACAGGGGAAGCATTAGGAGAGAATCCAGGCTCACCCGTGACAATTTAGCCCCAAATTTAACCCTCTGCTGGTTGCAGTTTAGATGCGGAAATCTGGCATCGGCACTCCTAACTTTTTCACTTTGCTCTTAATCGCTACTCCCTTACTTCAGGTACAATTTGCTGCTCATGTTTAGGGAAGTCGGATTTGCCGGTATTGCGGACATTCACAATTTTGTTCAGCAAACCAAACCAAAAGGAGGAACCCATAGAAATCGCCAAGCCGCTCACGATCCAACCTACAATTTGCTTGAGATAAAAAATCTTCCGGTCTTCTTTACTAAATTGCTGATCCCGATTCGCTTTACTCCAACCAATTGGTATAGAAACGTCTGAAAGTGTCTTTCTCATTTCTTTTTTGAGATCGGCTAAAATTACTGGTGTTTCCTTGGAATTTTGGCTCACCTTCTGCTCAGCATGTTTAGCAATTGTTTCCCGCAAAATAGAATTTTTTGATAAACTCTCAACGATATGAAATGTATCGGTATTAGCAGTCACAGCAACAACTAAACCAATTAAAATTGCCACGCCTTTAGCATTGCGTTTATAAACCCCAGACGCTCGATCCAGTGAGCGATCAAACCAAGTTTCAACTTGAATTTGCAGTTGACTAATATCATCCTCAATGCTGGCACTTCCACTTTTCACGCGGTTGGTGAGTTCAACCATACTCGCTTTGAGAGAATCAGGTAAGGTATCGATTAATTTTGAAATGTCTGTGTAGGTAGGACTGTCTTTATCTTTAACTGCTTTTTCAAATTCCGAATAAAGCTCAGGACTTCTGGTAATGACTTGCATCACTTCTTCCAATTTGGGTTTCAGCGTTCCCAGCAAGACTCTTCTTTCATTTTCACAAAAAATATCTTGCTTCAATAATTTAAGCCGGCTTACAAACATTTGGCTCGATGGATCATCTGCCGGCAATCCTATCTCGCAATTGCCAATCCAGGTATCCAGCTTATCAGACATTCGTTCAATGCTCATTTCCAAAGTGGTTGTTGCCGATCTGAGATCAGCGACAATTTCCTCAAGGCTTTGATCGAACTTATTCAGCTCTTTTTCAAAGATGGTTTTCTTGTCTTCAGAAATGTCTGCTTCCGTGACAACGGCGACGATTTTTTCCAGCAATCGATCTTGTTTAAATTTCTCAACTCTAGAAATACTTAATATATGAGCTAGGGGTTTAATTTTCAAAGCATCAATGAGCGTCCGGGCGAAGGATTCTGCAGGGATGTAAGAAGGGCCGCTGTCTTTCTTCCCAAAAACATTTTTATCTTTTGGCAGCATTTGGCGACCGAGCTTAATGACCCCGTCACTAATCCGGCGGAATGCTTTTGCCAGCCGTCCTTTTGCTTCTTGATTAAGGTTTCTCAGCAAAGGATAATCGTAAAGTGAATTGGCAAGAGTTCGAGCTTTTTGAGCATTGGCACTGTCATCATTGCCGCCTGCGATTAACACTTCTATAGATTTTTTTAAATGTTCCGCTCTCCACTGTAACAAGGTAGTGATCAGTTCTTGAACTTCGGAAGCGAGCAGGCTTAATATTAAGTAAATAAAAATTAAACCGACAGCAATATCTAAAATTAAAGGAATGCTCATTTGATTTAAAACTCCAGTCTGAACAGCTGCCCGCATAAGCTCGGCAGTTTGACGAGCCTTCGGTACTATAGGGCAGAATGGGGAGTGTTCTTAGATAGTTTAAAGAAAATTTAAACCGGCACAGCGCTAGTGCAACCATTGTTCTGGCTTCTCACCTGGAAAAAACAAAATAACGATAGCAGTGCCGGCGCGATTCTGCCAGCTAGGGACATCACCGGCACTGGCAACTTAAGCGGTAAACTCAGACCCCACAATCATCGAACCGATCCCAGTGTCAGTAAAGATTTCTAACAGCAAGGCGTGGGGAAGGCGACCATCGATAATATGAGCGGCCTTAACGCCTTGGGCAAGTGAACGCACACAACATTTTACCTTGGGAATCATCCCGCCGGCGACCACACCAGTATCGATCAAATCTCGTGCGTCTTGAATACTCAACTTGGGAATTAACGTTGATGGGTCTTTATAATCCTTCAAGATGCCGGCAGTATCGGTCAATAAAATCAACTTTTCTGCACCTAAAGCAGCCGCAAGTTCACCGGCAACCGTATCCGCGTTGATATTATAAGCTTGACCTTCTAAATCCGCCGCCACACTAGAGACAACGGGAATATAACCGCCGTTAACCAACGATTCTAAAAGATTGATTCTCACACTGGTGACTTCCCCAACAAAGCCAATGCCTTCTTGACCTTCGGGACGTGCATTGAACAAGTTACCATCTTTGCCGCACAGTCCCACTGCCTGTCCGCCAGCACGGTTAATCAGAGAAACCAGTTCTTTATTTACCCGACCAACTAAAACCATCTCCACGACATCCATCGTGGCGGAGTCTGTAACGCGCAAACCGTTCTTAAATTGTGGCTCAATGCCTAGTTTATCTAACCAGCTGTTAATTTCCGGGCCACCGCCGTGAACCACAACAGGTCGTATGCCAACACAGGACAGAAAAACGATATCGCGGATGACTTGGTCTTTGAGCGTGCCATCTTTCATCGCCGCGCCGCCATATTTGACAACAACCGTGCGACCGGCAAACTGCTGGATGTAAGGCAGTGCTTCACTCAGCACTCGCACCCGCGTGGCTTCAGCTTGCTGAAAGTATTCGTGTTCGGAAAGCATGGGGTAAGAATTATGCAAACAGGATTGAATTGCAGTTTATCGGCAGAGGGTGCGGCTCAACAATCTCTTGATGGTGCGATTTATTGCTGATTAATTTGACTCAGCCGCACTAGCAACGTCCGATTTAAGAGCTTTGCGAATTTCCTCAAGCACTCGCGGTGCAAGTTGTTGTGGCGTCTCACCGGCACCACTGATGACGTGCACATCCGCTTGTGCGTATAGGCGTTGCCGGCTCTCGTAAAGGCTGTGCAGCTTTGCCAAAGGGTCAGGATCTCTTAACAAAGGCCGGCTGGTATCCTGGCGCAAACGCTCATAAAGCTGTTCCACCGGCACGTCTAGCCATAGCACAATGCCGTAATGCAAGTAACTCCAGTTTTGCTGCCGCAGCACAATTCCGCCGCCGGTGGAGATCACTAACTTTTTATAAGCCGCCACTTCCCCCAAAACTTTGGTTTCCGTCTGCCGAAAAGCTTCTTCCCCCTCCGTCTCAAATATCTCTGCAATTGACTTACCGGCAACCTGCTCAACTAACTCATCCGTATCCACAAAGCGGTAGCCGAGCTGCTTGGCCAATATGCGCCCCACCGTTGTTTTGCCGGCACCCATCATCCCAACTAGATATAAATTCACCCCTTTTAATAAGTCGCTCACAGACTTTATTTCTCCGTTGATGCTTTCTTCTTTTAGCCAAATTTTTTATTCTGTTATTATAAATTATCTTTGCTTTTTTGGAATTATTAATCTAAATTTAGTTTAAAATTCTTCAGCTTAAACCATAAATCTTTTCTATAGGTAATTCAATCAAATTTTAATTGAATCCCCTATTTTGAGTTAAAATAAAGTAGCGTATCCAAAAAATATCCAGGTTATCTATAATAACCAGACACAGCTTATAATAAAAATCTTCCAGATTCCTTGGTAATAAAATTTAAACTTTAAGAAGACATTTAAGAGCAACCAACAAGTCACCTAATTTGCAATGAATTCCGAAACTTTAGAGCTAGTCCGAACCGAATATGAAGCCGGCAAAATTGCCTTTGAGAGCGGCCAGTATCGCCAATCCGTGCAGCATTTACAAAAAGCCAGTGCCCTTGTAGAACGCACTTCCAGCTTAGGGGGAGACGTGCAGATTTGGCTAGTGACAGCCTACGAAGCAGCCGGTCAACGTGCAGAAGCGATCGCCCTCTGCAACCAGCTAACTCACCACCCGCATTTAGACACCCGCAAACAAGGACGCCGGTTGCTTTACATCTTGGAAGCGCCTAGACTAAACACCCGTCCGGAATGGCTGGTTCAAATCCCCGACTTAACTGCCTTGGATGAAAGTGAGGCAACCGCTCGCCAAACCAGCATTCCCCCAGCTAAAAGCTCTAAATCTCAACGCCCAAAAGCCGAAGTAGAGCCGGTCGATCTAAGCCAAGTCAATACAAAAGACAATCGATTTATCTGGCTGGCGCTGATTGCCACAGTTCTAACGCTGGGTAGCTTGCTGTTAATGAGCCGGTAAGCTGCAAACTGCTAAAGTAAACCTTCTAGCACTGCTGCCACAACCCGATGATCCTCATCCACTCTCAACCGGCTTAGGGCATCCCTGGCATCTGCATCGTTAAATCTTCTCAAAACCCTAGCCACTCGAAGGCGAATGCGCCACTCATCTGAGCTAACTAACCTCAGCAGTTGTTGCAGTCCTGCCGCTTGTTCCGGCTTACCGGCAAGTGATCCAAATCCATCAACCGCCCCCTCCTGCACCGTCAAGTCTGAGTCTGCCAGCGCTTCGATACACACTTCTAACAAAATATCGGGGTAGGGCATTTCGATAAAAGCCGCCAAAATACTACGGCGGATCAGCCAGTGCCGGTTTGCGCGAAAGACTTGCAGCAGATGCGGAACGGCGGCTTCCCCATACAGAGATAGAGAGTTCGCGGCTTCAGCTCGCACATTGTAATCGTTATCATGTTTTACCAGATCGATTAAAGCCTCAAAGGCTTCTGGTGTTTGTTTGCGCCCTAATCCCATCGCCACAAACGAACGCACCAAAAATTCTGGATCTCGCAATTTCGTTTTCAGCAGGGGAACCGCAACCTCCGATTCATAGCTTCTCAATGCGGTGAGGGCTCTCATTCGGGCTTGAGAATCAGAACTCTTGAGGTCGGCTTTAATTTGATAAATATCCATGCTGCTTTTGTCAAAAATTATGAGTGTCCCTTTACTTTAGTTTACAAAACCGGCAGGGGTGATCGGCTTTTAGGAAGAGGATGCCAAAGTCGCGAGTGATCTCGTGGCTACAAGATGATTGCCCTTACCAGAATAGATTAAGGATGGGCAACGCGACATGAGATTAGATGCCGGCTCTATCCCAGGCATGAAAAAACACCCCAAATGAGGTGTTTCGTTAGCTCTAAGAGATAAATCAGCTTATGCTTCAATGGGCAGAGCCATTCCCGTGGTAGTTATCTGTATCATAGAATCCGTTTTTCGTGCCAAAAAACAGCGTTGCCACGATAAACACACCCGTCAATACCAGCAGAATTAACTTGACATCCATGTTTTGTCCCAAATTCGTCTGTTTCAATTGCCCAGAGAAATTCTAGGTACTTGTTTAAAAATTCGCTCAAACTCTGTCTAGAGCAAAAGTCTGGCAATTTAGACAAGACCCGAACCCTTCAGGTACAAATTACTATGAATGTAACGCAGTCCGAGCTGATCGTAGAACCTTCGTGGTTGGCGCGTCCATCTACAGAAGTAGCACCAGACTTACTGGGTTGCACCCTGGTACGGCAGTTGGCCGACGGGCAAACAATTCGAGGGATGATTGTAGAAACCGAAGCCTATGGGCCGGGAGATCCGGCCTGTCATGCCTACAGGCGACGCACCGCGCGCAATCAGGTGATGTTTGGGCCGGCAGGGATGAGCTATGTCTATTTAATTTACGGAATTTATCACTGCTTCAACATTGTCACCGATCTCGACGGCGTGCCTAGTGCTGTGCTGGTTCGTGCTTTGCTGCTGGAAACAATGCCGCCTTGGATTGATTCGCGCCAAATTACAAAACCCGATCGCCTTGCCGCCGGCCCTGGTAAACTTTGCCTGGCGCTGCAAATTGACCTGAGTTTAACCGCTTTAGAGCTACGTGCCGGCCAACCCCTATGGTTAGAGCATCGTAGCCCTAAATTTCAGCAAGATTTGGCCTCCGGGGCAATCAGCTTTGTGCAAACAACCCGCATCGGTATCACTGCCGGCGCTGAATTGCCTTGGCGGTGGTATCTCGCAAAGTGTGCGGCTGTTTCCAGACTTTAAAGCAGAATTTCTTTGCCTTGTTCAGTGAAACGAACGGTTTTGATTTTCCAGTCTGGGTTACTGGTTAAGGTTTTATTCAAACTGCTGAATAAGGCAAATTGTTCGCAACTTGATAGAGAAACAAGCTTGCGTTTAGAATCAGGCGCAATGCGAAAATCGACGGTTGCCTCACCCGTTGCCGGTTCAACATTAACACGATAACCGGCTAAATCAAAGTCGCCAGTATCATATTTTTCCAGCACCTTCCCAACCGCAGTTTCCAGTTGTTTATCTGCCGGCACCGCAACTTTTTTAGGAAGTACCTTCTCACATTGACTATCTGCTTCATAAACCGTCACATTCACAGTATTTTGAGACGACGCCTTTAAAGGCTGGCTGCCGATTAAAGTTTCACCCTTAGATTCTTCTGAGGAGGGCTTTGCTGTGGGACTAGCTGTATTTGAGGGAGTGGGATTCGGCAAGGAATTGTTACTGCCAAGGTTGCCTGGAGGAGGGGTGCAGCTACCCAAGCCGACTAAAAGCAGGCTGGAGATCAGGGCAGTCAGATATTTGTGGCTAGTGTTCATTGGTGCCTCAGTTAAAAATGATCAGTTCGTCGATTTGTCTATTTAGGTGCTACAGCGGATTGTCCTTTAACCCCTTAAGAGTTAGCCTAAATTTTAGCGGTTTCTTTGTGACGAAACTGATGTTGAATTTTGCGTATTTTATGGATCAAAGTCCATCTGCTGACAGTATTAAACTCCCCCGTGCTGGGAGACATGGCCACCCAGCGCGGGGGAGATAGCGAAGGTTTTATGGTCACTCAAGAAGCGCCTATTTCTATTTCCAATAGTAGTGACTTAAATCAGTTGAAATTCTAGTTGAATCAACTGCCGGCTGTGGATGTGGGAGATTATATTGTAGATGGGAATTATCACCATTGACGATGTGGTGGACAGTCTTGAAGAAGAAGCCACTGAGGATATCCAAAAACTAGCGGATGTCAGCGGTGGGGACGAAGCCGCGCTTTCTGCCCCGAAGGAAGTTTTAGCCGGCCTGGGAACGGCTTTCACGTTAGGAACGACTCTGATCCTGCTTTCCCTGATTTGGACGTCCCCTCAGTCGCGCTGGGTGGGATTTGTTGCCGGCTTAGTGATGGCAATTAATGTCTTTGTTGCGGTTACTTTAGGAACCATTCTGCCAATGGGACTCAAGCGCTTAAAGCTAGATCCCGCGCTGATCAGCGGCCCTTTGCTAACTACATTACTAGATGCGGTTGGGTTTATGATTTTTCTGTCGCTGATTTGGGTATCTCTAAACATCCTCCATTTACAGCCCTGACACAAACCAGTAAAAAGAGAAAGGAAACCGCAAGAATTCTCGCTTGTCCCTTTTCCATTTTCTCTTTTCCTTCATCCCTCCTTTTGCATGGCTACAACGACTTGGACGCGCCGGCACATTCTTTCTCTGGCTGACTTTGTTTCAGAGGAATACAATACTGTCTTGCAAACGGCTGCAAGTTTTCAGGAAGTCCTCTCTCGACGCTTGAAGAAAGTGCCCTCTTTGCAGGGTCAATTGGTGGCGAATTTGTTTTTTGAACCTTCCACCCGAACTCGCAGCAGCTTTGAACTGGCAGCAAAGCGGCTATCGGCTGATACGCTGAATTTTGCCCCCGGTACGTCTTCCCTAACCAAAGGGGAGACAATTTTGGATACGGCGAAGACTTATCTGGCGATGGGATGTGACATGATGGTGATTCGTCACAAGCAAGCCGGTGTGCCCCAAGCGATTGCCGATGAGATGGATCGCCTAGACTCCCGCGTTGGGATTCTGAATGCCGGTGATGGCCAGCATGAACATCCTTCACAAGGATTGCTCGATCTGTTCACGATTTGTTCTTTATTAGACCCAGACCGGCCTCATTTAGAACTGCTTGAAGGCAAAAAAATTGCAATTGTCGGCGATATTCTGCACTCGCGGGTGGCACGGTCGAATATTTGGAGTTTAACGGCAACCGGCGCAGAGGTGCATCTTGCCGGCCCTCCTACCCTCGTGCCCCAGCTATTTGCAGATTTCGGCACCGGCAGAGCGGGTAGACTCTTTCTGCATTGGACAATCGAGCCGGCTTTACAAGATGCCGATTTTGTGATGACATTGCGCCTGCAAAAAGAGCGGATGGATCAAAATTTGTTGCCAAGTTTGCGGGAGTATCATCAACGGTTTGGCATTACGCGTGAGCGCTTGAAACTGTGCAAACCGAATGTCAAAGTTTTACATCCAGGGCCGGTTAATCGGGGGGTTGAAATCTCCTCTGATTTAATGGATGACCCTGAATTTAGCTTGATTTCCCAACAAGTAACGAGTGGCGTTGCGGTTCGCATGGCGTTGCTCTACCTCATGGGTGGCGGGAAAGCTTAATGCCGGCAATATCAACGAACTGCAAGGGGAAAGCGCTATCAATTCCAGTCATTTAGGCATTAATCAAGCAAAATAGATCCACTAGCCCTTAACTAGCTCAATGCGATGAATCTTGGAACCACACTTCCCCTAAACACACCCATTCAACCCCACGCCGGGGATAGCTTTGCCATAACGTTTGCGCCTCTGTCCCTTGAAGAAGTCTACGCCCTAGCAGACGATCCGGGTAATGGGGCGGTGGTGGTGATGAGTGGCACGGTTCGCAACAAAACCGATGGCAAGCCGGTGGTTGCCTTGGAATATCAGGCGTATGAACCGATGGCATTGCGGGTGTTCCAGCAAATCGCTGCCGAGATCCGCAAAACGTGGCCAGATGTGAATCGGGTCGCCATCCACCACCGCACAGGCCGGTTGCAAATTGGGGAAATCAGCGTACTGGTGGCAGTTGGCTCTCCTCATCGTTCAGAAGCATTTGAAGCGTGCCGGTATGCAATCGACACATTGAAACATCAGGCACCCATATGGAAAAAAGAGCATTGGGAAGATGGTTCGAGCAGTTGGGTGAGTATTGGTGCGTGTGAACAAAACTGCTGATCGTTTGGCTAAAGGCTGCGGGGGTAGAGCCGGCATTAGACGCAATTGTGATTATTCTCCCTCACGCTGCCCAATCCTTACACAGTAGAGCAGATTGCATTACAGGCTCTACCAGTCACGTAAGATGTTTCTAGCGTAAAACACTTCTCTAAATTATATTTATAGATGTTTTTTTAAAAAAACATCTCATTTTAAGAAAGCTGTGCCATAATGAGACAAGGAGAGGTTAAGTCAAGCCGATAATCTCTCTGCCTCAATAAGTGACCTATTTTTTGAGCCTACCGCTCTCGGTAAACCTTGAAAATCAAAGGATTTAACATCACTCATTCTTATTATTTTGAAAAGAGGAAACCTATGCACCCTTCTTATAATCCAAAACAGCAAGCTCCAGGTTTAGCAGCTTACTCCGAGGTGCTTGATGCTGCCCTTTCTGCCCTTGATCAGCTAATACAGAAGCCCTCGCAGGAGGACGTGCGCTATCGAGGTTTAGCAGCTTACTTCGCGGTGCTTGATGCTGCCCGTTTTGCCCTTGATCAGCTAATACAGAAGCCCTCGCAGGAGGAAGTGCGCTATCTAGCTAGGTATTTTTCCGAGGACGTGCGCTATCGAGGTTTAGCAGCTTACTTGGAGGTGCTTGATGCTGCCCGTTTTGCCCTTGATCAGCTAATACGGAAGTCCTCGCAGGAGGAAGTGCGCTATCCAGCTAGATATTTTCGCAAGGTTTTTGAAGATCGAATGTCCAAGGGAAAGAATCAAAAGTAACAATCTGTAAGATAAGCTGATGGAAGTCGTCTGAAAATTTTATCTTTTGGATGCTTACAGTCGGCTGGTTGAATTGGCCAATCTGATTTATTTCCAGCCGACTTCTTTTCGTGGTTTGAAGTTATTAAGTTAGGAGCTACTATGCCGTATACTTTCTCAGTGATCAAAGGAGAACAGAACCACATAAATTTCTACCTAACAACTATTGAGTATGGTGAGATCGATTCTTTGGTTAAATTACCAGAAGATTTAGTTCTTGATCAACTACTTGCTTCTGATACAGAAATGCAGCGAAAGTTAAGCTGGACAAGAGTTAGAAAGGAACTAGTCCCCTACTTATTATATGGAGCTAATGCTTTTTATTCAGCATTGACACTTTTCATTATCCCGCGCAATTTTACGGAAATAGTTGAAGGGAAAGGATACGATTTTATACCTTCAAAAGACGACCCACAAGTTGGTTCTCTAAAAATATATAGTAGCTGCTTTTTATTCGCGGCAGATGGACAACACCGTGCAGCCTCGATTAAAGAAGCTCTTAGAGAAAACCCAGATCTAGCTAGTCAGAAAGTACCAGTAGTTCTCATGCTTTTCAAATCAAAGGTACTGGTAAGGCAGCTATTCAGTGATTTGAATCTGAATGCTAAGCCTGTGAGCAAGACGATAGGACTCTCCTTTGAAACACGAGATACAATGACAATTATTACTAAGAAAATTGAACAAATTGTACCGATATTTAAGGAGCGCGTTAATCACGACAATAATTCCTTGCCTGCATCTGCTGACAAAATTATTACTTTAAGTGTTCTCTTCAATTGCAATGATAGATTAAGAGAAGCATTAGGAAAAAGTCTAGATCCACTGAAAAATAATGAAAATGAAATTGAATCTACTACTCAAGCTATTGCCGATATTTGGAATGTCATATTTGACGCCACCCCAGTGTGGACGAAATTTCAAAATGGAATAATAGAAAAAGAAAAGCAAGAGCAAAATAGCAAGAAAAAGCAATCAGTCCCAGGATTCATTCGAGACAACTATTTGTGTGCTCTATCCTTGGGTTGGCAAGCAATTGCAGGCGCTGCATCAGTGATTGTGAAAAATAATCCAGAAACATGGCAGCCAATTCTTAGGCAAGCAATGCAATGCACAAACTGGCACAGATCTAATCCTGATTGGCAGCAGATTTGCCTAACAGGCGATAAAATAAATAACACAGAATTAACTATTAAGGCAACTACAGGCTATATTTTTGAGCAAGCTGGCATTAGCAGTGAAGGAACAGAGCCATTCTTGCAAACGTTAGAGGAGATGCGTCGTCTTCGTAGTATTTCTAAGGATGATTAAAATATAAAGATCGAGCCAGAGTAAGCGATAGCATTTGTATCAGTGAGGTGCAGCAAACCTAACCAGTAAAGCAGCGTGCCAGCCTCCTATACTTGGAATCCAGCAGCACCTCCTCTCAAGAGCAACCATGACTCAGCTAATAGTCCTGCTGGAAACTAGGGCGTGATTTTTCCTACATAGTCAACCAAAAAATCAATATCGCTCTCTTGGGTTGCTTCTCCCCGTGCCACAGAACCAAACACCCGCACGTTATAGGCTCCATGCTTTTCAGCAATCGCGAGAATTTGTGAACGCCGATCTTGCAACAAATCTTTAATCCCTAACCCTGTTTTGCTAATCATGCCGCTACATCCCCTTGGGCTATCTTCCGTCCTTCCCAACTTGACTCTGCACTTCTGCTGAGCATAATCCTCCCCAACCAGGAATCGCCACAGCCTGAAGTCGGCACCGGCATCGCCGAAACAAGCCGCCAATCCAAAGCACGGTTCATTTGTGAGAAGGAAAAAATAACTTTGGGCAGATGATTCGAGCAGTTGGCTTAGTATTAGAGCCGGTGAGGCAGAAAACACCGGCAGCTGCTAAAATCAGTCGATACACTGGGCTGGGGATAACCTACGCAAACGCGCTTCCCGCTCGTGTTTAAATGTATTTGTAACTTTCGCAGGAACTTCTTAAATATGGCACCGTCACTAAAGCTGGAATGTTACAGAGCCAATACTGCTCATGAGTCACTCTATTCCTTTATCTTGGTCAACGGGTGAGCCAACGGTTCTTCAAGTGCCAGTTCCACCTGAGAAACTTTCTAACTACGACTTAGTGCTGCGGTGTCAGGATGGACTACACCCTGACAGAGCTGCGTTTGCTGAACTGCTGCGCCGTCATCAGTCTCATGTCGAAAGAGTTCTATACCACTTGGCTCCAGATTGGCAAGATCGGGCAGATTTGGCTCAAGAAGTCTGGATTCGGGTATATCGTAATGTTAAGCGCTTAAACGATCCGGTTAAGTTCCGGGGATGGTTAAGTCGTATTGCGACAAACTTGTTTTATGACGAATTACGCAAGCGCAAACGGGTGCGCGATCCACTCTCTCTAGATGCCCCCCGGCTGCTAGAGGACGGCGAGATGGATTGGGAAATTGCAGCCGACAGCCCCGGACCTGAAGAAAATCTCACAACTAGAGAATTTTACGATCAGCTGCGAGAAGCAATTGCTGACTTGCCAGAAGTTTTTCGTACTACAATAGTTCTCAGAGAGATTGAAGGAATGGCTTACGAGGAAATCGCCGAAATTACTGGCGTATCCTTGGGAACCGTAAAGTCACGAATCGCTAGAGCGCGTCAGCGTCTGCAATTACAATTACAAAACTATCTGGATGGTAAGTAGGAAGGTTAGGTCTTAAGCGCCTAGTTTAATCGTTCCTTTGATAGATGGCCCCAGATAGCAAATGGCTTCACTATGATCGGTAGTAAATTAACTTGTGTTCGTTCCTCCGGGTTTTTGCCCCAATTTGAGTTGGTGGTGGTGTTAAAATGACCCCTAACTTTGAGTTCAATGATGATTCTAGAAAGCAACCCCAAGGGGAGTTGCTAGATGGGAAACTTGCTAATCACGCTGAGTTGATGGGTGCCGTGAATACGCTAAAACGTGACCGTTTTGAATTATTGAGTGCTTACCTCGATGGCGAGGTGACAGCCGCAGAACGCCGGCAAGTTGAAGAATGGCTGGCCAATGATCCGAGGGTACAGCAGTTGTACAGCCGGCTGTTAAGTCTGCGCCAAGGATTGCATAAAATGCCGGTGCCGGCAGCACAGCAAAGTGTTGAAGAAACGGTAGAGCAAGTTTTTGCCCGTCTTGATCGCCGGCCAAAGCGAGCCATCTTGTGGGGTGGTGCGGCACTGGCGGCTATGTTCATCGCTGCCGTGTCGGGGATGCTCCCGTCTCAGCAGTCTTTTGCACCCCAAATGGCGCAATCCCCTCAAACCCTTGAGTCTGACGACAGCTTGATGATTGCTCTTAACAACCCGGTTGTAGAAATTCCCAAAGCGCCGGTGGCCACTCCAGAAAAATCGGTCATCACTCGCGCATTAATAGTCGAATAAAAAGACTTAATATACTTTAGATGTGAGATTGCGGATTTGCGATGAGCTTAAAAATCCGTGTTCTCACATTTATTTTCGGGGAATTCACCGGCAACCCAGCAGCCAGATGCCACCGGCACGCCTGCTCTGCGCTCAACCTGTTCGGGTGTCATTAAGTAAACCCAAGCAAGGTCTAACTTTTGACCGGATAAGTCAAAGACCTCAATTTGCACTCGGTTATATTCATTTTGTACCGGCAGCCGGTGAGGATCGTAATCTTCTAGCCGATCCAGGTCATGCAAAACAGTTGGATCGCTAAATGAAAGCAACACACCGCTGATAAGAGCGTCCCCCGCAGTCATCGCCGGGTATCCTACCGGCAGGGCGAATAGCCGGCCAAACACAGTTGCAGGTTGAGCGGCTACAACCTTGCCGGCACAGTAGCGTTGATAGTTACATTGCCCAGGTTTGAGCGTTCCGTAAACAAATACCTTCAACAGACTCAAGAAACTCTCCTAAAGTGAACTTAGAACACATCTGGGACGCGAGAGCATAAGTCAGCTTAGCTTGACAAGAAACTACAGCTAGGTGAAACTTGACGCCTGTATCTTCCGTCTTGCAAAATATCTGGGTCGCTCAGCAACTGAGATCAGCCCTACAGCTCATACAAAATTAACAAAAGTCGGGCTTTTTATCAAAAAAGCTTAAAGCTTTTAACTGTAAGCAGTTTTACGGTCTGATTCAGTTAAACTTGGCTTACGCGGGTTGTGCCTGCGCTCTGCAAAGTTCAACCCCTAAATTGCCGATGCGTTTTCAGAATGCTTAAACAGAGCTTCTATCGTGGCTCCCCAGTTGAGCTGTGAAACTTAGGATAATTTTTAGGTTGTTAAGTGCCATCAAGTTTTTTTATTACGGAGATTTAGCATCATGAGTATCAAATCAGTTTTTCGTTTAGCATTCGCCGGCTTAGTTGCCGCTCAAGTTCCCATGCTAAGCGTTCAACCGGCTTCTGCCCAGTCAACCAATTTACAAGCGTTTGAATGCCGGCAAGATGACTATTATGTGACAGTAGCTGTTAGAAAAAATGGCACCGTCTCAGATCCCATGATCGTTTGGACAACCGAAGAGTTTAGCGAGGCAGGGTTCCCGCCAGCAAAGCGCTGCGCCGAGGTGACGAGCCGGCTAAACAGCGCCATCGCTCAAAATAGCGGCACTCTGAACGGCTTGTATCTGACGGCAGGAAGAGTCAATGGTTTGCCCGTTATCTGCTCGGTCAACAACACAAGAGCCGGTTGCAATGGCAATAACGTACTGTTTACCCTCAAGCGAGAAAACAATCCTAATACCGTCTTAGAAAAATTATTCAGTGCGAGTGGCACCGGCACCCCAATTCAGCAGTCTGGCGGTCAAAATTATGTAGATTTGAGCAAGTTGGTTAACCAACTTTTTTAAGTCGCCAAACCATTCATTGTTGCGAAGATAAGGGCTAGGGTTCATGGGTCATTTGTTCTCAGTCACGAAAACAAAGAAAATAACCGATTGCTAACAATAAGTTAATTGCTTTTATTGCGTGACTTTGACTGGCCCTTTCAGCGCGTCTAGTGAGAGAAAGTCGCTTGGCCATCAAGCGGATGCCGGGGAGTTTATGGCCAAGTTTAGCGAAGATGCCGGCAGAGAGCCTTCAACAGGAAGCACAGCAAATTGCGGACGTTTTTGAGCGGCAAGCTTTGAAGAGATGCCGGCTGCGATATCTCCAACTCCAAGCTTTCATTGATATAGAAAATTCGTCATTTTCAGTACAACATAATTATTAAAATGATTTTCTTTGGCCGGTTATCCTCCTGTCTGGTTGGGGCATCTGCCGCAGTGGCAATCACGATTCCACTGATGGCCGCTCAAGTATTGACAAAAGAACAGGTCGATGACGTTGCTTCCCAAACCACGGTCGTGATCGCCCAAGGTCTGCAAAAGGGAGATATTGAAGCCAGACAGGAATGGAACCCAGGCTCAGGGGTGATCGTAGCCCGCAGCAATCAGACTTATTACGTTTTAACGGCGCTTCATGTTGTGCGGACGCGAGATGTGGTTTACGGGGTGCGAACCAGTGACGGGGAAGTTCACTTTGTTGATGATGTCAAAAGTCACGAGAATATTCTTCCCTTCGGCACCGAGGACGAACAGTTAGGCGAAACCATCAAAGGTTTCGATCTGGCAATTATTAAATTTGAGAGCGATCTCAAGTATCCCGTTGCCGTCGTTGGAAAATCCAACCAGTTAGCGGAAGGAGAGCCGGTGTTCATCTCCGGTTGGCCAAATCCTGAAGATGAGAGCGCTCGCCGGGTGCGGGAGTTCTCCGCCGGCAACTTAAGTGAAATTGTCGCTCCACCCTCGCCGGATGGTGGCTATAGCTTGCTTTATAATAACCAAACACGCCGAGGCATGAGCGGCGGCCCTGTGTTTAACGCACAAGGTGAGTTAATCGGCATTCACGGACGGGGAAGAGCACAGGACAACATCTACTGTATCGATCCAAGTTTAAGCGCCAACAATAGCTGTGGGATGCAGACGATACATTTTGTCAAGCAAGCGGAAGTGGCGGGACTCCAGCTCGCCTTGAAGCAGCCGCCGGTCGATCCTCAATTGCTACAAACTGGGAGGGGGAATCGGGAAAAAGCGGATGTGATTGAAAATATTTACGAAGCATTCACGTTTGATGTGCGATCGCTGCTGAGAGATGAACCTTCTGGGGGATGTGGCAGTCTATTGCTAGGTGACGCCTGCGACTAAATTTAGAGAATTACCAGAACTTCGGTGATAGAAAATCTCCTAGATTTGTCAGTGAATCAGGTAGTGTGCCTTAGAGGAGCGAAACATTAACCTGTGTTTCTGGTATCTAGGTGTGAGGAGCGATCATCAGCATGAAGTACATCTTTCCCGGTTTGGCAGTATTACTGTTCGCAGCACCGGCAGCAGCAACCTCCCAGTTGTCTGCAACGACAAGTTCATCTGAAGGGCTAAAAACTGTGGAGGGCGATCGGCCTGTGGAGGGCAGTTTTGATGGAGTAATGCCGGCACAGTCTTTACAGCCGAACATTCTCTCAGATAACCCGAACTCCGGGTTATTGCCACCAACCCATAAGGGTAAGCTGACTAGGCTGCTGAATCGTGATCCAGATAGCCAAGCAAGTGCTGAACCGTCCCTAGATAACCGGCTGAGTCAGATTGAAACTGAGCAGTCTGATATCGTTTCGCCTGACAGCGCGATGGATCAGGTAACTTCCGTATCGCAATTGCAGGATGTGCAGCCGAGTGACTGGGCGTTTGGGGCACTACAAAACTTAATCGAGCGCTACGGTTGTATTGCCGGCTATCCAGATGGGACGTTTCGGGGCAATCGAGCCATCACGCGATATGAATTTGCTGCCGGTTTAAACGCCTGCTTAGAGCGTATCAATGAATTGATTGCAGCCGAATCTAGGGAAGACTACGTTACCCAGGAAGATTTAGCAGTTTTACAAAAACTGCAAGCAG
Organism: Microcoleus sp. FACHB-672; assembly: GCF_014695725.1. Taxonomy (NCBI): domain Bacteria; kingdom Bacillati; phylum Cyanobacteriota; class Cyanophyceae; order Oscillatoriales; family Microcoleaceae; genus Microcoleus; species Microcoleus sp. FACHB-672. The sequence goes on along the minus strand of NZ_JACJOU010000033.1, from coordinate 252,847 downwards.
AATTCGCTGCTGAATTAGCCGGCTTGCGGGGTCGAGTTGATGTGCTGGAAAATCGAACTGCTCAATTAGAAGTGCAACAATTTTCTCCCACAGCAGTTTTTGGCGGCGAAGTGATTTTTGCCCTATCGGGCGCTGCCGGCGGCGATCCTCCAGGCAAAGGAGACGGCGACACGGTGCTCACTCATCTAACGCGCTTAGGCATCGTCACATCTTTCACCGGCAAAGATCGGCTGCGGCTGGAATTAGCAACGGGGAATTTTGATGATCGGGGATTTGCTAACCCTGAGATTTTTAATAGCGATATGACGTTGCTATCTTACCAAGCTGATTTAGATAATCAAATTAAATTAGATAAACTGGAATATCGGTTTGCTGCGCTCAATGATCGGGTTGTTTTCACGATCAGGCCGGTGGGATTTAGTTTAAGCAGTGTTTTAACGGCTAACTCGCCTTATTTTGATGCCGGCAGGGGCGCGATTTCACGCTTTACTGAAGCCAGTCCGGTGTTTAAAATTGGCAATTTAGATGCCGGTGTTGGGTTTGACTGGTTAGTGGCTGATCCTGTGCGGTTGCAAGTTGCCTATGGTACGGGAGATAGCAATCGTTCTGATCCGGGTGGGGGCGTATTTGGAGCGGATCGCAGTGCTTTGGGTGTGCAGTTGTTACTCAAGCCGGCTGCCAATGTTCTCACCGGCTTGGCTTATGTGAATGCTTACAATAGCGATGGCCGGTTAGATACCTTCACCGGCAGCTTTATTGCCGACACCAATGGCTTTATGGATGAGCCGGCTCAGATTCATGCAGTCAGCGGCACTCTACAATGGCGTGTGAATCCTAGAATTACTTTCGGGACTTGGGGGGGATTAATTTTCACAAACTCCAATCAATCATCTGCGTCTGCAACGACTTCCACATATCTATTTTCTGTTGGCTTATCCGATCCGTTTGGTAGAGAAGGAGATTTACTAGCATTTTTATTCGGTCAGCCACCTAAATTAGTGAATGGCAACGGTCTGATTTTAGGGAAAGATGAGGATACTTCGCTGCATTTTGAAGCTTTTTATCGTTTCCGAATTACTGATAATGTCTCTATCAGTCCCGGGTTCTTTCTGATCACGAATCCAGAGCATGATTCAGATAACAGTGATATTTTTATCGGAACGATTCGCACAACTTTTCGGTTTTAGGAGCTAGATTTTATGCGATTTTTTTTGCTTTTCTTATCCTTTTATTTTTTACCTTCTTTAGCTGTTTATGCTGGCGAATTAGAGACGAAACAGCAATTTCAGGTAAATAATCACTTGACTCAAGCGGTGCCGGCGAACCCGTCAACTCAGCCGGCACCCCGGCGAGTGAAACCGACTTTCTCTGAAGAAGAAAGAAGAGGTTTTGATCAGCGGGGGTTTAGAAATACCTTCTTAATGGATTCACTCAATGGTTTGAGCGATCCATTGGCAGGTGGTGCTGCCGGCGCTGAGTTTACAGGCAACGAAGGCTTATCACCGCTTTCACCTCAAAATCGTAGTATTTTTCCCGGCGTTGACCCCACAGATGTAATTATCCCCCGTTCAGGAGGGAGAAGATAATTACTTCAACCCTTGAACAAGGGAGGGGTCATTTGCTGTGTGTTTTTAACCAAGTTCGATGCTATCAATCACAATTTTGTTAGCCACATCCCCAAAGGTTACGGATCTGGCAATTCCTGAAAATGGAATCGTTATTTCATTAAATGTGCTGTAAGCATCAGGCAATTCACCGGCAGGAGTTCGAGATAAAGGAACCGAAGCCAAAATATTGCCGGTGCCACTGGCACCCGAATAAATAGTTACAGTGTGATCGCGGAAAGGCGAAGCGTAGAAAAACGAAAGTTGGCTGTCAAAACCACCGCTGACATCCATTAAAATCTCAGAACCTTCACCATAAGTTAAAGCAGTAATTCCACTCGGCGGCGTCCCAAAGTTACCGCCAAATTCATCATTTCTTCCCAAGGCATCTAAGGCATCGCTATCAATAATTCCTAAAGCATTAGAAGAGAAAGAAACACCTTGTGCTGCATACGCATCTCCAACGGTTTCTAAATTTCCCACAGCCTCGAAGTCTAGCAATGCCGGCACATCACTTCGCGCAATCGTGAGAGTTGCGGTATTCTGCGCTCCTAGGATAGCACCGTTGGTAGGATTAACTAAGCTGAGATTCACCGTTTCTGGAACTTCAATTAAAGTGTCATCACTGATAGGAATATTAACCGTTTTAGACAGTTCTCCTTCGGCAAAGTTAACGGTTATTGGGGTATCCGTGTAATCCTGAGAGGCAATTGCCGTGCCATTTGTTAATGAAATTGTCGCGCTAACTTCTCCACTGCTACCGCCGCTGCGAGTCACCGTGACGGCTGTTATCGGAATCCCATTTTCATTGACTAAAAAACTCGCTTCACTAAACTCTAAGGTGCCTGGTGCTGACGGTGAGGGTGATGGTGAGGGTGCCGGCGGTGCGGTGTCATTATCAACTATTTCGAGGACGGCAACATTATTATTGCCAATCAGTGCGTTTTGCTGGGGATTGCTTAAGGTTAAATTAATCGTCTCAGAACCTTCAACTAAGTTATCATCAGCAATGGGAACTGCTAAAGTTTTACGTGTTTCCCCAGGGGCAAAGATAAGTTCTATGGGACTATTGTTGAAATCCTCTGGGGACGTTGCTGTACCTTCAGTCAGAGTAATGGTAGCAGTCACTTCTGTATCGAGAATGCCGGTGCGAATGATTCCAATCTCTTGAATCGGTGTGCCGTCTTCATTCACCCTAAAAATGGGGGCGCTAAACTGTAAAGCAACATCATTGTCTAAAATTGTCAGATTTGTCGTACTTTGCGCTCCAATCGTTGCCCCGCCCGTGAGGTTTTCTAAGGCTAAATTAATGGTTTCTGATCCTTCCACTAAGGCATCATCAACAATGGGAATTGTTACGGTTTTATTTGCTTCCCCTGAAGCAAAGTTTAGCTGGATTGGCGGGTTTTCATAATCTTCGGCGGCGGTGGCAGTGCCATTTGTAAGCGTCAGGGTGGCACCGACTTCTCGATCCAGAATGCCGGTGCGAGTTATCGTGACTTGAGCGACAGGTGTGCCATCCTCATTAACGCTAAAGGAGGCATCACTAAACTGCAAGGCAACATCATCATCAAAAATGTTGACAGTTGCAGTATTTTGCGCCCCAATTGTTGCTCCTCCGGTGGGGTTTATTAAGCTCAAATTTATGGTTTCAGTGTTTTCAATGGCGGTATCATCTAGGATAGGAATGGAGACGGTTTGCGTCGTTTCTCCCTCAGCAAAATTTACCTGAATAGGGGTGTTGATGTAATCTTGAAAAGCTGTGCCGGTTCCATCGCTTAGGTTAATCGTTGCGCTGACTTCTCCGCTCGTGCTACCAACTCTATTCACAGTTACCGCTGCCACCGGCACCCCATTTTCATTAAACGCAAATGTGGGGGTGCTAAATTCTAAAGCACTGCTAATCGGGTTCACCGGCACTAATAAATCGCTCAGATTAGACAAGTCTGGAGGATCGCCCTGATAATCTAACTGTGCCAAAATGAGAGGACGACTGTTGGTTTGTTGCAAAAAGGTAATTAAAACGATGCCTGAATTTGAACTGACGGGAAGAATTTGTGTCCTTACTTGAGCAAGATCGATTTCAGCCGGCAAGCCAATTCTGTCTACACCAAACTCAAAGTCGGTAATAATATCTTGTCCCAAATCCCCAGAAAAACCGAGGGCAAAGACATCAACACCGGCACCGCCGGTTAAAGTATTATTTCCCTCACCCCCATAGAGGGTATCGTTGCCGTCGTCTCCATCTAAACTGTCATTGCCGCTGCCGCCCAATAAAACGTCATTGCCACCGCCGCCCAATAAAACGTCATTTTCCTCTTCGCCAAAGACAATATCATTGCCTAATCCCCCGATTAAACTGTCATTTCCGAGGGCACCGATGAAAAGATCATTTCCAACGCTGCCAATTAACGTGTCATTTGTATCATCGCCTAAGAATAAAGCCATCGTTTAACGCTCCTATCTACAATTGGTTCGCTGAAAATTACCCTGTAGATGCCTCTTGCTCTGACTGCTAAGCCTTCACGCAAGGGTATTAATTAACTATAAAATTAAGCGTTACCCTGATTAATAAATCATAGAATAAGCAAAGCAATATTGACAAATAAATTATTACGTGCCTTTTTAGTTTTTACTTTTTTAGGGTTCACCCTCGCAGAGGCAAACGCGTTAGGGCGAGCATCCTACCAGCACCCAAAAAAATCAGTCTCCTCAAGCGACGGCTCTTTAATTTGGCCGGTTATTTGGATAGGAGAGGGCGCACAGGCTAAACACTGCTAATAATTTTAAACAGATCTCTCAATTTTACCAATTCAAGCGTTGGGGTACTGACATCTTACAGCAGTACAAATTTTTAGCTTGTGGCCGGCACCAATTGCGGCATTAATTGATATAATAATACGATTAAATTTTTATGTTTTTATTCTTTGATTTCACAGATGGGTAACAACAACGTATCCTCTATTTTCTGCCGCACCTCACAGGACACCTCACAATCACTATTCAAACAATCTACCAGCAACATATTAGCCTCGTAATACTGTTCAAGTAGTTCCTTCTGCTGTTCGTTGAAGTGCCAATCGTGACCGATATTTCTATGCTTAATCATCACCGCTCTTAATTGTTCAGTCCAAGCTTGACCTTTTTTTTCCTCCCATTGCTTTAATATTTCTTTTATCTCCGTATCACTATTTAAGCCCAGTAGTTGCCCCTTAAGTTCTTCCAGTGCTTGAGCCAGTTCAGGAGCAACATCAACAGCCAGATCAAGGGCAAGGTAAAAGGCATGGGTACGGACAACAGATAGGCCAAGGGCACAATCAAGATAAAGTTCAATAGCTAGGTTACGATCCAGCTTAAGTTCAAGTTTAAGGTCACGGTTTGGAGGAAGCTCAAGCTTAAAAGCAAGAACAATATCTAGTTGAGCGTCAAGGTTCAGGTCAAGGTCACGGGCAAAGACGCGGAAAACGTCAAGGTCATAGCCCATGTAAAAAGCCCTAACTGCTACTGGCTTGTAAGGAACCTCAACTGAACAGGATTTCTGACTTACCCAGATGAGGAACTGCTGCAATTTTTCATCCAAAGCTATAAGTGCATCAATTTTTTTCTTCATCAGCCGCAGTAACTCATCAGCAGACTTTATCATGGTAACTGCTAGTAAAAATACTTCTTGCCATCGGTATTCAGTAATGTGGCTGACCAAGTTTTGCCAATCTGCACGCTCAACAAACTTTTTCGCCGTGAAATACTCTTGAAACGTCAGATGAGAGAAAGAGTAAATATTTTGCGCCCGTTCTACCAATAACCCATGCTGCGCTTCAATGGACTTCAAAACTGCCTCACTATCCAGTTGCAATGCCTCCGGGTTGTTTTGAGCATCAGGTAGATGGTGGATGTAATCAGAAATATACTGCTCTATTTCTTTCCGTTTAAAGAAATAGTCTCCTCGCTCAAATGTGATTAAGGCAATTTGACTCAGTAAATCTTTCTTGCCCTGCACTGATAAATTTTTATAAACCTGCTCTCGCTCAATTTTTCGCGTTTCATCCCATTTTTTTATTAGGTATCTACTCCTCGTTCATAAAGTTCTGAACGATTAAAAGGGAATTTATCTGATTCTTCAAACACCCAACATAATAGTGTCAGTAGTAGCGGATTGGTTGCCAGTTCTCGAATTGAATCATTTTTACTAAGTTGTTTAATAAATTCTTTTACTTTAACTGTTTGATTAGTTTTAAACCACTTATGAACAAAGGTTTTAATCTGTTCGTCATCAAAATCAGCGACTTCAATATCTTTAAACTTATCAAAAGTATAGTTACTTGCTGCAATCCGACAGGTAATTACAAACTGATTGGTGCGAAACTTGTCAGAAAAATCACGAACTTGCTTGATGACACGGTTGTTATCCTCAACTTTTACTTCATCCAAACCATCAAGTAAAACCAGTATCTTACCGTGCTTCAAAAGTACAGCTATTTGGTCAACAGAGACATCACAATCAAAAAACCTCTGGGTGATGTATTCCAGTAAGCTAGGTTTTCTTTCTGCTTCTGCAAAGTCTTTGAGTGTGATAAAAACTGGGATGGGATGACCTTGAAATTTACCTGTATTGCACTGGATTGCTAAATGCTTCAAAAATGTAGTTTTTCCTGACCCTGGCTTACCCAACACCATCAATTTTGAGTATTTCTCAACTGCTTCTAGTCCTGGTATCCGTCTATCAGTTACTTCGCCAAGTCCAAAGCGAGCGAAGTTTTCCGGGTTACACTCTTGTACCATTTCATCAACTTCGCGCCACTGGCGACTGGGAATTTTTTCCAGAATGTTGACGTTGGTGTAGAGTTCATTCACATCGATAGGTTGTGACATGGTGAGGGATTTAATTGTGCCACATTGGTCTTGAATCATCTCACGGCAATAGGAGCGCACCTCTTGCACCAAATCATTCAGATCGTCCTCTGACAGATTAGAAGATGGAGAATCTGAAGGCTTAGACTTCCGAAACTCAGTAGTCAGAAAATTAAGCAAGCGACCATATTTACCTGGGCCTTTGCCGTTGATGCGAAACTTCCTATAAACGTGGCCCATGCGGGTGGTAAGCGCACTGTTAGTGATATGGAGTTCTGTTGCTATCTCCAACTCTGTCCTGTTACTGCTAAACCAGATTACGAAAGCATCCTCTTGCTCTGGCGAAAGCTCATACTTACGAGCCATTTCAATTAAAAAGTTACGCGGCAGTGGCATCGGCCAATCTCTCCATTATCTGAAAGCGAGTTCACTAGCTGCATTCAGCTCTAAACCACAGTTAAGCCTGCTCTGATATTACTTATTCTGGAGCAAGAACGATGTTGAATAACAGGCTAAAACTGAAAATTGTAGCAAGATTGTAAATAGGTCAGCCTAAGTCAGTCTAAGTCAGCCTCAAAGTGAGAGATATCTCTAAAGCTAAATTGCGAGATTGAATTTAGCAACTTTTTGGAGATTCTTCTGATGAAAGGAACCCAGGTTAATGGACGGTTTTACTACCAAGACGAAAAGGGCATCCGGCTACCAGCCGTTACTACGATACTTAAGGCTACACAGCCTAGTGAGTCTGTAGCTGCTCTTTCTAATTGGCGTAGTAAAGTAGGGCAGGCAGAGGCGAGTCGCATTGCCCAAACTAGCCGTCGCCGAGGAAAACTATTGCATCAATGGGTTAAGGAGTATTTGCAAGGGTCATCTCCCAATGCTTCCAGCCTGATTCAGCCCTATTGTTATAGCGTTCAGCAGGTATTGGAGAAACTGAGCGACATTCAGTTTGTCGAGGCAGTTGTGCCAAATTATGTGGAAGGATACGCGGGAAAAGTTGATTTAGTTGCCCGTTATCAAGGTCTTCCCTGCATTATTGAGTGGACGACTGCTGAAGAACCTAAATTGCGATTGGGAAAATTTTACGATAAACCTTTACAACTTGTAGCTTATGGTGGCGCAATTAATCGCTGTTATAAGGACAGATTGTTTGGCTGCAAAATTGTTAATGCTTTGATTGTCGTAGCGCTTCCAGGTGAAGATGCAGAAATATTTATGTTTGAACGCGAACAATTGCTTGACTACTGGCAGAAGTGGTTAAATCGGCTCAAGAGTTTTGGAAAAAAAGCTGCTTGATAGGAATAGGGTGCCGGTGAATGCAAATTTAAAAAGTCTCGTTGAGCTATAAAGTGGCATTGGCAATCGAGGAATTTTCAAGGCTCTATGATTTAACAAAGTGAGTTATCGAATTGCCCTGCCTCCAGATTTAAACCGCCGGCCTAGCTGCTATCGGGACGCACACCGGCACGACAATATCTCCTTAAATCAGGATAGTGGCACGGGAGCGAGAGTATGTAAAAATATCAAGGCGGATAAACAGTATTAATCATCGAGGAGTTCCGTTCGTGGAGTCCCGTTACAACCCCGGATCTATAGAACAGAAGTGGCAACAGACTTGGACTGAGCGAGGCTTAGCTGAAACACCGGCAGAAACAGAGAAACCGAAATTCTATGCCCTGTCTATGTTTCCCTACCCTTCAGGCAGTCTGCACATGGGACACGTCCGTGTCTACACCATTACAGATGTGATTGCCCGACTGAAACGGATGCAAGGGTATCGGGTTCTCAGTCCAATGGGTTGGGATGCCTTTGGACTGCCGGCAGAAAATGCGGCGATCGAACGCGGCATTCCCCCAGCAAAGTGGACGTATCAAAATATTGCCCAAATGAAAGGGCAATTGCAAAAACTCGGTATCTCCTTCGATTGGAGTCGAGAAATTGCCACCTGTTCGCCCGATTATTACAAGTGGACGCAGTGGATTTTCTTACAATTTTTAAAAGCCGGCCTTGCTTACCAAAAAGAAGCTGCCGTTAACTGGGACCCGATCGATCAAACTGTGCTGGCAAATGAGCAAGTTGATAACGAGGGCCGGTCTTGGCGTTCCGGTGCTAAAGTAGAGCGCAAATTGTTGCGGCAGTGGTTCCTCAAAATTACCGACTATGCCGAACAATTGCTCAACGATCTCGATAAATTAACCGGCTGGCCTGAACGGGTGAAGTTGATGCAGGCCAACTGGATTGGCAAATCCACCGGCGCTTATTTAGAATTCCCGATTATCGGATTCGATGAGAAAATCGCAGTCTTTACCACGCGCCCAGATACCGTCTATGGCGTGACTTACGTGGTTTTGGCCCCCGAACATCCGCTCACACCTCGCGTCACCACCCCAGACCGGCAGGAAGCGGTAGACGCCTTTATTAAAGAAGTATCCGCTCAAAGTGAATTGGATCGCACCGCCGAGGATAAACCGAAACGCGGAATTCCCACCGGCGGCAAAGCCATCAATCCCTTCACCGGCGCAGAAATTCCCATTTGGATTGCCGATTATGTGCTCTATGAATATGGCACCGGCGCAGTCATGGGAGTGCCGGCCCACGATGTGCGGGATTTCCAATTCGCCACGCAACAGAATCTCCCCATAAAAGTGGTGATTGTGCCGGCAGATGCAGCAGACCCAAAAGCCGCCCTGAAACAAGCTTACACCGAACCCGGAGTGGTGATTGAGTCCGACCAGTTTAACGGCATGGATTCAACGGAAGCCAAATCGGCAATTGTCGAGTATGCCCAAGAAAAGGGATACGGAAAAGCGCGAGTACAATACCGGCTCAGAGATTGGTTAATTTCCCGCCAGCGGTATTGGGGGGCACCGATTCCGGTGATTCACTGCCCTAAATGTGGAATTGTGCCGGTGCCAGACGCAGACTTGCCGGTGCAGCTGCCAGAAGATGTGGAATTTAGCGGACGCGGCGGTTCACCCCTAACTCAGTTAGAAAACTGGGTGAATGTGCCCTGTCCGAGTTGCGGGACGCCGGCAAAGCGGGAAACCGACACGATGGATACATTTATCGATTCCTCGTGGTATTTCTTGCGCTACCCAGACGCCCAGAACTCCGCCCAAGCCTTCGATACGGCAAAGGTGAATGATTGGATGCCGGTGGATCAGTATGTCGGCGGCATCGAACACGCAATCTTGCATTTACTATATTCGCGCTTTTTTGTCAAGGTTTTGCGCGATTGCGGCTGGCTCAACTTTGACGAACCCTTCCAGCGCCTCCTTACCCAAGGCATGGTTCAGGGCTTGACTTACAAAAACCCCACAACCGGCAAATACATTCCCTCGGCAAACGTCAATGCCGGTGCCCCGAAAGATCCAGAGACGGGAGAAGCGCTGGAAGCTTTTTATGAAAAGATGTCCAAGTCCAAGTACAACGGCGTCGATCCCCTAGAAGTCATGGCGAAATATGGGGCAGATACGGCACGGATGTTTATCCTCTTCAAAGCGCCGCCGGAAAAAGATTTGGAGTGGGATGATGCGGATGTAGAAGGTCAATCCCGCTTCCTGAATCGTGTTTGGCGCTTAGTCACAGAGTTTGCCGGCAGCACTCCCCCGAAACCCTACAAGGGCGGGGATCTGAGCAAAGTTGAGAAAGACTTGCGGCGGGCAATTCACACAGCAATTGAAGCAGTGACAGAAGATTTGGAAGGCGATTATCAATTTAATACCGCCATTTCAGAACTGATGAAACTCAGCAACGCCCTCTCAGATGCCGCGTGTAAAAATTCGCCGGTTTATGCAGAAGGCATTGAGACGCTGATTCGTCTCTTAGCCCCCTTTGCGCCGCATATTGCTGAGGAATTGTGGCACGAGATTGGTCATACTGATTCAGTGCATGAACAAAGTTGGCCAAAAGCAGAAGCTTCTGCCCTGGTAGTCGATGAAATTACCCTAGTGATTCAAATTATGGGTAAAACCAGAGGCACCATTCAAGTGCCGGCAGCCGCTGATCGGCAAGCTTTAGAACAATATGCCCGTGAATCTGAAGTAGCGCAACGTCATATCGAAGGCAAGGAAATCAAAAAGGTGATTGTGGTGCCTGGAAAACTGGTGAATTTTGTGATTGGCTAACTTTACTTCAACTGACTTCCATCTCCTCTAAGAAAAGGGGGAGATGGGGAGTTTTGAGTGGGGGAGACTGCCCAATGCCCCATGCCCTATCCCCCATGCCCAGTAAAGTAAATATACTGATGAAAATATAAAGTTTTAATAAAGATTGCCAGTTTGGCAACATCTTTAACCGGCTCAGTGTTTGTATAACTTTACATAGCTAGGTTTTATTAATGTTTCTCTCCTTCACAGAGGGCCGGTGTTTAAACAGCCCCGTCTTCGTGAAGCAGGGCAGGGGACTTTATTAAGAATGATCATTTTCCCTAAAAAATAATGTCAATTGCTTATTTAATCAATCAGTATCCCAAGGTCAGCCATAGCTTTGTTCGCCGGGAGATTGCTGGGGTTGAGGCTTGCGGAATTCCAGTGGCGCGGATTTCTATCCGTTCCAGCGCAGCTGAACTCGTTGACGAGGCAGACAAGCAAGAATTAGAGAAAACCCGAACTGTCTTGGGCGGTGGGGTAGCCGGCCTGCTATCGGGCTTAGTCCGTGCTGCCATAACCCGACCTGTTCGGCTGCTGGGCGCTTTTTGGCTGGCGCTGAAAGTCGGCTGGGGTTCAGATCGCGGCGTTTTGCTGCATCTGGCTTACTTAGCAGAAGCTTGCATTCTGCTGCGTTGGTTTGCAGAAACGGGAATTGCACACGTTCACGCCCACTTCGGAACCAATTCAACCACCGTGGCGATGTTGTGCCACGCCTTGGGTGGCCCGTCCTACAGCTTCACGGTGCATGGCCCAGAAGAGTTTGATAAACCTGAAGCGCTGTCTTTAACCGAAAAAATCAAGCGTTCAGCGTTTGTCGTGGCGGTGAGTTCCTTCGGGAAAAGCCAGCTTTATCGCTGGTGTGATTACGACCAGTGGCCCAAAATCCATGTGGTTCACTGTGGCGTAGATGAGATGTTTTTGAAACAACCTCCGACTGCGGTGCCGGCGGTGCCTCGTTTAGCCTGCGTGGGCCGGCTTTGCGAACAGAAAGGCCAGTTACTTTTAATTGAAGCAGCCGGTCAGCTAGCTGCCGAGGGCTTACCGTTTAAGTTAGTCTTGGTGGGCGATGGGGAATTGCGCTCTCCCATTGAAGCGCTGATCGCCAAACTGAATCTTCAAGATCGGGTGGAAATTACGGGTTGGGCGAGCGGTGCTGAAGTTCAGCAGCAAATTTTGGCCGCTCGCGCGATGGTTCTGCCAAGCTTTGCAGAAGGACTGCCGGTGGTGATTATGGAAGCGCTGGCTTTAGGCCGGCCTGTAATCAGTACCTACGTGGCGGGAATTCCTGAGTTAGTAGAACCTGGAGTTTGCGGTTGGTTGGTGCCCCCCGGATCGGTTGAAGCCTTAACCGTAGCAATGCGGACTGCCTTGCAATTGCCGGCGCAACAGCTAGAAGAAATGGGCAAAGAAGGGGCTGAACGTGTGGCAAAACAGCATGATGCTGCGATCGAGTCCAGCAAACTCGCCGCTCTGTTTCAGGCTACTATCGAGAAGTCTCAGGAGCGGGCCATTGATGTATCCCCAAGCGTTCCCTATGCCGGCATCTCCTCCGCTAAGAGCAATTAACAGTTAAAGATCCCTGTGTCCACTCGCCAAAGTCATCATGTCATCACTTAAAAAACTTGCTATCCGAGGCGCGATTTGGACAATTATTAGCTACGGTGCTAGTCAGGTTTTGCGATTTGGCAGCAACCTGATTCTGACTCGTTTGCTCGTCCCAGAATTGTTTGGTCTGATGGCTTTGGTCACAACCTTCATTGTTGGGCTAAACCTGTTTTCAGATATTGGTGCCGGTCCCAGTATCATCCAAAATAAGCGCGGCGATGACCCAGATTTTCTCAATACTGCCTGGACTTTACAAGTCATGCGCGGTTTTGCTTTGTGGTTGTGCTGTCTCGCGATCGCTTGGCCAATTAGCCAGTTCTACAATGACCCCCGGCTGCGTTGGTTGATTCCACTGGTGGGTGCAGGCACGATTATTTCTGGGTTTAGCTCCACTGCTGTGTTCTCGCTCAACCGGCACATGGACATTGGTAAGCTGACAATTTTTCAATTTACAGCACAAGCTCTGTCCATTGTCGTGACCGTGGTGTGGGCTTTCTTCAGCCCGACAATCTGGGCGCTCGTTGGCGGCCAGCTTTCTTCATCCTTAATTAGAATGGTGTGGAGCCATTTTTTAATTCCTGGAAAACGCAACCGCTTTGCCTGGGATAAAGATGCACTCCAAGATTTATTTACCTTTGGCCGGTGGATATTTATTTCAACGGCAATGACATTTTTAGCCGGCCAAGCCGACCGACTCATTTTAGGGAAATTGCTCTCATTCCAGATGTTGGGGGTTTATACCGTTGCCTTCACCCTGTCTGATATGCCGCGTCAGATTGTTGGGGCGATTAACAGTAAAGTGCTTTTTGCCGCAACTTCAAAGCTTGTTTCCCTGCCTCGCGAAACTTTTCGAGCTAAAATCTTGGGGAAACGGAAGCTGATTATTGCAGTTTTGGCCTTAGCCTTGGCAGTGCTAATCACGGTTGGAGATTTGTTGATCGAGGCACTTTACGATGACAGATATACAGAAGCCGGTTGGATGCTGCCGATTTTAGGATTGGGTCTTTGGCCTCGCCTACTCTCTCAAACCATCGATCCGTCTCTTCTCGCCCTTGGCAAACCTTACTATGTCGCAACCGGCAACTTTCTCAAGTTTTTGTTCATGATCATCGGTTTACCCCTCGGATTCTATCTCGGCCAAGTTCCGGGGGCAATTATCGTCATTGCGCTGAATGATTTTCCTTATTATGCAGCGGTAACTTACGGCTTGTGGCGTGAGGGGATGAATTGTTCGTGGCAAGATTTGCAAGCGACCGGCCTATTTCTCGCGTCACTCGCACTTCTGCTATTTGGCCGGCATCTTTTGGGTTTTGGGATTCCATTTCAAATCGCTCTTTAGAGGGTTGAATTAACCCATCCAAAACATTTACCTTTCAAGAAATTGTTTTAAAAATTGATTCGTTTGTAGGCATCGAGAGGTTTCTGATAGATGGCTCCACCCGTAGACTTGCTGCTCATCACTTGGAACCGTCGGGAGTATGTTGAAAAGACGCTACCGACCATCTTCAACGATCCTTCAGATTTTCGTCTGTACTGTTGGGATAATGGCTCTCAGGACGGAACCGCAGACTTAATTGCCTCCATCGACGATCCGCGTGTTGTCAAACGGCAATTTAACCCGGAAAATGTCGGGCAGTACAAGCCTTGTATGTGGTTCTTTGAAACAGCTGCCAGTGATGTGCTGGGGAAAGTCGATGATGACATTTTGCTGCCTGCCGGCTGGGTTGATCGCATTGCCTCGATCGTTCGCAAAGAACCCAAGTTTGGGATGCTAGGATGCTGGATTTTTATGCCAGAAGATTGGGACGAAAAACTCGCCCAGCGTAATATTGTTGAGCTATCGGGTGAACGGGTATTTCGATGCACCACAGTGGCTGGGCAGTCTTTTCTCGCCCGAAAAGAACACTTGCTTCGCTATAGCATTGCAAACGAGCAAAGCTACAGTCATGGCTTGCCGATTAATCGCGTCCAGATGACCCTCGATGGTTTAATCAGTGGTAACCCGTTGCCATTGCTGTATGCCCATAATATGGACGATCCGCGATCTCCTATGAATGTTAAAACAAAGTCTGGAAATCTAGGTTCAGATGCGGCGCTAACCGCACGGAAGCTCAAGTTTGAATCCGCAGAAGATTATGCGAAATGGATCGCTACAGATGCCCGTCGCCGACAGGAGTTGCCATTTGACACGCAAATTGAGTGGGAGTTGCTTCGCCGAGACAATTCTTTCATGGGAAAACTCAAACGAAAGCTGTTGAAGACGTTTGTGATCAAATAAAATCGCCCCTTTGGCGAGAACTAGAAAATCAACTGTTTTAACCTTTGGATGTTCGGCTTGCCGGCTGTTACGTGTGTTTAGTTGCTTCTCAAAGAAAGTATCCATTTCTTGACTAGGTCAGCGTACTAGGAGGCTGTTATGAATTCAACAACATCTTTGTTTTGTCTTGATGAAAACCGCTTAAATAATTTAGCGAGTCAGTTTAGTCAAAGCTACGCCCAAGCAACCCCTTTTCCACATATCATCATTGATGATTTTTTACCGGCCTCTTTATTAGATAGGATTCTAGAAGAGTTTCCCAAGCCCGGAACAATTGATTGGCAAAAGTTTAATAATCCGGCGGAAAAGAAGTTAGCCTCAAACTTAGAACTCCAAATGGGAGAGTGGACACGGGTTCTGCTCTATCAATTGAATTCCTCAACGTTTATCAAATTTTTAGAAAGCCTCACGGGGATTGATGGAATTATCCCTGATCCGCACTTTGCCGGCGGCGGTCTTCATCAGATCGAGAGAGGCGGTTTTTTGAAAATGCACGTTGATTTTAACCGGCACAACAAACTGAAACTTGATCGCCGATTAAACCTCTTACTTTATCTGAACAAAGACTGGAAAGAAGAATATGGCGGTTATCTAGAACTTTGGGACAAGGATATGACTCAATGCGAGCAAAAGATCCTGCCAATTTTTAATCGCTGTGTCATTTTTAGCACTACAGACTTTTCCTATCACGGACATCCTGAACCGCTGACTTGTCCCGAAGGGCAAACGCGAAAATCCCTGGCACTTTACTACTACAGTAACGGAAGGCCGGCTGAAGAAGTTTCTGGCACGCACACAACAGTATTTAAAGCCCGCCCTGGCGACGAGCTGCCGGCAGAAAATCCTTTAGGGGGTGGCGTTAAAACGTTCTTGAAAAAGCTAGTACCCCCAATTTTGATTGATGCCAAAAATTACCTAAAAGATAAACAGAAACCTGGCGATCTTTAAACTCAACTGACCTTTAAAATAAGTGTAGTAAAGCATGAGTCCTACAGTAATGCTGGCTCTGTTCGGCCTGATACCGTTTACCATCTATATGTTTATCCGGTATCCTTCTCAACGGGCAGTTGTGATAGTTTTTATCACAGCGTTTATCTTCCTGCCGGTTGCAGCTTTTAAATTGCCGGGGATTCCAGAGTACAGCAAAACATCCGCACCTTGCTACTGCATTTTACTCGCAACTTTTATCTACGATCCTCAACGCTTTACTTCATTTAAATTTGGCTGGCTTGACGTGCCAATGCTTTGTTGGTGTTTCAGCCCGTTTGCTTCATCAATTACTAACGGCTTAGGCCCTTACGATGGCTTTTCAGAAACACTCTCACAAACGATGGCATGGGGAGCGCCTTACTTTTTAGGCCGGATATACCTCAATAACTTAGAAGGACTGCGTCAGTTGGCATTGGGCATTTTCGCCGGCGGCCTGATCTACGTTCCTTTATGTTTGTTTGAAAGCCGCATGAGTCCGCAACTGCACCGGATGGTTTACGGTTTTGCCGCCCGTCGTGACTTTGCCCAGACCATCCGCTTGGGGGGGTACAGACCAACCGTGTTTATGGTACACGGCCTTTGGGTTGGTGTATGGATGATGTCAGCGGCGCTAATAGCAGTTTGGTTGTGGAAGACGGGAACCATCAAACGATTCTGGAATATGCCAATGGATTGGCTGGCGCTAGCGTTGCTAGTGACATTTATTTTGTGTCGATCCACGGGGGCCTATCTCTACTTTGGGATCGGGATTTTTATCCTGTTTGTTGTTAAATACTGCCGCACAGCTTTGCCAATGTATCTCCTAATTTTTGGGTTATGTTTCTACCTATATTTAGGAGTGAGCGGCGGTTTTACAGGAGGTGAAGTTGTTTCATATGTCGCTGATACCCTCGGCCCAGAACGCGCTCAGTCCTTAGAATTTAGATTCATCAATGAAGGGCCGCTTGCAGAAAAGGCGCGGGAGAGAATGTTGTTTGGCTGGGGAGGATGGGGCAGAGCACGTATTTTTGACGAATGGGGTGAAGATATCTCTGTTACCGATAGCTTGTGGATCATCGCCTTTGGCAACCAAGGTTTATTCGGCTTAAGTGCTTTTGTCACCTCTGTGCTACTTCCCAGTTTAAGTTTTTCCTGGTTAGGTTATCCGCCCAGTACATGGTCTCATCCCAAAGTTGCGCCGGCAGCCGCGTTAGTCGTGATCCTGCCTTTGTTCATGCTGGATTCGGTATTGAATGCAATGGTTAACCAGATATTTATGCTCGGTGCGGGAGGACTCACAGGATTGATGCTAAGCAAGGCACAACCCCAAAATGTAACAAGCACTCGCTCATCGCCGGCAAGGCGTTCTACAGCCCGATAGAGGTGATCTTAGAAGACTGGAACTGTTGGTAACGAATTCCTCATTTTATGCAACCAAACAATTCTGACAGGGCAACAATTTGTTACCCTAGAAATCAGAATTTCTCAACAAAATATTGAGGGAATTGTTCGCACTTTTTCTACTTAATAAATAACGAGATAGGGCATCTATAAGTATGGTCGATTCCATGCAAGCTAAACCAGAAACGACGAAAGAGGACACCACCGTAATGTCTGATGCTATTGGGTCAATAAACCCTCCTCTTTTGCTAGTTGTGATTCTTAACTACCGAACGCCGGTTCTCACCATTGAATGCTTACGTTCCTTGGTGGAGGAAGTGCAATCTTTACCGGGCACTCATGTTGTCGTGGTTGACGGCGCTTCTGGGGATGGTTCCGCCGAACAAATTGCCGCCGCGATTGAAAATGAAGGGTGGTCTGAGTGGGCGGAACTGATGCCTCTAGAACACAATGGGGGATACGCTTATGGCAACAATGCTGCGTTGCGCCCAGCCTTGGAGGCACCCAATCCACCCCCTTATTTTCTCTTGCTCAACCCAGACACGGTGGTTCGCCCCAACGCGCTAAAAATCCTGGTGGATTTCATGGAAGAACATCCCGATGTAGGGCTTGCCGGCAGCGGTTTGGAAGACTTGGAGGGAAATCAACGGCGCAGAGCATTTCGCTTCCCGACTGTGCTCAGTGAACTAGATTCTGGGCTACGTCTGGGGGTAGTGTCAAAGCTCTTGTCAAAGTGGGCGCTGATCACTCCCATGCCAGAAGAACCGACTCAAGCTGAGTGGGTGCCAGGAGCAAGTATGATCGTCCGTCGCGAAGTATTTAAGTCTATCGGATTGATGGATGAAGAATATTTTCTGTATTACGAAGAAACAGACTTTTGCTTGCAGGCAAAGCGGGCCGGCTGGCCTTGTTGGTATGTGCCGCAAAGCCGAGTTGCCCATATTCCCGGACAAAGTACAGGGGTGACGGCTGTTGGTTCACGGAAGCGGATACCGAAGTATTGGTTTGATTCCAGGCAACGATATTTTCTCAAAAATCATGGCTGGGCGTATACTGCACTTGCCGATCTCGCTTGGGCTTCGGGTTTTATCCTATGGAGAGGGCGACGGGTGATTCAACGCAAGCCTGATGAAGATCCGCCCTACCTCCTCAATGATTTTTTGCGGAATAGTGTGTTGCTGAAAGGCTTTGCCAAGTCAACAGAAGGTTGATCACACTTTCTTTTATGCCGGCTCTCAATCCCCCACGCCTTTCTTAATAAATTGGCTGGGGGATTTCAGCTACTAGCCATTTAATTCTTCTGTGAACCCGAAACGACATTGAATTTTACGCACAATCACTTCTTTGGATTGCTGAAGCCAAGGGTGAGGCTGCTTAGCCTTGGTTGCGGCAGCGTAGTAAAGCTATTTGTTTAGCCTTCTAATTTAAAAGTATGTTTGTCCTTTAGCTCGACAGTCAACTAAATTCTTGTGTTACAATTATACTACAGAGGGAAAGTTCTGTGATTGTAGCTTTGTACAGGATTTTTAGCAATGAAGGATTATTTTAAAAAGACTGACTTTATATTAGATTTTCTTTATTTTTATTATTGTGGCAATCGCTATCAAGGACGAGGATTTATGACTTGGAATCCGGAAGAAGGTTTCCATCTCCAAGCTCTTTTAGATAGCCAGGTAAAGCCTATAGAAAAAATTGAGCTGGGAAAAGTTCATCTTCCTTCAAAAAGTGATATTTTCTCGATCAGAATGAGACCTCGAGATTATGATTGGGCAATTGTTCCTAATATATCCTTATCTGAGATGAATAAGCTGTACATTCAAAATAAATATCTTTCTATTAACTTTGAACGAGTAGTGTTTTGTGAGTCTGTAAAACCTGGAAGTAATGAAAATTTTTGGGCAGGCTCAGCCCTGTATGAGACGCAAAGTAAACTACGGCTATCTGATACAGTACATACTAACATACGGATTAATGATCAAGATATAGAAAGAGACCCGCGAATATCGGGAATTTTTTATGAGGATGATACGCAAAGGAAGCTAATTGGACGTTTTATTGATAATAAGCAACTTAAACTTTACTGGAAATTACCAAAAGAACTTTGGTCAAAAGCTGAGGCTTGGAAGTGGAGTATAGCTATTCAAGATGTCCTATCGATATGGTTTGGAGAAACAATTGGGCTATTACAACGCGAATTCTTACGTGGTTCGCAAAAAGTTACTGAAATTAGGTGTAAAGGTAAGTTTAGTACCTTAGGTTTGCTATCTCCTTTTGGGAATTTACCCTTTAATAAAGATGCTTTTATAAGCATGGCTGAGTTCTTTATTCGTGACCCATCAAAAGCTGATATTTGTCGCAGAATTTTATGGCAACTCTTAGAGGCGTCTAATCAACAGAGCCAACAAGCGCAGGAACTCCTACTTTCAACAATTCTAGAAGCGTCTCTTCGCTCTTTAGATAATCGTCCGTTTTCCCCTAAAAAAGATAATTCTTGGAATGTTGGAAAAAGTTTAGAAAGCTTCTTCAAGACTTACTTGCCATCTGACGAGTGGAAAGATATATGTAAACAAGTAATGAAAGAACATTGCTATTTACGAGATCGTAATGCTCATCCAGATTGGCTATTTAACCAAAGCGGTCGTTTCTCAGACGAGGAACAAAGAAAGTCCTTGGACAGTATGATTCTATTGAGTCGTTTCTATGGGTATATGATTCTTGCTCTTGCAGGGTTTAAAGATTTGCTACCTAATTTTCCACCATCACACCAAACTTGGAATGCAGCAGCAACAATTACAGTAACTTCAAATTCCAATCCTGAAAATGCTTTCCCTGATTTGCACATACTAGGAGAAATGTCAGATTTAGGCAAACTAACCAAGCAATTATCACAAGCAAAAACTTATCATGAAAGAACAATAATTTGGCGTGATTTTAAGCGAGGCATTAATTAACTTGCTTTCTTTCTATTTATTATATCCTTTCCTTTGGAAGCAAAGCTATATTACAATTACACCGGCATTCAATCATAAAACAATAAGGGCGGTACTTTATGCCCGCCCTCATAATAAGATAATTTGCTTACACCGGCTTATTTAGAAACAGATTCTTCTGCCAAAGCTGCATGAATGTAAGCATTCAATTTTTCTGCCATCACCTGCACATTGGGGTCTTGCAGCATACTCGAATGTCCGCCCGGAATATCGTAAACCACAACCCCTTTCGTTGCGCGTTTACCCCAACCAAATAAAGGATCATTGGTGAGGTTAATTGCCGGCTCTTCTATGCCTTCCCCTTCAGTTGCGCGGAACAGTGCTAACTGACCTTGATAACCTTGGGGCATATATTCTTTTGCTGCAATTCGGTAAATTGTTCGCACAGAAAGGTCTTGCAAAAATTGAGGTGCCGGCAACCCTTTATCCAAGTAATACCTGTAAAGCATTACCTTGAATTTATTGCGGCTGCTCTCAACTCTTGAGCCAATTTCATAAGCAAGCCAATTGCGTGCTTTCTTGGAAGCTTTATTCACAATAGCGGCAAAACGTTCTAGCTTATTAAGCTGCCGGTCTTGATTGAGAACTTGTGAAAACCGGCTCAACTGTTTTTTCGCAACGCGAGCAATTTTCCGGGGGGCTTGAACATCAAGGGAATCAATTAAGGCAACGAGAGCAACTTTTTCACCTTGCGTTTGAAGTTCCTCTGCGATCGCATAAGCAATCACACCGCCGGCACACAAGCCGCCTAACAAATATGGCCCTTGAGGTTGCACATTACGGATCTTTTCGATGTAGTAATTCACCATTTCCGACAACCGGGTGTGCAAAATGGGGAATCCATTTTTGCTGTAAGGACGCAACCCGTAAACTGGGCGTTCTGGATTCAGCAGGCGTGCCAAATTCAGGTAGAGCATGGTTTCGCCATCGGCATCATGCACTAAAAACAGCGGCGGATAAGCGTCCCCAGACTTGATAGCTACTAGGGAATCGAAGCTCACCGGCACCTCAGAAGGGCGGAAAATATTCGCTAATTGCTCAACGGTTGGCGACTCAAACAGTGTCGCTAAGGGCAGCTTTTGGTTAAATTGCTCTTCAATTCTGGCAAATAGCTGAATCGCTAATAGCGAAGAACCCCCTAACTCAAAGAAATTGTCATGAATTCCTAATTCTGAAACGCCTAAAACTTCCTGCCAAATACCGGCAAGTTGGCGTTCTATTTCATCCCTCGGTGCAACCCGTTCAGCCGTTGTACCCCGACTTTTCGCCGTTAGCTGCGCTTTGTCGATTTCCCCCGATTCTGCCACCGGCATTTCTGCAAGTTGCTGGAATTTGCACCGGCTGGGTGTTCCGAATTGATCGCCCACTTCCAATGTCGGCAATTGCGTGGCGGCTAAATCCTTGATAGCAGCCGTAAAATATGCACTTAACTTCTGCAAAGCATAGGAATCCGTCTCCATGTAGCGCAACATCTGCGGGTTGCTGCCATCCAAACCTACAATTGTGTGTGCTTGGTGATATTGCAAAGCGATGGGAATTGAATGCAAACCTTGTTCGGCGGAAATTAAATAGTAACCGCGAGCACGGGTGAGTTCTTTCATTTCATAGTTACGACTCATCCCCATTTCATCCCACATACTCCAGGCAAAGCAATAACTTTGCAACGAAGTTTTATGGCGTTGGTAATAGCAGAAGTAATCTAAGAAATTGTTCGCTGCTGAGTAAGCACCGGCACTAAATCCGCCAAAAAAGCCGTTTACGGAAGAGAAGGTTATGAAAACACCATTTGGCTGATTTTTGAGCAGTTGATGCAGCACCCATGTGCCATGAACTTTGGGACGAAGGGTGCCGGCGACACTGTCTTCTGTCTCCTCGGTTAGCAAACGTCTGGATGTCACGCCGGCTAAATGGATCACCCCATCCAATTCACATTGCCAGCGAGATTTTACGCCTTCAACAACCTGTTGCATCCCGGCAAAATCGCTAATATCAACGGCTTCATAAGCGATTTCACCGCCTAGCTTTTCTAGCTCCAAGTAAGCTTTAATTCGCTCAAAACCGGCACTCGACTGCTCTAATTTAGATTCCCAAGTGCTTCTTTCTGGTAGGGGAGTTCTGCCGATTAACAGCAATCGCGCTTGATAATTTTTCAGCAGATATTGGGCAATTTCTGTCCCAATGCCGCCTAAGCCGCCGGTGATCAGATACATTCCGCCGGCTTTAAAGGGAAGTGCTTGCTTTTCTTCTTGGGAAAAATCGCATTTCTCTAGGCGAGAAACCAAACGCTTACCGCTGCGATAAGCGACTTCTGACTCCCGCTGAATTCCTTGAAGTTCTTGAAGAATGTAGCCGGCATTTTCTTCATTTTGCTCTGTAGACAAATCAAGATGCCGGCAGTCTATCCAGGGAAATTCTTGCGGAATGGTTTTAACGAAACCTAATATGGGCGAACGTTCACAAGCAATCTCATCATCGGGTTCAACCGGCTGCACATGGCTGGCAATCACATCTAAGCGTACAGGTGTTTTAGAACCCTGAATTTCAGACAGTGCTTGAACCAAGAAAAGTAGGCTGTAGATTCCTTTGTTTTGGGCGGTTTCTAGCGTTTCTAAGCTCTCAATTTCTCCCTGATATTTGTCATAACTCCACAGGTGCAGAATTTGCTCTATTGGGGAGTTATCTTTAACACTCTGCTGCAATAGTTGCTGGTAGTGTTCCGGATTTTTCGGGTCAATTCGATAGTGATTATCTGCGAGTTTGGCAAATTCGGTGCCGGCTTCCACTGCCACAACCGATGCACCGTTTTTGCTTAGTTCCTTTAGCAACAATTCCCCTAACCCCAGCGAGTCGAGAAATACCAAGGACTGACCGGCTTTCGGTTTATTGTCAAACGCTGTAATTTGTTTGGGACGCCAAACTTTTCGGTAAAACCAGTCTGGAAGCGTATTTTTATTGCCCAACAGCACATCAATTCGCTTGACAATGGCATCAAACGTCCCAGATTCAAAGCCTTGTTTGAGTTGGGAACGCTGAATCTTACCTATCGAAGTTTTGGGAATGACTTCTTTTTCAACCGGGATCAGATAAGTCGGACTGATACCCAGCCGGCGCACGACGGTTTTCTGAATATCTTTGAGCAGTTCTAATAAACGCTCATCTTCAGAAATTTCAGTATTAAAAAAGACAATTAATTCATCGGTATTGCTTCCCGGTTTTCGCGTTGCACAAGCCGCCGTATAAGAAACTTCAATTCCGGCTACTTCTTCAACGACGGCTTCTATTTCATGGGTGTAGTAATTGCTGCCGTTGATGATGATAATATCTTTGGTTCGGCCTGTAATGGTCAATCGGCCTTGATGGAGAAATGCCAGATCGCCGGTGTTAAACCAACCATCTTCTGTGAACATTTCTTTGTTCAATTCCGGGTTGTTATAGTAGCCGGCAGTTACCGTAGAACCCTTGATTTGCAGATTACCGATGGTTCCTTCTTCAACGACTTCATTTTGAGCATTAATAATTCGCAGAGAAGTGCCGGGAATCGGACTTCCTAAATCGGCAAAAGAAGCGCTTTGTTGATTCGGTGTTGAATCGATTAAATATCGGTCGTAAACTGTTACGCTGGAGGCGGTTTCTGCCATCCCCCAAGAAGATTGCATCGCCGTGGCTTCTAAACCATAAGGGGCTAGCAATTCCAGAAACTTTTTCGCAGTCTGTACGGCAATCGGTTCGGCGGTGTTTAAAATAGAGCGGACGGAGGATAAATCCCAGTGCCGTTTCTTAATCGCTTCGGCGCGATCATTAACCAGCGCGTATGCAAAATTAGGTGCCCAAGTGGTTGTGGCGCGATAGCGTTCGATCCAGTCGAACCATTTCAGCGGATCTGCCAAAACAGCGCCGGTGGGGGCGTGAATTTGCTGGCAGCCTAAAAAGGTGGTGCGGATAACACAGCGGACAATTGGGCCAGGATGATCGAGGGGCAGCCAGTTCAGCGAGACATCTTCTTGAGTAAAATTACTCATTGCAGAGGTGGCGGTGACGCTGCTGATCAGGTTGCGATGTCTGAGGGTGACGCCTTTGGGGACGCCGGTACTACCTGAGGTGAGAAGCAGCAATGCGAGATCCTCAGGCAGGCTATTATGCCAATTCAGATCCGGAGCGCAGTCTCGGAAATCGTCAATCGCCGCAACTTGAAAGTTCTCAAGATTTAATTTACCCGACAGGGAGCGGACTTGCGGGGCTAAACTGTTGTTGGTGAGTACGAGGGGCCGATCCAGCATCAGCCAAGCGTTTTGCAGCTTTTTAACGGTGCTGTTGGATGCTTCGTAAGCCGGCGCGGCGGAGATGGGAACGGGAACGAAGCCGCCTAATGTGCAACCCCAAAATGCCGGAAAGAAATCTTGATTGTTATCGAATTGAAACAGGACTTTGTCTTGCGGTTGGAGTCCGAGTTTTCTCAAGCCGGCTAAAATTCGCTGGGCTTGTTCTAATAAGGCTGGATACAGTTGAACCGTTTCAGATCCGTCACTGTCTAGGTAAATAATGCCTTTATTTGGCGATTTTTGGGCGGTTCTGGCGAGGGCTTCAGCGAGATTTTGCGGGGCACCGGCTTCTTCAGTAAGGGGTGCGCCGGTGCTAATAGCAAGGGGTTTGGGGGCTGAATCTTCTACCTTGCCGGTTGAAGGTGCCGGTGTATCCACAGCGGTTGAAACTGCGGCACTTTCTGAGGCG
Source organism: Microcoleus sp. FACHB-672 (assembly GCF_014695725.1). NCBI lineage: Bacteria > Bacillati > Cyanobacteriota > Cyanophyceae > Oscillatoriales > Microcoleaceae > Microcoleus > Microcoleus sp. FACHB-672. The sequence goes on along the minus strand of NZ_JACJOU010000033.1, from coordinate 228,234 downwards.
GTTTTCCAGTTGGGCAGCAGATCCGACAGATGGATCGGGGAAATTTTTTCCGTGTGATCTTCTACCACTACGGCTGCCTGTTCAATTTCTGGCAGTGATCGCAGCCGGTTTTCCCATTCCTCCACTAAGCCGTTTTCAATAACTGGGATCTGGGATAAAGCTTGCCGATCAATTTCACCCTCAGCCGTCAGGGGTAGTGTCGAAACCGGCACAAAGTAAATTTTTGGTAGGGGAGTGCCGGCAAAAGCACTTTCTAAGTGGCCTTGCAGCCGTTCAGGCGAAAACTGCCCCGTGAGAACTGTGTAAGCAACGAGGGCTTCCTCGCCGGTTTGAGATTGGCGAAGCATTACCACACAGTCATCTACTGACAGATGAGTCAGCAGTGCTGCTGCTACGCTTTGCTCATCAATCTTTTCGATGGCTATTTTCGTCTGTAATTCAAGGAGTGACGAACTATCTACAACTTCTGTAGCGAGAACTTGTGTAGCCATTGAAGATTTTGCTGGCTTAACGCTCATCTTTTTTCTAATATCCTTATGTTTTGAAATTAGCCTTCAACTACTGAATGTTTACTGCCTTACATCCCCAAGCGATTATAGCAGTCCTCAGCAGGGGGGAGCCTGCCAAAATGGCAGGAATATTATCAGGCAGGCAGGGGTTGTAAAGGCGAGAAGATTGCTGCTGCGCTCATGTACATTCTTCTCTTTGCTGAACAGATGCAATTACAATGCACCTTAATTGCCTTACCAATCATTTCTGCCCTTCTCTGATTGTAATCAATTATTCTTGAAAGCCTGAAATCTAGCCAAGGTCAGGATTTGCTGCAAGCGTCGGCTGCCCTAGTTTCATTGGTTGCTGCCGGCCAATACTGCTTCCTAGAGTTCCAGCATTTTTTCAAATATATACCCTAAGATTGATGCCAAAACCCCTCAACGGTTACTAACCGTCCTAAAGCGCTTGGGATATTTAGTTAGTAAAGACTTTGCAGATTAAACTGAATCAGTTATCTTAAAAGGCGAGTCCACTGAGAAATCGGAGATAATTTTAATCCTGGAAATTTTAGGTAAGCCGGTGAAAAATAATACAATGGTAACTCATTAATTTTCTCCTTGATTTAGTTATTAGCCCACAAATTTATGCAAGCTCAGCAGATTAAAGTGATGGGGGACTGCTCAATCAGTGAAAATTCAGCAGCTTACAGGTAAACAAGTTTTTTCTGGCAATCTGGCAACATTTTCCCCAGAGGTTGAGCGACAATTTTAATTGAATCCTTGACTTTAATCCGTCAAAGAGTCGCGGATAGTAAGAACTGGCTTAAGGATATGGGTCAGAAGCTAACAGGGTAAGCACGAAAAAGTATCGTAGGATACAAAAAAAGAATAAAGTATAAGTTTGGAAAGTTCTGAAAAAATTAGGTGCTGTTGAAATGCCGGTTTATCTTATTTAAATCTTAAGCTTCCAGGGCAATGCTTGTTAAAAAACTTACATTAAAGGTGCGTATCCCAAAAGGGATTGTAAACACTGCTCAAGATTAAAGTGGGACTGGCTAATCATGCATGAAAAATCTTCGCACATTGCCATTTATCTCCATTGCCTTTTCAATGGTGGAATTGAGCAAATGATGCAGAACTTAACGCGCAAGTTTATCGAGCGTGGCTTGAAGGTGGACTTAGTCCTCAACTTTCCAGGAGCCGTTGGGCTGTGGGATTTTCCACCAGAAGTCCGAATTGTAGATTTAGATGCGCGACGGGTAGCAGCAAGACTTCCAAACTTAATTCGTTACCTGCGCCAAAATCAACCTGTGGCGCTACTCTCAGCGAATCACTACGCCAACGAAGTTGCATTGTGCGCTAAGCGCCTTTCTGGAGTTTCCACAAGGGTTGTGGTGTCTGAACGGACGATGATTTCCGTTGAAGCAAAACACGCACCGCCTTACAAGATGAGGTACTGGGCACCGCTTGCGGCAAAGTTGTTTTATCCGATGGCGGATGGCATCGTCGCAGTTTCTAAGGGTGTGGCTGAAGATATCACCAATATCACCGGCTTGCCGGCACAGCGAGTCCAAACAATTTATAATCCCGTGATCACGCCGGCACTTTTGACAAGAGCCAAAGAACCCGTCGATCATCCCTGGTTTGCCCCTGGAGAGTTGCCGGTAATTTTGGGCGTGGGAAGATTGGAAGAGCAAAAAGACTTTTTCACTTTAATTCGCGCTTTTGCGAAAGTGCGACAGGTAAAACCGGCACGACTGATGATTTTAGGGCAAGGTTCGCAGCGCTCTCGATTGCAAGAACTTGTGCGCGAATTAAACTTAGAAAATGATGTCGCCATGCCCGGTTTTGTTAAAAATCCCTATGCTTATATGGCAAAAGCAAGCGTTTTTGCTTTGTCATCGGCTTGGGAGGGTTTTGGTAATGTCGTGGTCGAAGCTTTAGCGGTGAAAACCCCCGTGGTTTCTACAAATTGCCAGAGTGGGCCGGCTGAAATTTTAGATAATGGAAAGTACGGCGAACTCGTGCCGGTCGGCGACAGCGAGGCGATGGCAGCCGCAATTTTAAAGGTTCTTTCTGGTCAATCCAAATCAGCCGCTTCAGATTGGCTCGATCAATTCACGTTTGACAATGCCGCTCAAAAATATCTCGATCTGATGGGAGTTGTTGCTAACCGAGAGGGCGTAACTTTGGAGGAGAAAAAAAGTGAGACGGTGATAGGATAAACCCCCTGATGCCAGCCAATTTTTACCCGACAAGTTAAAATCAGAGTTGGGAAAAATGTAGCCGGCAGGGGGCTTCCCTCCATTATCAGCCCCCAACTTTTCCAAGGATTTGAGATGAAAAATAGTAGACAGCAGCGCAAATTCAGTAACTTGTGGGGACAGTTGAGTGCGGGGGATGCGGGCAGCAAAAAGCGTTTTGATTTCAATCGGTTGAGAGTTCTGACAAAAAATCCTTTTGTCACGGCTATCACCTGCTTTATTTTGGCATTCATCGCCGTACTCGCCCTTAACATGAATGGCATTCACGGAGTCAACCCGCTAGCCTTGTCTGTTGTAAGTTCTACACCCGCAACAGAAACTAATATGTCCGTGGGAATACAAGTTTCTTCCCTAAGTGACTGGACGCCTGCAATTCCGTTTAAGAATTTATTCAAACAATCTCGGCCTTGGTATGTCGTCGATGCTAACCTCAAAGCTGGGGATTGGGGACAAGGCGGTATTCAACGAAGTAAGGAGAATGAAGCTTATTTTGAAAAGCTTAAAAATAATTGGTTAGACGGGGAAGGCTATCCGAAAGAAGTCCCCTACACTCTTGAGGGATATAACCATCCAGAAACCGGCAAGCCAATGCCTTTAAGAGTGAGAACGGTGATGCAAGCCGATAACAGCAATTATCCGGCGGGAATCTACACCCTCAAATTTGAGGGAACTGGAAAGATTGTGATTAGTCAGGATGGAAAACTAGAAGTAGAAGGGACAGGGGGAACAACAACCGCTGAATTTAATGTAACGCCTAAAAAAGGAATTGCTTTGGATCTAATGGAGTCAAGTGCTTCAGATCCGGTAAGAAATATTCAAGTCATTTTGCCCGGACATGGAAATGACGATTTAACCAAAGCACCCTTTAATCCCCTGTATGTTGAAAGGTTAAAAGAATTTTCGCCTTTAAGATTTTTTGGTAACGCAACTAAACCTGTTTTTGCCAACGCCCCCCCTCAAGAAATAGTTGCTTGGGCGGATAGAATTAGGGCCGATGAAGTTCGCTATCCTGATGGCGGGAAGGGCGGATGGGGAGAGGGATGGCCTTTAGAATCTATGGCTGAGCTATGCAATGAAATCGGCGCGGATTTGTGGTGGAGCACCGGCTATGCAGTCAGTGATGAATATATTAGAAATGCTGCCCAATTACTGAAAGAACGTCTTGCTCCCAATCGGAAGATATATTTAGAATATTCAAATGAAATTTGGAATGGCCGGTTTCCGCAATTTCGCTACGTTACCGAAGCCGGCGTAAATCAGGGATTGGGGGAAACCGTCGATAAGCAAGGAAATAAAGAGATTAGTGAAAAACTGGCGAGAATTGATTTAACGGTTAAAAGATCCTTAGAAATTTTCCAAATATTTCGAGAAGTTTTCGGATCAGATGAAAGATTTGTGGAAGTGATTCCCGGTTGGAATGGTGCCCCAGATTATAATGAAAAGCTCTTGGCAGCGCTTGATAATCCCAAAGTTAATGCCGGCAAACTACAGCCGGATGCTTTAGCCATCGCACCTTACTGGGGAATTCCCAAGGAAAATTTAGAAAATTTGTCAAGTTTGACCGTTGATAGCGTCATTGAAGTTGCAGAAAATTACTTCAAACAAGACGACAACGAAAGATATAATCGAGTGCTAGAAAATGTATCGATAGCTAAGTCTCGCGGTTTAGATATCCTCGCCTACGAATCCGGACAACATTTTGCGGCTCCACAAGATTCTAAACTAGCAGATGTGTTTGTTCAAGTGAACCAAGATCCCCGAATCTACGAATTGTATCTTTCATATTTTGGTCGAATGAATGCCTGGGGATTTAAAACGGTGAGTCAATTTAACTATGTGGGAGGCTTTGGCAAATACGGTTCATGGGGGGCGCTGGAATATTTGAGCCAACCCCTTGAAGAAGCTCACAAATATCGGGCGCTTTTGAAACTGAAAGAGCAGTTAGAACTGACTCCAACAGGGGTAACGACGACTCGTTCAGATAATTCAGTTGAAATCAATTGGCAGGGCGTAGAAGCGGCAACTTCTTATCAAGTTTATCGCCATACTGTTAACAATCCCACTAACGCAACTAGCATTGCAACCGTGCCGGCGCAGACGACCACTTTTACCGATAAAGCAGCCAACTCTGGAACCAATTATTATTGGGTGAAAGCTTATAAAGAAGATGAGGAGTCAACTTATTCAGTAGGTCGGCAAGTTTAAATATAAAGCAGCTAGCTGTAAATTTGCTTGAAACAGGCTCGTATCCGTTGGAAAGCGAAAAAACCAAAAATGCTTCACCTTATCAACTTGAAATTTCAGCTTTTAAGAAGAACTTGGCGGGCATTACGGTTGCTGGTAACAACAACAGCCAAAAAGGCAAACGGCATCTCGTGACAGTCTGCAGTTTTTATTTGTAAAAATCATTACTTTGCTTGCTATTTAAAGGCAACCATCGTAAAATCTTGACATCTAGACTAATAAAAATACTTGATTAAAAGACATGAGCCGCATCGGTGTAGTCACCATTGGGAGAAATGAAGGAGAACGACTGGTTCGTTGCCTTAATTCACTGAAAGGGCAACTTCCCGAAGGCGTAGCGATCGTTTACGTTGACTCCGGCTCCACCGATGGAAGTTGCGAAGCCGCTCGCAATCGCGGGGTAGAGGTTGTCGATTTAGATATGTCAGTGCCATTCACCGCCGCCCGCGCTCGAAACGCCGGCTTTGAGCGACTGCAAGCCTTGCATCCTGAAGTAGAATACGTCCACTTCTTCGACGGAGATTGCGAAGTGGTGGCCGGCTGGATCGAAGCAGCCACCGAGGCACTAGATGCTAACCCGGAAGCCGTGGCGATTTGCGGTTGGCGGCGCGAACGCTACGCAGAGCGCAGTCTCTATAACCGGATTTGTGATGTGGAGTGGCGCATGGGTGCCGTCGGTGAAACCGGCAGCTTTGGGGGAGATGTGGCGATCCGCGCCGCCGCACTCGCAGCAGTCGGGGGCTACGATAACAATGTAATCGCCGCCGAAGATGACGAACTCAGCGTACGCTTGCGTGAGGCCGGCGGCAAGATCCTACGCATTGACCGAAATAGCACGGTACACGACGCAGATATGCAGCGTCTGTCCCAGTGGTGGCAACGGGCGAAGCGCTGCGGGTACGCCTACGCCCAGGTTTCCCAGATGCATGGAGCCGGCCCAGAGCGCAAATTTGTCAAAGAAATGCGGCGCACCTGGCTTTGGGGGGCGATCATACCCTTTGCCGCCCTAGTCCTAGCACTTCCCACCCACGGGCTTTCCCTGATTCTTTTAGGACGTTACCCACTATCAGCATTGCAAGTGATCAAAAAGACGCGGCAGCGGGGATATTCTTGGTCTGAGAGTGTGGCGTGGGGTTTATCCTGCGGATTCTCAGCAATTCCTGGCGCGTTCGGAGTTGCTAAATACTTTTTAGATCGCTGGGGCAACAAACAACATGAAATTATTGAATACAAGGGTTCTCAAACAACTGTGACAAACACGATCCAACCAACTGGGAGATAAGCCAATGGCAACTAACAACGGAAGTAACAATCCCGTAGCCGTGGCACTCCTCGGTGCCGGCTACATTTCTGACTACCACCTCAACGCACTGCGACAACAGCCCAACGTAGATGTGCGGGCAATTTGCGACCTAAACCGAGGACTAGCAGAGCGTTTCGCGGCAGCTAAGGGCGTGCCAAAGGTCTACTCAGACTTGAGTGAAATGCTCTCAACCGAGAAGTTGGACGTGGTTCACGTCCTGACACCGCCCCATGTCCATTTTGTCACCGGCTCTCAAATTCTAGAAGCCGGCGTTGACGCCTTCATTGAAAAGCCCCTGTGCCATACCGTTGAATACTGTCAAAAGCTGCGTCAGCTGGCAAGCGATCAAGGTCGTGCACTCGGCGTTAGTCACAACTTTCTTTACTTCCCCGCCTATGAAAAACTGCTCACCGACTTACGCAGTGGTCGCTTAGGCCGGCTCGATCAAGTTGACATCGTCTGGAATAAAGAACTCGGACAGCTCAAAGGCGGGCCCTTCGGGGCATGGATGCTAGCCTCACCGAAAAATATCTTATTCGAGGTCGCCCCCCACTCCTTCGTTCACCTTGTCCACCTGATCGGTTCCCCCGACTCACTTTCTGTGGATGTCCACGACAAAGTAGAACTGCCGCGCGGACTAGAATTTTACCGGCGCTGGGAGATCCGGGGGTGGAAAGACAACACCAGCATTCGCATCCGGTTTTCCTTTATTGATGGATATCCCGAACACTATATCCACATTCGCGGGACGAATGGCGTTGCCAGGGTAGACTTCGAGAACAATACCTACGTCTGTAACGAACACACACCCTACCTGCTGGATGTTGATCGCTACGCCAATGTCGTTGCCAGCGCCCGCGACTCGGTATTGCAGGCAAGCGGCACCCTGTCTGGCTTTGTGCTATCGAAGATGCGCCTGTCTAAGGCAGAAGGGCCATTTCCTTACAGCATTGCCCGGACAGTAGAAAGCTTCTACAACGGACGCGGTTCCGTCCTTGACGAACGCGTTGAAGCCTCACTGGGCGAGGCAGCGGTGGCAGTGGCCGAGTGGGTGGCACGCGAAGCCAATCTACCAGAACCTCAAAAGACAGCGTCCGCGCCGGTGGAAGCCGTGGAACCGCCGGTTCAGAAACCGACAGTCCTAGTCATCGGCGGCACCGGCTTCATCGGCAGGGCGCTGGTGCGGCGGCTGCGGGCGGACGGGCGTGGGGTTCGCGTCCTCAGCCGCAACCCTAGGGACTGCCCGCCTGAGTTGCTTAAACTTCAAGTCGATATCGCAAAGGGTGATTTCACCGATCCTGAAGCCCTAGAAGCCGCCCTGGATGGCATTCGCTATGTTTACCACTTGGGGCGCGGCTACGGGAAAACCTGGGAAGAATACCTGAAATATGATGTGGAACCCACGCGGAAGTTGGGGGAACTGTGCATCAAACACGGGGTTGAGCGCTTGTTCTATGCCTCGTCAATTGCGATCTACTATGCCGGCCAGAATGCCTCGTCCATTACCGAGGAAACCAAACCCCATGAGGGTGTGATGCGTTCCTCCCCATATCCGCGCTCAAAGGTAGAAAATGAGCGGGTGCTGCTGGAACTTCACCAAGAAAAACGACTACCTGTGGTGATCTTCCGTCCCGGTATTGTCCTCGGTGCTGGCGGTAGTCCTTACCACTGGGGTGTTGCGGCTTGGCCCTACAACTCGGTGGCCGCCCTCTATGGTAGTGGCAACAACCGGCTACCGATCGTCCTCGTTGACGATGTTGCCGATGCAATGGCGCGGGCAATTGATTTGCCAAATATTGACGGAGAGTCGTTTAACCTGTGTAGTGCCCCTTGTATCACGGCGAACGAGTATCTCGACGAGTTGGAAAATCGCGCCGGCATTAAGTTGCGCCGCGTCCCAACTCCCGGTTGGCGTGCATACACAGAAGCAGTGGCGAAGTGGGCAATTAAAAGCGTTGGACGTGATCCGAACGTTGCACTTCCTAGCTACGCCGAATGTGAAGGTCGCAGTTGTGCCGCCCGGTTCGACGCTTCTAAGGCCGAGCGCCGCTTGGGTTGGTCGCCGGTTAAAGACCGGGAAACAATCATCTACAAAGGCATACACTTGCCTGTGGATGAGTTCTTTGCCTAGGGTGGGTTAAGCCGGCGGGAACGAGGAATCGCTCGATCTCGTTCCCCTTGCCAAGGCGCGGTAATTGCAGATGGTTGATAAGGAGAAGCAATGGAAACCTCAAATATGCGAGTTTTAATTGTTGCTGAACACGCCTCTGCTAAATTCGGCGGAGAGGCGTTTCTGCCGGTGCACTATTTCCGGTTATTTCGCTCGCGCAATATTGAGACGTGGCTGGTAGTTCATGCCCGTACTCAGGCTGAACTTGAGAAGCTTTTCCCCGACGAGGGCGACCGGCTCCACTTTATCCCAGATACTTGGCTACATCAGCTGCTATGGCAGTGGGGCCGGCGTTTACCGGAACGGGTGGCGGAATTAACCACCGGCTCGATCATGCACCTCCTGACTCAGGTGGTGCAGCGCCGCATGGTGTGCCGGCTGGTTCGGGAACACAACATCGATATTGTTCATGAACCGATCCCTGTCTCGCCGAAAGTGCCATCTCTAATGTTTTCTGTTGGTGCGCCGGTGGTGATTGGCCCGATGAATGGAGGGATGGAATATCCCCCAGCTTTCCCTCATTATCAAGGCCGGTTGGCAACGGTGATGGTCAGTCAGGGACGCCGGTTTTCCAATTTGTTCAATCGTCTGCTGCCTGGGAAGTTGAAAGCAGAGACGCTGTTGGTTGCCAATGAGCGGACAAAACAAGCGCTGCCGGCAGGCGTGCGCGGTAAAGTCATCGAATTGGTGGAAAACGGCGTTGATTTGTCGGTGTGGAAGGCGACTGATTTAGCCGCGAAGCAGCCGAACGAAACGGTTCGGTTTGTATTTGTAGGCCGGCTGGTGGACTGGAAAGCGGTAGATTTGCTGCTGGAAGCGTTCAAGCCGGTTGCCGATGCCACAGGTGCGGTTTTGGAAATTATCGGCGATGGGGCAGAACGTCCCGCACTAGAAGCTCAAGCCGCTCGGTTGGGACTAGCGGATAATGTGATATTCGCCGGCTGGCTTTCTCAAGACAAGTGTGCAGTTAAATTGCAGCAAGCTGACGCACTGGTTCTTCCCAGTTTGTATGAATGTGGGGGGGCAGTTGTTCTGGAAGCAATGGCGATGGGGTTGCCGGCAATTGCCACGAAATGGGGGGGACCGGCTGATTATCTGGATTCTACTTGCGGAATTTTAGTTGAGCCGTCTTCACGGGAAGCGTTGATCCAAGGACTCACTGAAGCGATGCTGAAATTAGCGCAGTCTCCAGAATTACGGCAGAAAATGGGTTTGGCTGGGCAAGAACGCATCCGGCAGCATTTTGACTGGGAACGCAAAGCGGATCAAATGCTGGAAATTTACCGTCAAACTCTTGCCACAGCGCCTAAATAACTTATTGATTTTCAGTGAGTTCCTGTAAATTTTCGCAAGTGCGGGATACTTGCTGCGCTTTTTCATATCCAAAAGCCTGCTGGGATTACCAGCTGCACGATCAACGGTAGGGAAACCGTTTGAAACAGGGTCTATTTTTTTTGCGACGCGGTTGTTAAAGGGAAAAATTTGTTTGGGTCTGTCAGAAATTCCTAACTTTAAACCTAATCTTGACTGCACAAGCTACGCTTTCTGTAAATTTTAACGACTTAAGTGTTAATGAATACTTCTTTAAGTGAAAAAGTGGTTTAGTATCGGCACATATTCCACATAATTTTCCTTATAAAAATAGGTGGAGTAGTTTCAAAGGTTTGTGAGTTAAGTATCCATAACGCTTTGATGTTGGGGAAATTTTTAGCGCCGGCTGCTACCCAATTTGAAAGCGTCAAGGTTCCGGAAAACGAGTTTACCAAAACCATTTTATTAAAGATCTCGCTGGCTATTTTCAGTTGAAGCGAGAAAAATTTCGCGATTAAAAATTGTAAATATTTAATCCAGCGAATTGACTGAAACCCTGTGGTTATTTGTTTTCGCTTCAATTGAAAAATAGCTTCCAGAATTGCTTCATATCCAAATACAGGTGAAACGGCAAGGAGAATGCAGTGAAATACCATATCGCATTAGGACGTCCGCTCAACCTAGAGGAAATTAGCAGGGATGCCGCAGAGGGAAAACGCCCCAGACACGTGATGTGGGCGTTAAGCCAGCGATTGGGGGCAACGATCCACGAACCGGGGTCAGAGCCGGTGTTGCCTTTAGACAAGCTGCGGGCTAAAATAGCAGGCCAGCCTGAACACTGGGCGATGGCGCGGGCGTTGTCTTCGCAGCTAGGTAGTGAAGATGTGGTGTTCTGCACCGGCGAAGATGTTGGGGTGCCGGTGGCTACACTATGCGGGACTAAAGCAAGCCGGCCAAAAATTGTTGTATTGACGCACAATATCAACCGGCCACGCGGTCGTGTATCGTTGAAGTTATTTGGCTTGGCTGAGCGGATTGATTTATTCATCACCTACGCCCGCCCACAATACGATTTTCTGCGCCGCTTTCTGAAGTTACCCGAAGATCGGCTTTGTATGCTCGCTGATCAGACGGATATGCAGTTTTTCACCCCCGGTTCGCCCTCACAAGACAAACGCCGCCCGATTGTTGCAAGCGTGGGGCTGGAGATGCGAGACTACCGAACCCTTGCCGATGCAACCTCAGATTTAGAGGTTGATGTCAAGATTAGTGGCTTTTCAACAGACGCGGTTGCCTTGGGACAGGCATTTCCCGATACTCTACCAGAGAATATGTCGCGCCGGTTCTACGAATGGCCAGAGTTGGTGCAACTTTACCGCGATGCGGATGTTGTCGCAGTTAGCCTGATCGAGAGCAAGTATTGTGCTGGAATCACGACCATAATGGAGGCAATGGCTTGCCGTCGGCCTGTGATAGTGACGAATACCCAAGGAATTTCTGAGTATGTTGCACCTCCGGGGATTGCCACTGTGGTGAATCCGGGCGATGCGGCAGCAATGCGCCAAGCAATTATAAATTTGTTGCAAAATCCTCAAGAAGCTGAAGCACAAGCACAGCGAGGCTATGAATATGCGCTGAAGCACTACAATAGCGATGATTATGTTGAGGTGCTTGCGTCGCAGTTGATGCGAGTGGGTGGCGAATTGGGTGTGACTTTAACGAGGCAAGGCCAAGCACTGCCGGTTTGAGGGCAGGTTTGAAACTTTTATCTTAAGTGCCGGTGGCGATGTGGCTGCCGGCATGGTTTTTAACCTAGTTGCTGTTAGAAACGATTGCTTCGATTCTCGTTTCAGTCCCCTTGACTCGATTCAGTTATTAAAACTTAGTTAGCCCTTCTTCCACGCCGGCAGCTTAACCGGCACTTCCATAATAAACTCCGCACCGCGATCCGGTTCCGAAACACATTCCAACTGACCACTATGTTTTTCTACAATAATTTGATAGCTAATTGACAACCCTAAACCCGTTCCTTTTCCTGGGGGTTTTGTCGTAAAAAATGGGTCAAACAATCGGCTGCGGATTTCCTCTGTCATACCTGGGCCATTATCCGCAATACTAACACGGACAAAGTATTGGGAATCCAACATTGAATTTTTATCTTCTTTTTTTGTGATCCATGATGCACTCTCAATCAGCTTAGTGCGGATCGTAATTACGCGGGGTGCCGGCTGATTTTCCAGTGCGTCTAAACAATTGCTGAGGATATTCATAAATACTTGGTTTAGCTGCCCTGGATAGCACTCCACCGGCGGCAAAACACAATAATCTTTAACGATTTGAATGCTGGGGTGTTCTGGGGCTGCTTTCAAACGATGTTGCAAAATTAGCAGCGTACTATCAATCCCCTCGTGAAGATCAACCCGCTTTTTCTCCGATTGATCTAAACGGGAGAAGTTTCGCAAACTCAAAACAATTTGACGAATGCGATCCGCCCCGACGTGCATCGAGGATAAAATTTTCGGTAAATCTTCCTGCAAAAATTCTAACTCAATTTCTTCAGCAGCTTCCGTAATTTCAGTAACCGGCTTAGGATAATTTTTAGCATAAAGATCCAATAAATACAGCAAGTTTTTCACATGATCTCGGGCTGGACTAACATTCGCGTAGATAAAATTAACCGGATTATTAATTTCGTGAGCAACTCCAGCCACCATTTGCCCCAAACTCACCATCTTTTCACTTTGCACTAGCTGAGTTTGCGCTTGCTGGAGATTTTTAAGCGCTTGTTCTAAAGCAAGGTTTTGCTTAGCCAATTGCTGGCGCTGGCGAGTTTCTTGCTCTCGGATTTGAGCTTGAAACAAAGCAATACTTACTTGATCGGCTAGTTGTTGCAACAGTTCAATTTCAAAGCTCGTCCATTGCCGCGTCTCCCCGCATTGATGAGTGATTAGCAATCCCCACAACCGAGAATTAAGTGTCGTACTATTAGAATTAGCAACCTTTTCTTCAGTCTTGGTTTTTAATTCTTCATTCACCAAAATAGGAACGACTAAATTAGCTTTGACGTCAAATCTTTGCAGCAGATCAATATGGCATTGTAGCAGATCCGACTTTTCCAAATCAGCAATCGCTCTCACCCGACCGGCAGCATATAACTGTAAATACTTTTCGCTAAAACAAGGGTCTGAAATATTCTGTCCTAAAATCGCTTGAAACCCCGGACGCACGGCTTCTGTGACAACTGTTCCGGAGTTATCGGGTAAAAGTCGATAAATTAAGACCCGATCCGTTTCCAGCAGATTTAACACTTCTGTAACCGTAGTTTGAAGAATTTCTTCCAGCTGAAGAGACTGACGTATTTTAAGAGTAATTTCTGCTAGCAGTTGCGCTCGTTGGTGCTGCTTGATAAGCTCATTTTCAGCTTCTTTTCGCTCAGTAATATCTTCAGAAATTGCCAAAAGATATTGCGGGTTGCCGGCATCATCAAGAATGGGAACTTTCTTAGTATGCAGAAGCCTGACTCCTTGGTGCGGAGTATGAACCGGCTCTGCGGGTATATCTACAAGTTTGCCATTAGTTAAGACTTCTCGGTCTTTTGATATAAAGAAATCAGCTTGCTCTTTTGGGAAAAAATCATAATCGTTTTTACCGATTGCCTCAGCTTTAGAATAACCAAATAGTTTTTCGCTGGCTTGATTCCAGCCGGTGAACCGCAAAGACTCAGCTTCTTTAATTAACACGCAAACCGGCAAATTCTCAATTACAGAATTTAGAAAAACTTGAGTTTGCTGCAATTCAGCTTCGCCACGCAGACATTCGCTAATATCACTAAAACTGCAAATTACCCGCTCAACTTCGCCATTGGCTGTAAGCAGAGGATTCGCATTCACTTGCAACCAAATAATTGAAGCGTCAGCAGGCGAAACTGCCGCATGAAAATCGGCAGCTTCTTGCTTTTTACACTCCTGTTTTAACCCTTTACTTCTCTGGATTCCCAGAACAACATTCCGCACCGACACTTTTGTGATGAGTGCTTGCCGCACAGGTTGGAACTTGCTGGCAAACGGGGTTCCGTCCTGCTGAAATACTTGCCAGTCGCTATCAAAAGGGATCTGGCTGAGTAATTCACTTTGGCTCAAACCCAGTAACTCTGCTGCCGCTAAATTAGCGAGTTTCACCTCTAACTGAGGACTCAGAAGTAAAACTCCCACCTGCATTTCATTAATAACTGTCTGAAGCAGTGACAGTGCTTGTTGCTGCGCCAACAGATGGCGATCAACTTGGGAAATTAAAATGGTCAGCATCAAAATTACCATCGTGGTAATCCCAATTGACATCACCAAGGATGAGGAATTAGCCATCTGGGGATTAGCCATCAGTTCTGCGCCGCGTTTGAACGTGACTGCCGCCATGCCGGTGTAGTGCATCCCACTGATGGCAGTTCCCATAATTGCCGCACTGCCAAGCTTTTGCCAGTTCCAAAAGGTTTCTCTGCGTAGCTGAAGTGCCAGCCGTAAGGCAACCCAGGAGGCGACGCAGGCAATCGCTACAGATAAAGTCACTAAGAGCGGGTTATATTCTAGGGTTGCCGGCATTTGCAGGGCAACCATGCCAATGTAATGCATCATGGCAATCGCTACGCCCATAAAGACGCTACCTCCAAGCATTTGGGGTTTCCCCAAAACACCTTGACCCAACAGTATTAGCGCCCCACCAGAGGCGATGACGGCAGCGACTAATGACAGCAGCACCAGGGGTAAGTCGTAGGTAATGGGGACGCTTAAGTGGAACGCCAGCATCCCGACAAAGTGCATCGACCAAATGCCAATTCCCATTGCTAAAGCACCGCCGGCTATCCAGTTCACTTTTCCTTTGACGCCGGCTGTTACGCGACTGGCAAGCTCAAGTGCTGTATAAGAAGCGGCGATGGCGATAATAATTGAAAGCACGACTAAGCTGGGATTGTAAGTGCTAGTCAAGATTTCGCCGGCAGGGCTTATTTGGGTTAATTTAGGGCTGATAGAAATCACAGTTCAACTCTATCCTTACTAACACGTCAGAGTTTGAAAGATTTAAACCTAACCGCAGCCGACCAGTAAATTATGATGACGGAAGCGGCTCAAATTTATTGTTCTTAACAGCCTTGAGCAATAACTGCAACTTCTAAATTGCAACCCCTGAAATTTTATTGTTTAAACAGCATTGCAGGCCATTGCTAAGTTTTAATGTGGCCAAATCTTGAACAATTAAACTCCTTTAATTTGAAAAAGATTAAAGAAAAGCTTGACAAATAAACTTCCAATCTAATTAAATACGATGCAGCGCCTCTACCCCGCCGGCTTCCAAAAATGTCCTCTATGAAACAAAGGGTAGAAAAATCAAAACTTTGAATTACTAAGGCTGCTGATGGGGGACACGCACTCTCATTCAAAACAAACCTGAATTTGAGTTTTTTATAGCATAACTTACAAATTCCTACAGTGGGGGTCAAAGCTAATTCGCGCTGCGGCAGATGAGGAGCAGAATCAACACTAACCAAAGATGATTTAGTCGGTTGTATTGAACTTTTGCAAGAGGGATTCCAAGCAAATTAAAGGTTGACTGAGAGCCGACTATGAAATAATCAAGCGTCTTCTCAAAGATCCCCTAGACGCATTAGCTGCGATTATTGCGAAACCGGCCTCTGCAAAAACTGAGTTTTTTTGTACAAAAAATGTAGGAACACTATTTTTTACTCAGAAAAACTCATAAAGTCAGGATGATATGAGTTGAGTCGCAGCAAAATGCTAGAGTTCGCTTCACCGGCTTGTCACCGGCAAGTGTTTCAGAAACGCGAATTCCTCCCCCTCACTCTCCGCTAAGCGGAGGGACAGCACCTCAACGAGATCCAAGTGTTGTGTGATCTGCAAATCTCACAATGACATTTAACTCCCTAAGCATCTGCCAATGCAACGAAAGTTGACTTTTGCCCTCCCCAAGACGGTGCTACAGTTGAGAGGCAAGACGTTTCACCGGCAAGGGAAAATCCTACAATCGCAGGAAGCCGCAGCAAACGTTAACGCACTGCTTTCTTGTCTTCTCTGTCCTCGTGCAATTCAACAATTTCTTGGGAATCATCTCTTATGCCTTACACCACCTTCACTAGCCCCGTTACCGCCTCGCTTGAAACACTGTGGGGAATGTTAGTGGATAAAGTAGAAAACCCCCAGCGTTATATTACTGAGGTAGAAGAAGTTAACGTGATAGAAAAGTATGAGGATGGCATTCTTCGAGAAATGAAACTTCCTAAAATGCAGCTAAAAGAAAGAATCACTATCAACGAAGAAGCCAGAGAAATAAAATTTACATTAGCCGGGCATCCGCTTTTCTCAGGAGAAATTATCAACAAAATTGATAGTCCTCTCTATGACAAATCAGGAGATACTTTAATGTTAACCTTTACCCAAAATTGGCAAGCATTGAACGAAGAAGCCGGTCAAATCAATCAAGAAGAAATGGCTCAAACAATCAAAAATGCTGTGCTTCACCTCAAACAATTAGCAGAAGAAAAAGACGCCATTCAGGCGAGTTGAGCGGAAAAATGAGAGGATTTGCTCTTTTTCTAAAGCACAGGCCGGTTGGGGAATTAATGCGCTTTTATTGACAAATTAAAGATTGAATGTTATTAGAATTCCCAATAATCTGAAGCCTGAGGCTGAAATTCCCGGATCTTACATGAGATAGATTTCACCGGCACCAAACATCTGGGAAATAAAGGCGGCAGGACAAATAAAATTGCGGCTTGTTATTAGTTGTTGAAGAACGAGGTCGTTGCAGCCCGAATTGCTGAATATTTGACTAAAGTAGAGTTATGTCCTGTATCGCCGTCAGATAGGGAAAATCTATGAGTTCATTATTAAAGCAGTTGAGCGTTTATGTAAGCTTGCTAGCCATAGGCGGCGGTGCGGGATTTTTAGGCAGTCGCTATCTGGAAGCTCAGAAAGACGCCAACAATCCCCAAACCTTGCCGGTGGTGCTGCGAAAACCGGCCCTAGCGCCATTGCCGGCATCCAAATCTGCATTGATAGCGCGAGGAAACCCTAACTTTGTTGCCGAAGTTGCCCAAAAAGTCGGGCCGGCAGTCGTGCGGATCGACTCAGCCCGTAAAATTGCCGCACAAATTCCCAAAGCTTTAGATAATCCCCTCTTCCGGCAGTTTTTCGGTGAAGATGCCCCCATTCCTGAAGAACAGTTTGAGCGCGGGACGGGTTCTGGATTCATTATCAGCAGCGACGGAGAGATGCTCACCAACGCCCACGTTGTTGCCGGCGCAGATGTTGTGGATGTCACACTCAAAGATGGCCGCACATTTAAAGGCAAAGTATTAGGCACCGATCCCCTCACCGATGTGGCTGTGGTGAAAATTGACGCCAAGGATCTACCCACAGTCCAACTCGGCAAATCTGAATCCCTCGTTCCCGGACAGTGGGCGATTGCCATTGGCAACCCCCTCGGCTTAGACAATTCCGTCACTGTTGGCATTATCAGCGCCACAGGTCGCTCTAGTTCTCAGGTGGGAATTCCTGATAAACGTGTTCGCTTCATTCAAACCGATGCTGCCATCAATCCCGGCAATTCAGGTGGCCCTTTGTTAAATGACCTAGGGGAAGTGATTGGAATTAATACTGCGATTCGGGCGAACGCTCAAGGTTTAGGTTTCTCGATCCCCATTGAAACCGCCACACGCGTTGCCACAGACTTAACCACCAAAGGCCGTGCTGAACATCCCTTTTTGGGCATTAAAATGGTAGAGCTCACCCCGGCGCGGCGAGAAGAAATCAATGAGCAAGCGAAAGGGAACTTCAAAATTACGCAGGACAAGGGAGTGTTGATTTTAGGCGTTTTGAATGACTCGCCGGCACAGAAAGCCGGTTTGCGTGAGGGAGATATTATCCAAAAGATCGACGGCGCTGCCATTGAGAAGACAGAAGAAGTACAGGATCGCGTCGAAGCGAGTGGCGTTGGCAGCGAACTAAATTTGGAAATTAACCGCAACGGGAAGATCCAGCGGATTGAAGTGCGGCCCGATGCCTTTCCCCTCAAACAGCTAGAATAAGTTGCCGAAAGCGCTAGATTTGCGCCGGCTCACTGGCAGTGAACCGCTGGGCGCTAAACGTTAATCGCGCTCGGATTCTCCACCGGCAGACGAATCGCGGTGCAGGGACATACAATCTTCTAGACTTTCATCTAGTTGCATTCGCTGTTCCATCTGCCGCAGAAAATAGCCGGTCATCATGGCTGAAGCCAGCAACCCTGCCAAGTTTTCGCGGTTGGTTGTGATGTGAACATCAAAATGATCGGAGGGAAGCAGTCCCACCAGTCCTTTGACGTTTTGAGAAATGATTTGCTTAATTTCGGGACTGGCGGACTTGGCCACACGGGCCAAAACCTCTGGGGGCTGGTGCTGGAGATATTTCAGCAGCGGGTTGGTTTCGCTGTCGTCAGTGTCGGATTCGTTAAAGTCAGGGTTAAACACCATGTGGCCTCTAAATGTCTGCCTTTCTTATTATCTACTCTAGACCATTCTGATAAAATGACGCCTCTGCCAGCTAGGCATACTCCGCTGTTGTGGATGGAGAATTCCAGCGTCAGTTAATGCTAAAGATAGATGTTTTATTCTTCTTCCAAGTTTTCCTCACCACTGAGGGGGAATTTCAATTCTAGCTGCTGAGGCAATTGATCAACTTGGAAATATTGATGAAACTTATCGGTTATCTGCAACCAATAAGACCGGCCATCGGTTTGCCGGCGTCTGCGAACAAAACCCAGTTCCAAAAGTTCTTGAACGTGCTGATAAGCGCCAGAACCACGCAGTTCAACTAATTCAGTTTGCGTAATCGGCGCTTTGAGGGCGATCACAGCCAAAGTCCGCAGTGCGCCCAGCCCTAAATCTAAGGGAATAATCGTTTGTACTAACTCTTGGAAGGTGTCTCGCAGTTGCAAGCAAAATCCAGCCGGCGTTTCAACCACTTCTAAAGCGCTGTCGCGGTGCGCGTAGTCGTTCATCAATTCAATCAAAGCGTCTTCCGCGTCGTCTTTCTCACAACCAGCATATTCAAGAATTTCTGCAAGGGAAAGGGGTTGCCCCTTTAGGTAGAGAATGGCTTCTATTTTGGTAGCTAAACGATGCATTGAGATTTTAGATTTTAGATTTTAGATTTTAAATTTTAGATGAGCGAATAATCGAAAATCTAAAATGGGTAGCCGCTTGGTTAGTCTAACTGGCGTCCTGTGAGTTCCACAAAAATATCTTCCAAATTGGAGGGGCGTACCATCATGCCGGTTTTATCGCTTTGCTGTTCAAGGTGGGCATTCGCTTGTTCCAAGTTCGGGAAAAACAAATATTCCCAGCGATCCCCAATTTGCTTCATTACCAGTCCTTCGCCGTGTTTCTGCCGTAACTGTTCCAAGGTGCCCAGTTCAATCAGTTTGCCGGCATCCATAATCCCGATGCGATCGCATAAATACTCTACCTCATCCATATAGTGAGTTGTCAGCAGCATCGTCATTCCCTGCTTGTTCAAATCACGGATAATTTCCCACAGCCGGCGGCGAGTTTGCGGATCGAGTCCGACAGTTGGTTCATCTAGAAATAGAATTTTCGGTTCATGCAACAGTGCTCTGGCAATTTGCAGCCGGCGCTTCATCCCTCCAGACAAGGTTTTCACCAGATCGTCCCGGCGATCTGCAAGTTCGACATATTCGAGCCACTGGTTAATCAATTTCTGCCGGCTAGGGTTGGGAATATGATGCAAACGCCCGTGAAATTCCATGTTTTCCCACACAGACAAATCGTTGTCAACACTAATTTGTTGCAACACAACGCCAATTGACTGCTTAACTTGGGCTGCTTGCCGCGTGACATCATAACCGGCCACTTCTATCCGTCCACTCGTGGGGCGCGTCAGGGTGGTGAGCATCCGAATCGTTGTCGATTTGCCGGCTCCATTTGGGCCAAGCAAACCGAACATTTCGCCGGCTTCGAGGGTAAAAGAGAGTTCGTCAACGACGGGGACGTTGTTATAAACTTTGTGAACGTTCTGGAGCGAGACGGCAGCACCCATAAATGTTTATTGAAGATTAATCAACCGTGTGAGATTATCGGCAAAAGTGGTGCCGGCTCATATTATCAACCCTAATTTGTCAAAAAACACAGCGATGAACTTCTATCTCGGTATAGATTTCGGCACCACCGGCGCACGGGCTGTTGCAATTGATGCTGCCGGCACCCTTCACGCCGAGGCACAGTATCCTTTTAATGCCACCAGCGATTTGCAAAATCATTTGCCGGATCTCTGGCAAACCGCGTTATTTACCTTAATTTCTCAAATTCCCCAGGAAATCTGCCGCGATCTTAGGGCAATTGCGATTAATGGCACCTCTTCCACGGTTTTGCTCTGCGATGCCGGTGGTAAACCCATTGCTGAACCACTTCTCTACAACGATGGGCGAGGCGTCGCGGTGATGCAGGAGTTAAAAACCATCGCACCCGCAAATCATCCGGTAATTAGCGCCACTTCCAGTTTGGCTAAACTTCTATGGTTTAGGCATAAGTTAAACTTGCCACTGCAAAAGCATTATTTCCTACATCAAGCCGATTGGTTAGCCTTTTTATTACATAACCGGCTCGGTATCAGCGATTATCACAACGCCCTGAAGCTAGGTTATGACCCTGAGCGTTTGTGCTATCCCAATTGGTTATTAGATATAAAATCAATTCCACATTTGCCAGAAATCGTCAAGCCAGGGATGCCGGTGGGGGAAATAACGGCAGAAATTGCTCAGCAGTTTGGCTTGCCGGCAGATTGTCAGGTGTGTGCCGGCACCACGGACAGCATTGCCGCATTTCTCGCAAGCGGGGTGCAATCCCCCGGAGAAGCAGTAACCTCCCTCGGTTCCACCCTCGTACTCAAGCTGCTCAGCCGAACTCGCATTGATGATGCTCGCTATGGTATTTACAGTCACCGGCTAGAGGATCTGTGGCTAGTTGGCGGCGCTTCCAACACCGGCGGCGCGGTGCTGCGGCAATTTTTCACCGATACTGAACTAGAAAGTCTCAGCCGGCAGATTGATCCTGAGCAAGAAAGTCCGCTTGATTACTATCCTTTGATCAAAGCCGGTGATCGCTTCCCGATAAACGATCCCAATTTGCCTCCACGATTGGAACCGCGCCCGGATAATCCAGTAGAATTTTTACACGGTTTGTTAGAAAGTATTGCCCGAATTGAAGCGCAAGCTTATCAACTTTTGCAAGAGTTGGGTACAACTAAATTAACTCACGTTTACACTGCCGGCGGCGGTGCTAAAAACCCGGTTTGGAGTGCAATTCGTGAACGTTTATTGAATGTGCCGGTGGGGGTGCCGGCTCATACCGAAGCAGCTTATGGCACAGCATTATTAGCAATGCGCCAGCTCACTCAATAAAGCATTCACTCAGCAAATTCCGATTACATATTTTGAACTTTTTTAAAATCACCCAGCTGGATGACCTAACAGGAGGAAGTGCCGGCCAATTTTATTGTTATAACATTAACAGTTACCTTGATTGACACAAACTTCGATGGTTGCAGCACTTAAATGCAACCATTTTTTTTGTGGGTGCCTTGTTGAAAGCATCCATAACGAAGGTGAGCAGTTACCGGCTTCTCAAAGCTAGGTGAATTTTGCTGATGAAATTATCATTCATTCCAGTCGTTGCAGCGGCGCAGTCTTCGGATCGATAATCTTCACACCGGCACCGGGAAACTTAATCGCCAACGTT
The DNA here is from genome assembly GCF_014695725.1 of Microcoleus sp. FACHB-672. Lineage (NCBI taxonomy): Bacteria > Bacillati > Cyanobacteriota > Cyanophyceae > Oscillatoriales > Microcoleaceae > Microcoleus > Microcoleus sp. FACHB-672. Next base: position 206,651 of record NZ_JACJOU010000033.1, on the reverse strand, counting down.
ACTTTCTCCCCCGATCCTAAAAGGTGAGTCACTTCCCCAACCCCAAAGCGCCCATCAAGCACGCGATTACCCACTTTCCAATCTAAAACTTTAGCAGAATTTTTGAGCGTAAATTTATCCCCCGCCCCTTTAGTCTTCTGCATTCCCGCACTCTTACTTTTTGCCCCACTTCCACTCAGAAACTCTTTGGGTAATTCTGAGAGAAATAACGAAGGAATTGCCGGCTGCTTGTTTCCCCAAGTACGTCTCTCACTGGCATGAGTGAGAAACAGTCGTTCCTGTGCGCGAGTAATGCCAACATAACAAAGCCGGCGTTCCTCCTCTAAAGAAGCTGGATCGTCTAAACTACGGAAATGAGGCAGCAAACCTTGTTCCATTCCTACCAGAAATACCACAGGAAATTCTAAGCCTTTTGCCGCGTGCAGCGTCATCACCGAAACGCGCGATTCCTCTTCTTTCATGCTATCCATATCAGAACTCAGCGCCGCACTCGCCACAAAATCTTCTAGGGTTGCTTCCGGATTTTCTTCTTCAAATTGCAACACTGCATTATAAAGTTCCAATACGTTAGCTAAGCGATCTTCAGCTTCATCGGTGCCTTGAGTTTTCAAGTCTTGAATATAACCAGAATCTTCCAAAATGCCTTGCACAATTTCCGAAGCGTTTGTCGGTTTACTACCCTCTTCAAGTAGGGCTTTTGCCTGCCACCGGCACATCATTTCCACAAACTGAAGAATCGGCTTCGCAGTCCGTCCCGCCAACGTATTCACCGATTCATCATCCGTGAGAATTTCCCATAATGGAATCGTTAATTGTTGCGCCGCATCTTGCAGCCGGTCTAAAGTTGCTTTCCCAATCCCACGCCGAGGCGTATTGATAATTCTTACCAAACTCAGCGTGTCTGCTGGATTAACAATGAATCGCAGATAAGCAACAATATCTTTAACTTCTTTGCGATCGTAAAACTTCAGTCCCCCGACCAAATTATAAGGCACATTCCCTCGAACCAGCGACTCTTCAAACACCCGTGACTGGGAATTTGTGCGATAAAGAATTGCAAAATCGCCCCATTTCAATTCAGGGTGTTTGCGAACCAACTTTATAACTTCGCCGACAACAAATTCAGCTTCTTCAATTTCATCGCCGGCACGGTGCAAGTAAATCGGTTCACCTTCTCCACGCGTCGGACGCAAAACTTTATCAATTCGCTGAGTATTCTTTTGAATTAGATGATTTGCCGTGTGCAAAATGTTATCTCTAGAGCGGTAATTTTCCTCTAATTTAACCATCGTGCGCGTGTCATCATCCGGCAACCCGTCCCCAAAGTCTTGCTGAAAATCAAGCAAGATTTTGAAATCTGCCATACGGAAAGAATAAATCGCCTGATCCACATCCCCAACCACAAAAACCGAGCGATTTTGCCAGTTATTAAAGGTTTTGGGGCTTTCGTTGTTCGTCACCAGCAGCCGAATTAAATCATACTGAACTCGGTTGGTATCTTGATATTCATCTACTAAAATATGAGAAAACTTTTGATGCCAATAGCCTAAAACCGTCTCATTTTGCGTGAGCAATTGCACCGGCACCCGAATCAAATCATCAAAATCAAGGGCGTTATTAGCGGCAAGCGCGTCTTGGTAAAGGCTGTAAGCATTAGCAATGACCCGCCCGCGCATATTCGGTTGTTCTCGCTCAAGTTCTTGCGGATTCAATCCCTGGTTTTTGGCGTTACTAATCGCATAACGCACAGAACGCGGCTCAAATTTCTTGTCATCTAAATTTAGCGTTTTCGTAACAATTTCTTTAACAAGACTTTGGGCGTCCGATTCATCAAAAATAGAAAACGTTCGCTTCCACCGGCGGCCCTTTTCGTCTTGGAATTTTTCAATATCATAGCGAAGAATGCGAGCGCATAAGCTGTGAAATGTGCCCACCCAAAGCGGTTTAATATAAGTTTTATACGCCTTTGAACGTAGCCTGGTTTGCTCCTCGGGGACTAAGGCATCAAAAGGCTTGCCGTATCTTTCTAGTGCTTGCTGCTGCGCGAATAATTTCTCGATACGTTCTTTCATTTCCCGCGCCGCTTTGTTGGTGAACGTCACCGCCAGAATATTTTCTGGATCGACTCGGTGGGTGCGGATTAAATTTGCCACCCGAAAAGTTAGCGCCCGTGTTTTGCCGGAACCTGCGCCGGCAACAACCAATAATGGCCCGCAGAAATGCTCAACGGCTTGGCGTTGGGAGGAGTTGAGGAGGCTGAGAAAGTCAGTGGTTTGAGTCATGGCTAGCCGGTGAAGTGCGCTCACATTGCGGGAAGATGCCCATTATATGCGCTTGAGAAGGCTATTATAGTGTAACGAAACTTGCTGACGACTCCCCAGCGTCTTAGCGTGCTTCACTCCCGCACTCGACTTTGAATGGCGAATTGACTACAACCGCAGCAAATCCACCATAGCGCTGTAGGAATACAGCATTACGGAAAATTATTTATTACTCTACACACGAGAAGGGCGAACGATGGGGTTCGAACCCACGAATGGTGGAATCACAATCCACTGCCTTAACCACTTGGCTACGCCCGCCATTGCGCTTCTTAATATAGCACTTCTTCCGGGTTGCGATCTACCCCTGCGTTCAAAATTCTTCATTTTTATGATTAAATTTTTTAATTTCTATATTTTCCCCTTTGTGCTAGAGTCGCCCACGACAAGCTGGAAGCGTTGCAAATAAAGGATTATCCCAGCAAAATTCCTCGGCAAAATCTCAAATCCGCGTCAGCCAACTCAGTCTAATGCGTAATCGCTAAAAGAAAACGGGTAGTCTTAGCTTAAAGATTCACTGCGGAAGACGTATGAAGGGTTTCAAGACTGCTGCAATCGTCGGGGGAGTTGTTTTAGCAGGAGTGGGAGTGGCAATGGCTGTCACCAATCCAGCTCAAACTGCCTATGAAGAGTATGCCGTTCAGAAGTTGACAGAATATGTGAAGGGCAACTTTTGTCAAAAAGCCGGCTTTTTTGAAAATCGCTGCGCGGCAATTGTCGATTCTGGACAATCTGAGTTTAAGCAAGCCATCGCCCAGAACACACAACGACAAAACTTTATTTTCTTTAGTATTTATACAACGAATTTGTCTGTTACTCCATTGCTGCCTTCTGGACTTACTTCTGTGCTGCCGGCATTACCCGCTTACCGCTTTGAAACCGCAGGCGTGCTGCAAAGCTTTTACACTTATCAAGCCAAGCAAAAATAAAGGGATTTGCTACTTTTCAGCTAAGCGACCGAGCTAGAGGCTATCCTAGGAACATTTAAGCTTTACGCATCTGCATTGAGCGACTTCCTATGACTTACTGCGTTATCCCAGGGTGCCAGCAACCCCAGAACCCGGATACAGCTAAAATTTGCCAGAGTTGCGGTTCTAAGCTGTGGCTCAAAGAGCGCTACCGCCCGATTCAACAAATCGGTCAAGGAGGGTTTGGCAGAACATTTTTAGCCGTTGATGAAGATATCCCCTCCCAACCGCGCTGTGTTGTTAAACAACTTTACTTTCAGCAGGGCAGCAATAGCAACTTCCAAAAAGCCACTCAACTCTTTCACCAAGAAGCAGTAAGGCTGGAGCATCTAGGCACGCATCCGCAAATCCCGTCTTTGCTGGCGCACTTTGAACAAAACAAGTGGTTGTATTTAGCTCAAGAATTGATTGAAGGGGAGACACTTTCACAGCAATTGAAGCAACAAGGTGTTTTTAATGAAAAAGTTATTTTTCAATTGCTGCAAGATTTGCTGCCGGTGTTGCAATATATCCACGAACAACAAGTGATTCACCGTGACATTAAGCCGGCAAATATTATGCGCCGGCGCAGCGATGGCAAATTTATGGTGATCGATTTTGGGATTGCCAAATTGTTTGCCGGCACCAATCTTTCCCAAACCGGCACGATCATTGGTAGTCTAGAATATATGGCACCCGAACAAACGCGAGGTAAAACCCTTCCTGCCAGTGATCTTTACAGTTTAGGCGCGACTTGTATTCACCTACTCACCGGCATTGCTCCTTCTAACTTATATGACATGACCCGTGATCGGTGGGCGTGGCGCGATTATTTACCCACCGGCACTGACTTCGGTGGAATGACTTCGCCCGCATCTCGCATCCGCTTGGGTAAAGTTTTGGATAAATTGCTGCAAAATGCCCTCAATCAGCGATATCTTTCAGCAGATGAAGTGCTGCAAGCACTCAATGAGCCGGTAAAACCCCCCGCTCCCGAAAGAGTTAACCTATGCTCTGTAAAAAGAGCTTCCGCCTCGATTAAATCCCCGCAGCCGGCTGCCGTACAACCCTTACTTCCACAGCCAAATAATTCATTTTTAAATAAACTGTTTCGCCGCGTAAGCCATCGATCTCAAGGTAATGATCTGCTCACTTCAGCGATGGGGGTAGACTATAGAAAATTGCGCGATTTACTGGCGGCGCACAAATGGCAAGAAGCCGATCAGGAAACGAAAACAGTTTTATTTCAAGCAGCCGGCAAACGAGGCGGCTATATCGACACCCGTCATATCGAACAATTGCCCTGTCAGGATTTGCAAACAATTGACCGGCTATGGGTGAAATACAGCGCAGGTCGCTTTGGCTTTAGTGTGCAGAAAAAAATTTATGACAGTGTTGCGGGAGACTACGCAATCTTTTGTGAGCGCATTGGATGGCCGGCTCATAACCCAGCGATACCCAATAACAGCCTAAAGTTTAAATCCTCAGCGCCGGCGGGACATTTGCCCTCGCGAACTTGGGTTGGGGGAATTTCCTGGTGGCAACACGCCGGTGCGATGTCTGAAAAACTTAGCAAATGCAATCCCATCTAATTTTGCCATGCCGGCAGTCACCAGACATTCGCAACAGCACGCTCGCTTATTTATGACTCATCGATTCCAAGAAGCTCAAATCGTTCCCTATCAAAGTTTTTAAAAGTAGAGTCCGGCTGGAATTTACACTTGATTGCCACAGCAAAAACCTGCCGGTTAAATACACCACTGTCCAATAATCTAAGATTTGAAATCTAAATATTTAAATGGCTCTATCTTAAAGCAGAGATCGTATATTCTTCATTTGTCTCTGTAGATAGACGTACTCATTGCCATCAAAAAAGACAATGAATTCAAGACAAACATTTAAAGCCAGGTAACGCTTCAAGCAGCTTCCCTGGTTAGACACTTGCCGAAAAAAAGCTCAGAGAGGTATTGAATCGTGTTTTTTCACAAAAAAGAACTCATTAAAAAAGATGTGAAAATTGAGGCACCAAATCCTCTTTTCGCTCAGTTGCTACTCGAACAATTTGGCGGGGCAACCGGCGAACTGACTGCAGCTTTACAGTATTGGGTGCAGTCCTTCCATGTGGAAAATCCTGGCATCCGGGATATGCTTCAAGATATTGCCATCGAAGAGTTTAGCCATTTAGAAATGGTCGGCAAACTCATTGAAGCCCATACCAAAAATACAGACCAAACAGACGCGTTCAAGAGTACGCTCTTTGCAATGCGGGGCATTGGGCCGCATTTCTTAGATAGCCAAGGCAGCGCTTGGACAGCAGCTTATATCAATGAAGGCGGCGACGTGGTGCGCGATCTCCGGGCTAATATTGCTGCAGAAGGCGGGGCGCGTCAAACTTACGAACAGTTGATTAAATATGCCCCAGATGCGGGAACGAAGGAGATGCTGGTTCATCTACTGACCCGCGAAATTTCCCACACCCAGATGTTTATGAAGGCGCTGGAATCACTGGGTAAACTCACAGATCCTTTCTTCGGTAATGTTCAGCCCGATCAAACTGTAGATATCTACTACAATTTATCGACAAATGGGGCACAGGATGAGCGCGGTCCGTGGAACTCTGAACCAGATTTCCGCTATATTGCCGATCCGTTGAATGCTAAAGCTTAATCTGCTTTAATCGCTCCTAGCTTGTTCTAAAATGAGTCAGAAGTAACTTTTCTTCTGGCTCATTTATGTTTTTATAAGTACAATGACTGCGGATAGATTGCAACTATCTCAGTGATTGTTCATTTAAAGTTTACAGGCACCCTCAAGAAATTGTTATCTGCTTATCTATTGGTATTTCACGGCAGCCGCGACCGGCGCTACCAGGTTGCTGTCGAGCAACTGACTCAATTAGTCTGCGATGTTCAGATACACCGGCAGGCTTCTGGACGCTCAGGATCGGGGAATTTGGCAACGCATTCGGCAGAAACCTTCGTTGGGATGGGTTTGTTAGAACTGCATCCCTTGCCTTTGCATGAGCAAATCCGAGAATTCGCTGAGCGTTGTTTTGCCGCCGGCATCCACTCTATTCAAGTGGTGCCGGTGTTTTTACTTCCGGGTGTTCATGTCATGGAAGATATCCCGGCAGAGGTCGCCAAAGCGCAACAAGCTTTAGGCTCACAGGCAAAAATAGAGATCAAGCCTTACTTAGGTAAACATCCGGGTCTTACCGGCTTGCTGTCCGCGCAACAGGCAAATATGGGGGCTGATGCCTGGATTTTGCTATCTCACGGCAGCCGTCGTGCCGGTGCCAATCAACCGATTGAGGATCTGGCCATTAAGTTAGGTGCGGTGCCAGCCTATTGGTCTGTGCGGTCGAGTTTGGAAAAGCAGGTGGAAGCACTCGTGAATGCCGGCCACCAAAAGATCGGGATTTTGCCCTATTTCTTATTTGTTGGCGCGATTACAGATGCGATCAGCCAATATGTCAGTGAGCTTTCCCAGCAATTTCCCGCAGTAGAATTACATTTAGCTGAACCTTTAGGAGCCGGTATTGAGCTGGCACGTTTGATTTTAGATTTGGCTGGGGAATGAACCGCACAGGCTTGGAGCCGGTAAAACCCATAAAATGACTATCGGGATCATCTCATTTTTGAAAATTTCGAGTGCCGGCATCTTGCCCGCTTGCTGTAATCTTAGGAAACAAGATGCTCCCACTCCTCCAATATTTTTGCCAATCTAGGGTGCATCCTTACTATCGAACTTCGCAATGATCAATCGCCCTCTCTTCCCTGTCATCTTTTCCGGGGAATCAACCTCTCTTTTGCTTCCATCCCAGTCTCATAGTTGGAAAGCATAGAAAACAGGTTGCCAATGATTCGTAGTGACATACTTTTTTTAAAATAAATTAAATTTTAATTGAATTCTTAATATTTATACTAAAAATTTTATCTATAGCAACTTATGTTGTGTATAGCATTTTAATTGTTTATTAATGTTGATAGTTGGCTTCATGATTTTATTCAAACGCTTGGTTTTTAGAATAAAGTGAGCAAGTCTAGCCCTTTTTACCAGCAGAATTTGCTTGGTGAATAAAGCTGGCAAACTTGAAGCTATAAGTTTAAAGTTAGATTTTGTTACAAGTAAATAGCACACACCTCTCTCAATTTACTTTCGCGACTATAATAAATAAAAAACAGACGACCGAGATTGTAATTTAGTTAGGGATGCCAAGTTACGGTCAGATATGTTGGGTTTTCAGGGTAAATACTTAAGCCGATGCCGGCATACCCTACCCGCCGATTGTCCAGGGTATGCGACTAGCCGATTTTGTATTATTGCTTCTTAGTTTTATTTACAATCTTAAAAAAGGAGGAAATAAAATGCAGTCCAAATTTGCAACTATGAAACTCAGTAACGTCGTTCCCTTAGGATTTTCAGCAATAATTGTGGTGATGGCGATCAATGGTTTAATCTCTAAATTAACAGTTAATGGTCTGGTTTTAACAGCGAGTGAGGTAATGCACAGTTATCGGGTGCAAACAAAGCTGCAAGAGTTAGAAGAAACTTTAGTTGATGTTCAACTCGGAGAGCGAGGCTTTATTCTTACTAAGAATGAAGATTTTTTACAACCTTACAAAGACGCACAAAAAAATCTACCCAATAATTTTAAAGAAGCTAAATCTTTGCTTAAGGACGATCCGGTTCAAAGTCGAAATCTTGAAGAAGTTGAAGAATTATCTCAACAAGGCATAAATAGTTTAACCAAAAATATTGCTCTGATCAGAGCCGGTAAATCTCCATCCCAAGCTAACTTGGTAGAAGGTAAGCAGGGTTTGGAGACTGTGAGAGACAAGATTGATAATATGCTGCAAGCCGAAAGTGATTTATTAGCAAGGCGTCAGCGATCTGTCAGCGAAGCTGAGCAGTTTTCGACGTTTATTACTTTAGGGGGAACAATTTTAGGTACAATTCTAGGTTTTTTAATTGTATCATTTGTTGTTCGTAGAATTGTGAAACCAATCGATGAAGTGACGAAGATAATTACGAACTCCTCAACAGAAATTGCTGCAACCGTAGAGCAGCAGGAACGGACAGCAGCAGAGCAATCTGTCGCGGTGAATCAAACCACCGCAACCATGCATGAATTAGGCGCTTCTTCAAGAGCGACTGCTGAGCAAGCTGAGGCGGCAGCGGCTGGAGCCAAACAAGTGTTAATCTTAGTAGATAGCGACGCCGAATTAAATAGGCAATATGGGAAATATTCAGTTTCCGAATTTAGTCTGAGAGAGCGAGTCAGACAGATTGCCAGGGAAATTCTCCGCTTAAGTGAACAAACTAATCAGATTGGTACAATTTCAACTTTAGTGAGTAATTTAGCGAATCAAACCAATATGCTTGCCTTAAATGCAGCAGTGGAGGCGGTTCGTGCCGGCGAACAGGGAAAAGGATTTGCCGTGGTTGCCGCAGAAATTCGCAAACTTGCTGATGAAAGCCACAAATCTGCAGAGAAAATCAATAGCCTAGTTATTGAGATTCAGAAAGCCACAGATTCGACAGCAAAAGTGACAGAAGAAGGCACAAAAACCGTTGAAAGTATTGTGGAGGCAATTGAGAACATTGCCGTTAACTCTCAACAAATTTCACTCACGGCTAAAGAACAAGCGATTGCAATCCAACAAGTAGCACAAGCCATGAATACCATTGAGCGAGGTGCAGTGCAAACAGCCAGTGGCATTACTCAAACAAAAAATGGCACCCACAAGCTGAATGAAGCGGCAACAACACTGAAAGCAGTCGTTTAAACAATGCAGAGATAGGGAAAGATGCCGGCACCCATCCACTCATCTCTGTTCTTTTCGCCTTTAACGCACACCCAAACCCTTTAAGTTATGAGCGGCTTCGTTAAGTTTTTGAGTTCCGACTTTCGTTTGAGTGATGCCACTCGCTGTTTGTTGAGAGCCGGTGTTGATAACATTCATCGCACTAACTACTTGCTGAATCGCCACAGCTTGTTGGCCGGCACTTAAAGCAATTTGTTGGTTATTCATCACCACTTGGTCAATTGCAACAGCAACTCCTTTAAAAGCATTCGCTGTTTTTTGAGCGATTTTAACGCCATTTGTAACGGTTTTCGTTCCCTCCTCTGTCACCATTACGGTTGAGTTGATCGCCACTTGAATATCTTTAACAAGTCCGTTAATTTTCTCTGCGGATTTTTGGCTTTCGTCAGCGAGTTTGCGAATTTCTGCGGCAACGACGGCAAACCCCTTTCCGTGTTCGCCGGCACGAACCGCCTCCACTGCTGCATTTAAAGCCAGCATATTTGTCTTGCTGCCTAAATCACTCACCGTACCGGAAATGCTGCCAATTTGACCGGCTTGATCGCTCAAGCGTGTAATAGACGACGCAATGGCACCAACTTTTTCTTGCAGCGTCGCCATGCCTTTTAAGGTTAACTTGACTGCGTGGGTTCCCCCCTCCGACAGGCTAAGTGCCTGCTGTGCGCTAGCCGCTGCTGCCCCAGCTTGCTCGGCTGCTGTTCTTGAAGAAGCCCTCAATTCCTCCATCGTGGTACTCGTTTGGTTTACCAAAGCTGCTTGTTCTGAAGCAACCCGTTCCTGCTGCTCAACTGTGGCGGCAATTTCTGTGGAAGAACTAACAATCATATTAATAATGCCGCTAATCGCTTTATCTAGAGGTTTGGCAATCGCCGTACTTAAAACTATCCCTAGAACAATCGCCGTGATGGGACCCAACACCATACCTAAGATAATCCAGAAGCTAGTTTGAGCCACATCCCTTGCAGCGGCTTTTTGTGCCGCGTCCCCATATTCCTCGTTGTATTTGATAAGGCGTGCCACCGATTCTGTTGAGGTGTCAAATGAGGCTCTTTCTTTATTTGCTGCTAAGTCGCTGAGTTGAGCAAGTAATGCATCGGCGGCTTGTACTTTTGCCATTTCTGGTGAATTTTGTTTGCGCTGACTGACTAGCTCAGCCATTCTGTTTGGGGGATCTAAAACACCCAGCCGTGCGAATTCTTGATATAAACGCACAAATTCTTCATGATCTTGCTGCCAGTTAGCCCAGTCTTTAAGAAATTGCTGGTAAAGGGCTTGTTCCGATTCAGTTCTAGAAGTAGATGTGTATTGTTGAGACCCTTCGTTAATCTGTTGCCAAGCTTCTTTTATTCGGCTCAATTCAGCCTGACGTTTTTCTTTGCTTAAGAGGGTGTTGAGCAAGGCTCTTTCTGACGATTGAACTTGGGTCTGCCCTTCATTAATTTTCCACAACCCCATAACACTTGGCAGACTATTATTACCTAATGTATTAATATGCGTGCTGATACGAGAATTTCCATTCCATCCCACACCGGCTACGACCAAGACAAGTAAGCCCATCATTAAAAAAGCTGAGATCAGCCGGCTTTGTAAATTCATGTTACGAAACACGATATTTCTCTCCCCTAATTTGTTTGCTTTATGATTAATATTAATAGAAAAAATGTGGGTGAGCAGTAAGTAAGAAATTAAACTTCACTGCTGAAGAGGGGTCGTGGAGCCTGTGAGGTGGTTATCACCACGTCTGAAGAATGGAGGACCTGGCATAGAGTTTTTGATACGGTAAGTAACTGTAAATAGGGGAGTGGGAAAAAGGTGTTCGTTTATTTATGTTCACCTACTTAATCAAAAAATGTAGAGTTAGCTTTATTTCTTTATTTTAAAAAATGACGCATTCCTTAAGCAAAAAAATAGTATAAATCTGTTTTTTTAAAGAATGCCTTAGTAAAAAATAAAAAATGAGAGCAGAAAGTAGGGAGAGTAATCGCAATAAATCTCTTAAACACTCACTCTTCTGGGTTCCCTTACTCGTGTCTCTACCCAACACCGAATACCTTAATATTCTGGGCGGCTTGTTTCAGGTTGTCGATGCCCACCTTCGTTTGAGTGATGCCATTGGCAGTTTGTTTAGCGCCGGCATTGATAGTGTTCATTGCATAAATTACTTGATCGATGGCCACGGCTTGCTGCCTCGAAGTCAGGGCAATTTGCTGATTGCTTACACAGATTTGCTCGATAGCTTCAGACACACTTCTGAAAGTGTCTGCCGTTTCCTGAGCGATTTTGACGCTGTCCTCGACTGTTTTTGTCCCCTCATCCGTTGCTAGCACCGTTGAGTTGCTAGCCGTTTCGATATTGGCGACGAGGGCGTTAATCTTATCTGCCGATTTCTTGCTCTCGTCTGCCAGTTTGCGAATCTCCGCTGCCAAGACGGCAAAACCCTTACCGTGTTCTCCGGCTCGCACCGCCTCCACCGCTGCATTCAACGCCAGCATATTCGTCTGGCCGGCTAAATCTCGCACTACAGACGAAATCTCGCGGATCTGAGCAGTTTGCTGACTCAATAGTACGGTCGAACCGGCAATCCCTCTGACTTTCTGTTGGAGTTCTGTCATGCCTCCGAGCGTGCGCTGTACAGCTTGGCTTCCCCCCTCTGCTAGCGTCAGCGCCACAGAAGCGCCGGCAGCTGCCGCTTCAGCTTGCTCCGCCGACTGTCGAGAGGAGGCACCCAGCTCATCCATTGCAGTGGTCGTTTGGCGCACCGAAGTCGCCTGTTCCTGTGCGATGCGCTCCTGCTGCTCGACTGTAGCGCTAATCTGGCTTGAAGAACTGACAATTTCATTAATGATGCCGCTGATGGCTCTATCAAGCGGCTTAGCAATTGACCAGCTCAGAATAATCCCCAAAATCATCGCCGTCAGTGGGCCGGCGATTGTGCCCAGAACAACCCAGCGCTGAGTTTGCGTCACACTCAGATCGGCTGCCTGCTTTTGATTGGTTGCAATTGTCTCGTTTACTTTAATGACTTTTTCCAGGTCTTGCGCTGCCGAATTAAATACTGGCCGGTTGATAGTAAAGACCTGCACATTCATTTGTTCTAGCAGAGTGCTGGCTGCTTGAGCCGCTATCATTTCTTGTGAGTTAGCCCGATCCTGCCGCCACAGATCCAACTGCTTTGTCTGGGGAGCTAAAATGCCTCCTTGTTCAAATTTTTGATAGAGGCGTAGAAATTCTTCATGCTCTTGCTTCCACCGCCCCCATTTCGAGAGAAAATTTTTCCACAGCTTATCTTCCTGCTGGGTGCGGGGTAGCCGCTCATATTTATCTTGCCCTGCCTGCATCTGTAGCAAAGCCTGCTGGATTCGGGTTACTTGATCTTCCCTAACTGTGTTGCTCAATCTGGTATTGAGTAGCGCCATTTCGCCGGCATGAGCAACCCTGAGTCCCTGATCTACCATTTGTAATCCTACGATACTCGGCAGTCTCACCTCACTAATCTCATCAAGGTATTGAGTTAGCCAGAAACTACCGAGCTGCCCTACCCAGCCAACAGCAAAGACAATCAGTGCCATGATGAGAAACGCACTAATCAGTTTCCCTTGCAGCCCCATTTTCTTAAACCAGGTACTAAGCCGATTCATTTTTACCCTCACTTTAGCCAACTTATTTTGTCACTTCTCCGCTCTGATTAAAGTTAAAAATGAATAAGCACGTGAAAAGTAAATGTCTTACCTTTTCACGTTCTCATTTAATCTTCACTTTCGTAATCAATCTTTTTAGCAAAACTACAGTTTCTTACCCTTCGCTAAAGTTTATACGCTAACAATTTTATTTGTTTAAAGAATCTGCATAAGCTTCGACAAAACTACTATCAAATAACTGGCTGAGATCGGGCTTTTTTTTAATAAAGTCGGCCTTCAGCAAAAAGTTACTAAATTCCTCGGCTGCATAAGGCAAAGATGTCAGATCAGAACCCGAATTAAAGGCTTTCAAGTTTTCTTCTATTGTAAAAAACTTGATGTCAGACTCATAGGTTTTGAACTCATTCACCGAAACGCCCAGGTAGTCCGCCATAACCTTATAGGAATTTTCAGGATTCTGGCGCACGAAGTTTAAGGTGGCGAACCAAGTATTGACAAGCGCTTGAACATCAGAACGCCTTTCTTCAATCAATTTGCGGTCAACGACTAAATGAGAGGGAACGGTTTGAGGGAAATCTTTTGAACTCAATAGCACTTTACTACCGGCAAGCTTGAGAGCTTCCTTCGTGTAAGGTAGATAAACCACGACAGCATCCACCTGTCCTTCTACAAACGCTGCAACTGCGGCTCGCGGATCTAAGCTTTCTAACTGAATATCGGCTTGGCTCAAGCCGGCTTTTTTTAGCGCCAACAATAACATAAAATGATCTACTTCGCCTTTTTCTGTAGCTATCTTTTTATTTTTTAAATCCGCAACTTGCTTAATTTCTTTATTGACAATAATCGCATCACCTCCATTAGAAGCATCCGTCGTTAAAACAATCACTGGATCGGATTTTGAATTATTATCTATCATTTTAATTGTATCACTTAAAGTTTGAAAATTAGCTTGAACTTCTCCTTGTTTCAGGGCTTGAACCGATTTCGCATAGTCATAAAATGTTAAATCCACGTTAATATTATTTTGGTTGAATATTTCTGAATCTTCAGCGACTTGCACATAAAGAAAGCTCGGCCAATTGCTAAAGCCTAGTCGAATGGGCTGGTTAGTAGAAACCGCAGATGGAGAAGTGGTGGAAGTCGGAGCTTGTGGAAAAGTACAACTGACCGCAACGATTAAACTCACTAAAAAAACTGCGATCAATGACAGTAAAGTCCGAATCTTCATTGGGCCTCCTTTGGGTTGCAGGGAATCGTTCCCAGTGCTGATAATTTAAGAGCAGTTAAGATTCGTAACGCAAGTTACAAAAATAGACTATTTATTATCAGTAAGCGGGAAATGTTCTGTCAGAAAAGCTTCAGCACCGGCACGGATTTCTTGAGAAGACACCTGGCGGTTGTCAATGATTCCATCAAGCGTTGCCGCCAGTAGAGCATCTAGTATTTCCTTATACTGAGGGCCAGGTTTATAACCCAGCGCTTTCAAGTCATTGCCATTGAGAACCGGCTGAACAAGAGACCATCGCGTTAAATACTGCCAAATCTGCCGGCGTATCGAGCGCGAACTTTGCACCCCAGTCAAAATTAAAGTCGGTAACTCATGCCGGCGCAACAGCCTCACAATTTGGCTAGGACATTGGCACAGAGGCAAAGACTCTACAACCTCAATTTTAGCTCGCTCAAACTGCCGCTGCCGGTCGATACTATCTGCCGGCAGTTGTAAAGCCGCCGCCACCTGAATTCGATATTCAGCAGCCAAATGAGCAATTAAAACCTCTAAGCGCATTTGCCAAGGGTCGGGGATTTTCTTTTTAACCTCAGCCTGAGAATTCAAGATCAAAGACTCAAATTGTTGCAAACAGCGACTCAGCAAACAAATTTGTTTCCATAACCGCTTATCCAATTCCAGCGTGGGATGAATACATTTTAGCGCCCCCAAATCCCCCAACAACTGCAAAGCCGGCTTCCAATAAGCAGCTTGCAAAATATATTTCAGCTCGCTTTTAAGCCGCGTTTCCAATGCCGGCGCTCGTTGATTTTGCCCCGCAGATTTTAACTCTGAAAAACTGTCACCCTTAGCACGTTCGTAAACACCACTTTCAATAGCATGGCGAATATATCCTTCCGTCTGCGGGTCTATCTTAAATCCCAAGCGCACGGCAAACCGCACCGCCCGATAAATGCGTGTGGGATCTTCTATAAAACTATTCGCGTGTAAAACCCGAATTTGCCGGCTTTCTAAATCGACCAACCCTCCAAAAAAGTCTAACAACTCGCCGGCACGTGGCCCAGTTAGGCGCACCGCCAAAGCATTAATCGTAAAATCGCGCCGGTATAAATCTTGACGAATGGAGGATGCCTCCACTTCCGGGTTGGCAGCAGGGTAAGGATAAAATTCCGTTCTAGCCGTTGCAATATCGATCCAAAGCGATTCTAAAACGGGGTCTTTGTGCCACAGCAGCGCTGCCGTTTGAAATTGCCCGTGAATATCCAAACGGGCTTGTGGATAGCGTTGCTGTAGGGCAGTTGCCAATTCCACACCGGCACCCTCTAAGGGCGTGGCAAGTTGCCGGTTTGCATCTGCGCCGATGCCGTCCACCACAAGGTCAATATCACTCAACAAAATGGTGTCATCGGGGTTGGCTAACAGTAAATCTCGCACGCCGCCACCCACGAGATACAGGTGACAGCCCCGCTGTTCTGCGAGTTCGGCGGTATCGGTGAGCAACTGCCACAGGGGGGCAGCTAGACGTTCTCGCAAGAGCTGCTGAATCGCTTGTGGCAGCGGACAATAGCCCAATTTTCCCGCTTTCCCGCTTTCCCGCTCTCTCTCTTTCCCCCGCTCTCGATCTTGGTGCAATTCTCGCAGCACATCGGTGCGGGTAACAATTCCCACCAACTGCTCATCCTCCAACACCGGCAGTCGTCCAATGTCGTAAGTAACCATCAGCGACTCTATTTCTGGCAGCAGGGTAGCCGGTGTAATTGTCTTCAGATTCACCGTCATGTAGCCTTTCACCGGCGCATGAGCAAAGCCGTGGTGCAGGGCAATATCCAAATCCCGCCGGGAAATCACCCCCATTAGTTTGCCCGCCGCATTTACCACAGAAAGCCCAGAGTGACCGTAGCGTAATAAAATTCTCTGAGCTTCATAAATCGTGATTTCTGGGCGAATGGTTCGCACCGGCGACGACATCAGCTCACCGGCAGTCAGCGGATGGGGAATTTGTGCTTTGAGTTGCTCTACTAGTTCATGCAGGGTTGCCGGTGCGTCTACACCCCGCAAACTTAAAGACGCCGCCCGTTGGTGTCCACCACCGCCCAGTGGGCTAAATAGCTGATTAAGATTGGTGCCGGCAATTTGGGATCGCCCAATCACGCTTAACCGTTTGTCCCCGGAATCTTTCCCAGAAGCGCAGTGTGCCAACAACAGCGCATCACTTTCTGTAATATCCATCAATTGTGAGGCCAAACTCGACAGCCCCGGAACAAAGGCATCGGTTTCCAGCAACACCCAAGAAACCGTATAACCTCGGACAGTTGACTTTTGCAACTGATCTAAGGCAACCGTCAGTAATGTTTGCAATTGGGGAGACAAACCGGGATCAGCGCACTCCGCAATCACCGGCAAGCTGGCTCCTTGTTCCATCAACCAAGCCAAAGCCCTGGCATCTCGTGCCGTGGAATGGCCAAACGTGAGGGAGCCGGTGTCCACATGGATGCCTAATGCCATCACCGTCGCCTCTGCCGGCGTGAGGAACCGTTCTGAGTGCTGAGTCCTGAGTTCTGATTGCTCGCCTCTGCCCCTCTCTTCTACTACTTTTTGCAATAGCTCCACAATCAACGTCGTCGCTGCGCCCACCGGCTCTATCTGGCTGCGAGTGGCTGGGATATCGCTTTCCATCTCTAGATGATGGTCATAAACAGCAATTTCAGTCAGATTGGGCAGATCCAACCACTCAGCCGCCTTTCCCAAGCGTTCGCGCTGCTGAGTATCGACAACAGAAAGCGAGCGAATTTGGCCGGCGGGCACCGCACGGCGTTCGATCAGAGCGTACTCATCGCGATGCAAGGCTAAAAAATCTCGCACCGTTGGGTGAGATCCGCCGGTGAGTACCACCTTTGCCCCCGGCAGAAGCCGTGTCAACCCCACAGCCGCGCCGAGGGTATCAAAATCTGCAGTTGTGTGGCACAAAATTAAATCCATGTCGCTTGCTTTTTTAAGGAAATACAGAAGCTGGGAAGCCTGGAAATTGAGGAGCCGGTGAGCGTTTCTTTACCTTTGCCCCTTCTTCCTCTATGCTACGCACCCGAAACGAGCGCACTTCCTCACTAGCCTCTATCAGAGAGGGTCATTTTTTGGTAGCTTAAGACTCAGGGCTGATTACTAAAGTAGCCTGAGTCTGGCTGAACTGGTGCTGTCCAGTTAATTGCTCTGTTGGGAAAAAAAGAAAATGTCAATTCTATTTCAAATCGCACTTGCCGCTCTTGTATTTCTTTCCTTCGTGATGGTGATTGGCGTCCCCGTTGCCTATGCCTCTCCCCAAAACTGGGATCAATCTAAACAGCTTATTTTCGTTGGCTCTGGTCTTTGGATAGCTCTGGTATTTTTAGTGGGTGCCTTGAGCTATTTGGTAGTCTGAGTCTTGTTATTTGCACAAGTCACCGATCACTGGATCGGTGACAAAGCAAGAAACACTTGACACTTGACAAAGGATAGATAACATGGCAGTTTTCGAGGGAAATTTTACTCAGACAAGCCAGTTCAAGTTTGCCATCGTTATTGGTCGCTTCAACGATCTGATTACCGGCAAGCTGTTAGAGGGCTGTCAGGATTGCCTGAAACGTCACGGCGTTGATGTCAATCCCCAGGGGACTCAAGTTGATTATGCTTGGGTGCCCGGAAGTTTTGAGCTGCCTCTGGTGGCTCGCCAATTGGCAATGACAGGTCGTTATGATGCGGTGATTTGTCTCGGGGCAGTGATCCGGGGTCAAACCCCGCATTTTGATTATGTGGCGGCTGAAGTGTCTAAGGGAATTGCAGCGGCGGGCTTCCAAACCGGCGTGCCAGTGGTGTTTGGCGTCGTCACCACCGATACGATGCAGCAAGCCCTAGAACGAGCGGGAATTAAAAACAACCTCGGCTGGAACTACGGGATGTCAGCCCTGGAAATGGCCAGTTTGATGCATCAAGTCAAGGGAAGTGTGGTATCTGATCTTTACAGTGATCACGCATCCGGTACGCCCCAGAGTTTACCGGCTCCCATAAAAAATGCCATGCCGATACAAGAGCCGGTGGATCGGCAGTAATTGAGCGCTCTCAGCAACGCTGGCACCGGGTTCAAAACTGCCGGCAAATAAGCCTCCAGCCGATACCAACTCCCCAAGCAAAAAAAAAACATCGCGGGGAGTTGACAAACTCTGAAAAATCTGACATATTAATGATTACTGCAAATTTGCGGGTATAGCTCAGTGGTAGAGCGTCACCTTGCCAAGGTGAATGTCGCGCGTTCGAATCGCGTTACCCGCTTTTAAAAAAAACAATCTCATTAAAACATCTGTTCGGGTTATATCCTGTTTTTCAGATGTATCGGTTGCCACGGCACTGAGGCAGCTACCCCACCCATTGAAAGACGATTTTCTGAGTGCCGGTGAGGTTGTCGCTGTTCAAATCGGGTGCAAACTTAAAGCCGCAACAAAAAGCCAGCCAGCTAAGCCGATGTTTGAGGCAATTGCTACACTCGCTTGAAGTTGACAATGGTAAAATTAGCGTAAGTCATCGGACGCTTAGAGGGCTGTTTCCGCACTTAGCGCAACTGAGCAATTTAGTTGGCGGCTATTGTCGAAAGCCTAATAATAAAACATTAGTTCTCGAGTTTTTAGATAAACTTTCATTACATACTTTTGCCTTTACGAGCGCTTGTGCAATCTCAAAAAGCCCAGAAGATTGACTTAAATACTGACTACCCCTGCCCCTGCCGGCGTCGGGGACGTCTCATTCCGATCGTCCTGACCGAAGCATTTGGCTGCAATCGATGTCAGCAGATATTCGTTGTCGATGAAAACGGCTTTGCGATCGAGCAACTCTCCACAAACTATCCCTACAAGCAAGCTTGGCGGTGGACGGGACAGCAGTGGAGTAAAGCCTATTCTGGACTGAGGGACAGTTACTTGCCCTTAGCACTGGGAATTATTTTAGTGCTGCTGATCATTTGGCTGCCCTCAGCACTGAGTTTACCCTTGGGTTCTAATGTTATTCCCTGGGCCATTATCGTCGCGGTACTGTTAGCAGTGCTGCCGGCGCTTATGGTCTGGCTGGCTTATCGGCGTTAGCTACATGACAACTGACTCGTTACATCCTTCACCGGCATTCGCTCAAGCTGCGCGTCGTGCTTATCAGGCTTCCCTAGAATTAGCAACTGTCAAGGGAATAGACCGCTCTCGAACCTTACAAGCAATGGCACAAGCCCTCAAGCGTGAGGCAAACCAGATTTTAGAAGCCAACACCCTGGACTTGGAAGCAAGCCGGGAAATGGCAGTGCCAGAATTGATTCTGGAGTGGCTGAAACTGACGCCCGAACGGTTGCAAACAACCATTCAAATTTTCCAACGCTTGTCGGAACTTTCCGATCCCCTGCGGCGGGTGATGAACGCTTCCCACCAAATCGAGCACTCCCAAATTTACTGCCAGTTAATGCCGCTGGGTGTGATCGCGCTGATCTACGAAGCCTTTCCAGAATTAGGCGCAATTGCAGCCGGCTTGTGCCTGAAAACCGGCAACACTTTAATTCTTAAAGGGGGGAGTGAAGCAAGCCACTCGAATGCAGTGATTGTGCAAGCCTTACAGTCCGCACTGCAACAAACAGGGCTGCCGGGGGAATGCTTGCAGTTACTCCCCTCAGACCAAGGCTCATCCATCCGGGATTTAGTTACTTTAGACCACTATCTCAATTTAGTCATTCCCTATGGCCGGCCTAGTTTGGTGCAGCAAGTTGTGCGACAGGCAACCGCGCCGGTGTTAAAATCCGCAATGGGCAACTGTTACCTCTATTGGTCACCCACCGGCAGCTTAGAAATGGCTCGCTGGGTGATTGCAGATAGCCATCAAAGCGAACCCGATCCTGTCAACGCCATCGAGAAAGTCTTAATTCACCGCGATCAAAAACCCTCCTCCTTAACAACGCTGTGGAATAGCCTTAAAGAAAAAGGCTTTGAAATTCGGGGAGATGCTCATCTAGTCGAGGATTTTCCAGAATTAAAGCCGGCTCAAACTTCAGAGTGGGGAAACGCTTATTTAACCAAAACCATTGCGTTTAAAGTCGTAGAAAATCTAGAAGCAGCAATTGCTTGGATTAATCACTACAGTAGCGGCCATGCTGATTGCATCGTGACGGAATCTTACCAAGAAAGCCGGCAATTTGCTTTAGGAATCAATAGCGCCTCTACCTACATCAATGCTTCTCCCCGATTTTCCCGCAATCCCAAACAAGGAGACGCAGTTTTTCTAGGAATGTCCAATCAAAAAGGACATCGCCGGGGCTTAATCGGTTTAGAAACCCTGACAACGATTAAACATATTGTTCAAGGTAACGGACAGTTTTAGTAATTCTTGAAGCATGAAACATAGGCAAATGAGTCGTTGATTTATCTTGTTTGAGTAAAAGCTTCAAAAGCATTTATATTAGCTGAGTTTCAGCCCTCTTTGTCATTTCGCCAGTTTTTAACCACAGATAAACACAGCTAGGATTGGCTGTTTATTTATGTTCATCTGTGGTTAAAAAAGCGAGTAATCGATTAGTCAAATAATAATTCAGTGGTGTTGGTGGAGGCAATATTGTACTGAATATTATCGGCTGTAAAACCTTGAGTTCCGAGCATGGTGATCAGCAATTCACCGCTTCCAAACCCGCTATTTCCTACAATTCCATCGCTGAGACGGAATTCTGTCCCGTCTTCAACGGTAACAACATCGATTGAGTAAATGCCGTTAAAGACGATGATATCGACAAACTCGCCGCACCGACACCGATCAAATTCAACGATGACATCATAGCCATCTAGAAAGTCATAAATAACGGTATCTGAGGAGTTATCATCTCCGAGCAGGATGATGTCGTCACCGGTGCCACCAATGATAGTATCCTTGCCATAACCGGCGTCTAAAGTGTCGTTATTCGCGCCACCGATGAGAATATCATTGCCATTAAACCCATCAAGAGAGTCTCTCCCAATGCCACCATCAAGGTAGTCATTGCCACTCCTGCCATAGAGAATATCGTTGCCGGTTTCACCAAAGAGATAGTCTTCTCCCGTCTCACCATCGAGGTAATCTTCTCCATCCGCGCCTAATAGCGTGTCATCATTACCCCCGCCAAAGAGAACATCATTTTCGCTGCCGGCATCGAGGTAGTCGCTGCCATTGCCGCCATCAAGCGAGTCATTGCCTTCCTCGCCAATCAGAGAGTCATTGCCGGAGTCTCCTAAAAGGGTGTCTGCGCCAAATTCTCCCCAAAGCAAGTCATCGTCATCTCCGCCATCAAGGTAGTCATCGCCACCGGCACCTAATAAGGTATCGTCGCCGGTGTTGCCATTGAGCAAGTCATCGCCAATGCCGCCATCGAGATAGTCATCGCCAATGCCACCGAAAATTAGATCGTCGCCTTCTTCCCCGTCGATGTAGTCTATGCCGGCTTGCCCATAAATCGTGTCTCTGCCGCCTGCGCCTACAATGATGTCAAAGTTGCTTCCGCCATAAAGTAAGTCAGAATTGGCACCCCCATCGATAATATCTGCGCCGTATCCGCCATCAAGGATATCAGCACCGAGTCCGCCATCAAGTAAGTCATCCCCAAAGCCGCCTTCGATGATATCATCGCCACCTTCGCCGGCAAGGGTGTCATTGCCGCTTCTACCCATGATGTCTTCATCGCGGAAAGTCCCAATGTAGATGTCACTGAAGATAGTCCCCAAGTAAGTAGGCATAATGTGCACTCCGTTTACTAACGTCTCAGCCTGTAGCCGGCTGCCACAGGAATATATGTTTGAGAAACGAGCACTTATGCGGATTTTTGACAGTTTTCTGCCGGCTGCCATTGCTGAGTTAGCCCAAACTTTGAGCCGGCAAGGCGTACAGCCTCTACAGGTATAAGAAGCAAACAGCCTTGAATTGAAGAAGAAAGTTAAAAAACGCTTTTGACTACTCGTAACAACCGGCAATCATGGCAGCCGGGTTTCAATCGCATTAGAATATAGCCACATTCAACTGAGAGAGCTTGCAGTAGGGATTTTAGAGGGCAAGCGAAGAAAACCTTTGTGCTTTAAATTTTGAAGGGCAGCGATCGCACATTATGTCTACAAACCTTGCAGAGACTCAGCCAGAAAAGTCATTACGCCACAATGAGAACTTGTACCGAGAACTTGTCCAAAATGCAAATTGCATCATTTTGCAAATGGACACTCAGGGGCACATTACTTTTATCAATCATTTCGCTCAAACCTTTTTTGGCTACTCTCAGGATGAAATTCTAGGCAGAAGCGTCGTTGGCACCATTGTGCCTCAAACAGATACATCCGGGCGCGATCTCGACGCCACGATCCGGGATATCATTCAGCACCCGGAACAGTATCAGCGCAATGAAAACGAAAATATGTGTCGCAATGGCGATCGTCTCTGGGTGGCGTGGACGAACAAAGCGATTTTAGACGCAGACGGGCACATTGCAGAAATCCTCTGTATTGGTAACGATATAACAGCTCGAATCAAAGCTGAAGAGGAACTGCGGAAAAGCGAAGCCCGCTATCGGGCGATTATCGAAGATCAAACAGAGTGGATCTGCCGATTTTTGGCAGATGGCACCCTAAGTTTTGTTAATAGTGCCTATTACCGTTACTTTGCGAAAGAAAGTGAAGAATTAATCGGAAAAAATCTCTATTCTTTAATTTTAGAAGAAGAGCGAGAAACGATTGAAGGTTATATGACTTGCCTCAATCGGGAAGAGCCAGTGAGGATAGTTGAACACAAAGTCACGTTACCAAACGGACATACTCAGTGGCACCAGTGGACGAATCGGGCACTGTTTGATGAGCAAGGTAACTTTATTGAATATCAGTGTGTGGGGCGAGATATTACCCCTCTGAAACAGGCACAAGCAGCCCTACAACTGGCAAATGCAGAACTTGAATGCCGGGTGGAGGATCGCACCGCTGCTTTGATGAAAGCAAACAAGCACCTGCGCTTACAAATTGCTCAACGCGAGCAGGCAGAGCAAGCGCTGAAACTTCAGCGCAACTTTGTTTCTACAATTCTGGATACAGCCGGCGCTTTAGTGGTGGTTCTCGACACGCAAGGGAGAATTATCCGCTTTAACCGAGCTTGCGAGCAAACCACAGGATACTTGGCTGAGGAAGTAATTGGTGAGCCTTTCTGGGATTTGTTCTTGCTGCCGGAAGAAGTTGAGCCGGTTAAAAACGTCTTTAAAACCCTTTGCTTGGGGGAACTCCCGATGCAGTATGAAAACCATTGGGTGGCACGGGATGGCAGACGCCGGCTGATTGCTTGGTCGAATAAGGCGCTTTTAGATAGCACTGGCAATGTTGAATATATTATTGGTAGCGGAATTGATATTACCGAACGTTCAACAGCTGAAGAAGCGCTGCGAAAAAGTGAAGCCTTTCTGCGTACCATCGTTGCGAATGCACCAATCACATTATGGGCCGTTGATCTTGAGGGGAAATTCACCTTTTCAGAAGGCAAAGTTTTAGAAACTCTAGGATTGCGTCCCGGACAACTGCTAGGGCAATCAATTTTTGATGTTTATCGGGAAGTGCCCCAAATTGTAGAAAACTGCCGCCGCGCGTTGGCCGGCGAAGCATTTAACTGTACGGTAGAGCTGAATGGGATGGCATTCGAGTCTTGGTACAGTCCACTATTTAACGATAGCGGTCAAGTCACCAGCGTAATTGGAACGGCATTTGACATTACCGAACGCAAACGAGCGCTAGAGGCAATTGAGCGAGAACGTCGGCTGTTTATGGGAGGGCCGGTGACAGTTTTCCGGTGGCGCGAGCAAGAAAACTGGCCGGTGGAATATGTCTCACCAAATGTCAGTCAGTGGGGGTTCGATCCACAAAAGTTAATGAGTGGCGGAGTGCCCTACGACAGCATTCTGCATCCCGATGATCTTGCCAGAGCGTGTGCTGAGGTGCAAGCCCATATTGCTGCCGGCTTGACTTCTTTTGAACAGGACTACCGAATTATTTGCCCCGACGGTCAGGTACGGTGGGTTTATGACTTCACGTTTGTTGTTAGAAATGACGCCGGACAAGTGATTAATTATGAGGGGTATGTTCTCGATATCACCGACCGTAAGCGGGCAGAAGAGGCACATCGCAGTTTAGTAAGCGCCATCCCAGATTTAATTTTTCGGATCGACAGAGATGGCACGTATTTAGATGTAAAAGCGCCAAAAGATAGCTTTATCCTGAGACCTGCCAGTGAACAGATTGGCAAAAATATTTATGAGATTTTGCCGGCATCTGTAGCGAAGCAACGCATGGATTATGTTGAAAAAGCTTTAGCAACAGGTGAGTTACAAGTTTTTGAGTTTCAGTTGCCTTTCCCTGATTTGAAAGAACATTATTATGAGGCACGAATTGTCGTCAGTGGGGAAGATGAAGTTTTGACCATTGTGCGAGATATCACTCAACGCAAGCAGACCGAAGAAGCTCTCCGAGAAGCAAAAGACCAATTGCAAGCTGTTTTAGATGCCGTGCCGGGATGTGTTTCTTGGATTGGCTCAGATTTAAAGTATCGGGGAGTCAATCGGTATTTAGCAAATATTTGTGGGCTATCACCGGCAGACTTTGTGGGCAAAGAAATGGGCTTTCTCAATATAGCCGGTGGATTTAGAAATTTTGTGGAGCAATTTTTTGCCTCGCCGGCACAGGAAGCTTCTCAAGAAATTGAGATCGCTCAGCCGCCGGATGAAAAAACTGCCAGAAAAACTCCAAGCAAACATCATTTATTGGTGGCTCAAAAATACTTACAAGGTCAAGCCGCTGTCTGTGTCGGTGTTGATATTACAGAGCGCAAGCAAGCTCAGGAAGCGTTGTTACAGTCAGAGCAAAAGTTTTCAAAAGCCTTTCGTTCTAGTCCCAGTTCAATGAGCCTTAGTACCCTAGATGAGGGGCGCTACTTGGATGTGAATGAGAGTTGCTTAAAGACTTTTGGCTATCAGCGTGAGGAGGTGATCGGGCGAACTTCCTATGAACTCAATCTCTGGGTTAATCCTGAAGATCGCGAACGGATGAAACAGCAATTACAACAGGACGGGGCAGTTTACAACAAAGAAGTTCAACTGCAGACAAAAACAGGACAGGTGCGTGTGGGCTTGCTTTCTGCTGAAATTATTACACTTAACGGTGAGAGGTGTTTGTTAGCAGTTGCGAATGATATCACTGACCGAGTTTTTGCTGAGAAACAATTGCGGGAAGCGCAAGAACGCGAACGGTTGCTAGCAGAAATTGCCCTGCGCGTTCACCAGTCTTGTGATTTGGAGCAAATTCTTAACACAACAGTTGAGGAAGTTCGGCAATTCTTGAAAGCGGATCGCGTTTATATTGGTCACTTGGATGAGAATTTAGATGGTTTAATTGTCGCAGAATCTGTGGCCGCCGGCTTTCCTTCTTCTTTAGGTCACGTTACCCCGCGTGATATCTATTTTGGGGAAATTAAAATACTTTTTGACGAGGTTGCAGTTCGTGCTGTTGATGATACAAGTCAGAAGGTATTTCCTTCTGCTTATATCGCCCAGTATTATGCAGATTTTCAGGTCAAATCGAGCTTGGCGGTTCGGTTGCTTGTGGATGATCAGATGTTTGGATTGTTGGTAGCAAATCAATGCGATCATCCGCGTCACTGGGAACCTTTTGAGCTGCAATTTTTGGAGCGATTGGCAACGCCGGTATCAATGGCAATTAAACAAGCCCAGCTTTATCAAAAATTGGCAGCGAGTGCGGCTAATTTGGAATGGCTGGTGGGGGAACGCACGGCACAACTGCAACAGCGAAATCAGGAATTGCAAGAGATTAATCAGTTGAAGGATTTATTTTTACACGCAGTTACTCACGATTTGCGAACCCCGGTGATGGGTTCGTTATTAGTGTTGAATAATTTGCTGAGCAGTCAGCAGGCTCCTAGTGAGCAAGGTATTCAGAATTTATCCTCAAAAATTGAAATTCCTCGCTCAATTTTAGAGCGGATGATTCAAGGCAGCCAGCGGCAACTTAAGATGATTAATTCGCTGCTAGAAGTTCATGCGACTGAAGTGCGAGGCATTGTACTTGAGCGAGAGCCGGTGCAGTTGAGCCGGCTGATTGCAGCGATTGTGGCGGAGTTAGAGCCTCTGCTGGCTAAAAATCAAGCGATGCTGAGCAATTTGGTGCCGGCAGAACTGCCGGTGGTGAGTGCGGATTCGGCGCAGTTATGGCGCGTGTTTGAAAATCTGATCACGAATGCTTTAAATCATAATCCGCCAGAACTTCAGTTAACGATTGCTGCGACAGTTATCAGTGAGGAAGTAACAGAAATAACAGAAACAACAGAAGCGGAAGCAGCAAATTTTGTCATTTCTTCTAATCGAAGATTGGAGATGATTCGCTGCACAGTTCAAGACAGTGGTGTGGGAATGAGTCAAGAGCAATGCAATCAATTATTTGAACTTTACACTCGTGGTACTCAATCACGCCGATCTACCGGCCTTGGTTTAGGGTTATATTTGTGCCGGCAGATTATTACGGCTCACGGCGGTAAAATTGGAGTCGATAGTGTTCCAGGTTCCGGGTCTACTTTCTGGTTCACATTACCTCTGCCGGCATCATAATTAACTTCAATTTCTAAAAGCAAATTTTGCTATTATAGGCAAAAATGTTGAGGATTTGTTACAGCCGGCATCCGGCAATCTAAAAATAAAGAAAATTGCCTGGAAGTGCCGGCAACCGACTCGCAGAGTAAGCGCAAACTAAATATTCCTGGCAGGGAGATGAATTTGAGCAATAAAAACAGTTGAGCCATCACTGCACTTAATATTTCAGAGGAATAAATTTCACTCAGCGCCAATCACCCTGCACGGTAAATGCTGCCCAATAATAAGGCGACTGCCACTGCCCAGAATTCCACATCTCTAGTTGTGCCGCCCTCAACGCCTTAACTGGATTTTGTCCTTCATTAATCATCTTCTGGTAAAATTTGGTCATCAGTTCGGAAGTGGCCACATCATTGACACTCCATAAAGACACCACTACACGCCGTGCCCCTGCATACATAAAGCCTCTTGTCAATCCCACTAATCCTTCTCCTTTCACCGCTTCACCGAGGCCGGTTTGACAGGCACTCAACACCACCAATTCAGCCGGCAAATTCAAGTTAAAAATATCGTGCAGACGCAAAAAGCCATCCTGGGATTTCCCTTGTTGATCAAATAGCGACAACACCACCCCCGATAATTCAGGATTCACCGGATCAAGTAAGCCATGAGTAGCCAGGTGAATCATTTGATATTGAGCTAAATTCGGGTCAGTGGCAACTTGCCGAGAAGCATCAAAATCCAAGGCTTGCAAACGTTGCGCGTCGGGAAGTAAGGCGAGGATTTTTTCAGCTTCAGTGCGGGTGAATTTGAGCCGGTCAAGAACTACTCCACCTTCCCCAATTCCTAAATTGCGGGTCGCACGAGTTAGGGCAGAATTATTAATAGAAGCAGTTGGTTGAGCAGGAATGCCGGTTACTCGCTCATCATTGAGATTGAAGACTGGATCGGCAATCACAGCCAAAGTTTTATTAGCAATAGGCCGGTTTTCCAGTTGCCGGCGTTGGATGGCAACAGTAGAGGCAGAAGGCAGCGTCACAATCTCGTTTTGTACTAAAAGCGGTGTATTGGGAGAAGCGGGAAGCGGTAATGCAGCAAATGGAATCGTTTGCAGTGCCCCATCCCCAACAATTAATAAACGTTTATTTTCTAGTTGAGACGCAGCCGGCTCTAGTAACATTTTGCTTAAAGGTAAGCCGGCTTCTATATTTCTCCCACTATTTATCGTGACAGCCTCTCGGAAGGTTTCCGCTGCCGCTTCGATTTCACCTTGTCTTGGTAAGATATAACTAGTTAAGCTATTTTTTGTAACCACCCACAGATAACTCTGTTTCTCACTTAAAGCATATTCTAAAAGGACAGTTTCTTCATCCAGAACTTGTTGCTGAATCTCCTGCAAAGTCAGAGGTTCAGGATATTTCAAATCAGCATAGCGAGGGCTAGAAATGCGAATTTTAGCTTTGAGTTGGTCAAGTTGAGCGAGCGTTGATGCAATTTTTTGTTGAATTTCCTCAAGTTCTGTTTGCGTATAAGACCCACTGACTAATTGATACTTTTGATGATCTAAGGCATTGAGTTGTGGTTGTAAACTTTGTTCACTTTCAAGCAGTTGGGGTTCTACTCCAGCCCGAATATCTGCTGTTGCTTCAGTCAGGAGTTCAAGAAGACTTCTCGCACGGGCACGCTCGCTAATATGCAAAGCCTCGGCATCATAACCTTTATTCGGGTCTTGCTGATGCAATTGCATTAATAAATCGATGTAAAACTGATAATAATCTTGGTTGCCGGCAAAGTAAGATTGTCTCAGGTCTTGAGAGGCAATTTGGGTGCGGAGGTTCTCAATAATATTGAGAGCGGTTTCGATTTCGCTTTTGGCAACTGTGAGGCGATTTTGTTGCCGGCTCAAAATCGCTTGATTGTAGAGAATATTAGCTTCTTCAGTTTTGTAACCAAGTTGTCGAGACAAAGACAACGCTTGATTATAAGATTCAACGGCTGCCGGCTCTTGACCTAAAGCGGCGTAGATTTTTCCCATCTGATTAAGGATGGCGGTTTCTTTAACTTTGTCGTTAAGATGCTGGGAGATTAATAAGGCTTGGTTGTAGGCATTGAGAGCCGTTGCCCATTCGTTTGAGGTGATATAGATGTTCCCAATGCCCATGAGGGCAGAGGCTTCGGCATCTAGAGTGCCGGCAGGTCGTGAGATAGTTAAGGCTTTATTGTAAGATTTGAGGGCATCATTTTGCCATTGTTGTGAAGTTGCTTGAATAGAACCAATGTTGTTGAGGGTAGCGGCGACGGCCTTTTGGTCATTTAATTGATAAAACAAGGGTAAGGCTTGGTTATAGTAATCAAGGGCAGCTTTTGGCTCAGCTAACTCGGTGTAGAGTTGACCGAGACTATTGAGAATATCGGCTTCTTCTTTTTTAGACCCAGCTTGTTGTGACAAAGGTAACGCTTGATTGTAGGAGTCTAGTGCCGATTGAAATTGACCTAAATCAGCGTGAATTTTACCCATTGATAAAAGCGTGAGTGCAGCTTGAGCAGAGTTTTGCTCTGCACGATAGAGTTCAAGGGCTTCTTCTAACTTGGTTAGTGCTAGTTGTCTCGATTCGATGGTTTCTTGACTAAAGAGTTGGTTTCCTTTGATATAGGCGACTTCTGCGGCAGAAACTTTGATGCCGGCAGCAATATCCCAGATTCGGGCGGTTCTATCCTGACTAGCCGTGAGAATTTGCCGGCCATTTGGGCTAAATTCTGCATTGTTGATCCCATCTTCATGTCCCCGGAATATCGCTAACAGATTGCCTTTGTTATCCCACAAACGAGCGGTTTTATCTTCACTAGCGGTGAGAATTTGCCGGCCATCCGGACTAAATACGGTGCTGTTGACAGAACTGTCATGATCTCGGAATATTGCCAGGAGATTGCCTTTGATATCCCACAGGCGGGAAAGTCTATCTCCACTGGTGATCAGGATTTGCTGGCCATCCGAGCTAAATTCTGCACTCCTGTGAGAAGCGGTGCCTTTCTCTACATCCTTCTGTCCCCGAAACTCAGCAAGGAGATTGCCTTTGGTATCCCACAAACGGGCATATCCATAAGAATAATCGCTGGCAGTGAGGATATGGTGACCATCTGGGCTAAATACGGCATTGATGACAGCATCTTCATGTCGGAACACAGCCAAGAGATTACCTTTGGTATCCCACAGACGGGCAGTTTTATCAAAACTGGCGGTGAGGATTTGGCTACCATCAGGGCTAAATACTGGATTGATGACTTCATACTCATGCCCCCGGAACTCAGCGAGGAGATTTCCTTTGGTATCCCACAGGCGGGCGGTACTATCTATACTAGCGGTGAGAATTTGACCCCCATCCGGGCTAAATACTGCCCTTGTAACAGAACCCTTGTGTCCTTGGAATTTTGCCAGGATATTACCTTTGATATCCCACAAGTAGGCGGTTTCATCACCCACTGCAAGGATATGCCGGCCATCGGGGCTAAATACTGGTCTGGAGACCCTTTCTTTAGGGACTTGAAACTCGCTTAGAAGATTGCCTTTGTTATCCCACAGGTGGACGATTTTCTCGGTAGTGGTGAGAATATGGCGACCATCCGGGCTAAATACGGCACGCTGGACTTCCTCGTTCTCCTGTAACTCTGCCAGTTGAGCGTTATTTTTGGACAAGCTTTCCTGAAAGGTTTGCAGGGCAGCCATTTGCTTGGCTTGGGCAGCCATTGCGACTGATACATCCCACAACCGGGCAGTGCCATCATCACCGACAGTGAGAATTTGCCGGCCATCTGGGCTAAATACTGCACTGTGGGTGGTGCCTTCATGCCCTCGGAACACTGCCAGGAGATTACCTTTGAGATCCCACAACCGGGCGATTCCAGGGCCGAAAGTGTCACTGCTGGTCATGAGAATTTGCCGGCCATCCGGGCTAAAGATTGCACTTCTGAGATGTCTTTCATCTACCCGAAACTCTGTCAAGAAATTGCCTTTGAGATCCCACAGACGAGCAGTATCATCTAAACTCTTGGTCAGGATTTGACTTCCATCTGGACTAAATACGGCACTTTCGAGTCTCTCCTTATGCCCCCGAAACTCAGCTAGAAGATTGCCTTTGAGATCCCACAACCGGGCAGTTTCATCATTACTTGCTGTCAAGAATTGGCGACCATCTGGGCTAAAAACGACACTGTTGACAGCCTTCTCATGTCCTAGTGGGAATTCAGCTAAAAGATTACCTTTGGTATCCCACAATCGGGCAATTCTATCCTCACTGGCGGTGAGAATTTGATTGCCATCGGGACTAAATGCTGCACTGTTAACAATCCACTGCCATTCTTCTTCGTCCTCAACTTTCTTTGGCACCCGCAACTCAGTGAGGAGATTACCTTGGCTATCCCACAAGCTAACCGGATAGCACAGGCAATCGCTGGGGAGGATTTTGCTTCCATCCGGGCTAAATACTGCATTAATGCGATTGTGTCCTTGCAATACAGAGAGGAGATTGCCTTTTGTGTCCCATAAACGGATGTTCTCACCATTCGTGGTGAGGATTTGGCGACCATCTGGGCTAAATCTTGCTCGATAGATCCCTTCTTCATGTCCTTTAAACTCTGCCAAGAGATTGCCTTTAAGATCCCATAATCGTGCAGTTTCATCTCGACTCGCGGTGAGAATTTGCCGACCATCGGGGCTAAAGACAGCACTGGTGACATAACTTTTATGTCCCCGAAATATTGCCAGTTGAGCGTTATTCTCAGATACGCTTTCTAGAAGGGTTGTTGTCGCAACCCTTTGCTCGGATTCAGCAGTAATTGCGGCTGAAACATCCCATAAGCGAGCAAATTTATCCCAACCAAAGGTGAGGATTTGCCGGCCATCTGGACTAAATACTGCCGCAACTGCACCTACACTATCATGTCCCCGCAATATTGCCAGCAGATTGCCTTTGGTATCCCACAGACGAGCAGTTCCATCTCGACTACTGGTTAGGATGTGCCGGCCATCCGGGCTAAATCCTTGTACACTCCAGCTATAAATTTCATGCCCTTGGAATTGAGCCAAAAGATTACCTTTGATATCCCAAACCCGCGCTGTATCGCTACTGGCAGTGAGGATTTGGTTTCCGTCGGGACTAAATATTGCTCTATAGACCCCTTCCTCATGCCCCTGAAACTCTGCCAGCACATTACCTTGCCTATCCCACAATCGTGCAGTTTTATCTGAACTGCCGGTGAGAATTTGGCTGGCGTCAGGACTAAATTCTGCACTAATGACACGATCCTGATGCCCCTGGAACTCTTTGAGAAGATTGCCATTGCTATTCCATAAGCAAACAACTCCATACAAATCGACAGTGAGGATTTGGCCACCATCGGGGCTAAAGATAGCGTTTGAGAAAATTAATCCTCCACTTCTCCTTCTCCTGTCCTGACGACCTTGGAACTCTACTAAAAGATTGCCCTTGGTATCCCACAAACGAAATTTATGCCCTAAGCCGGCTTGATTGGTAAGTCTACTAATAGTGAGAATTTGCCGGCCATCTGGACTAAATACGGCATTTGTAATATTGTCTTGCCCCTCAACTCCCCGGAACACAGCCAGGAGATTGCCTTGGGTATCCCACAGGCGGGTGCTTTCATACTCACTGATGGTCAGAATTTGCCGGCCATTGGGGCTAAACATAGCACGTCTGACTTCTCTCTCATGACCCCGAAGCACCGTCAGAAGATTGCCATTGCTATCCCACAAGCGGACGGTTTTATCTTCGCTGGCCGTGAGAATTTGTTTCCCATCTGGGCTAAATACGGCACTGGTGAGATCAGCCTCATGTCCTAAGAAAACGGCAAGTTGACCGGCAAATGCCTCCACCGGCTCTTTTGTTCTTCCTGTCGTTCTGCTTTCTGTTGCCGGTGGCTGGGCTAGTGTGGGATTGTTGGGTTGGGCGTTGATGGGGATGCTGTAAGTCGTTGCAAATACCACACCCATCACAAGGGCAACACAGCGCTCAACTTTTCCGTAGTTACCTGACATCATCATTATTTTTTAAGCCACTTGAGTCAGCTATGGACGTTGCACATTCAGAGCCTAATCAAAAGAATTATTTTTTAACCCAATTAAACAACTGCTTGATGTTGAAAATATGGCCGGCTCAACAAAAATTAGCAGTGTCAAATAATGCAACTAGCTCAATGCCATCTCCACAACTCAGCGCCAATCACCTTGCACGGTAAATGCTGCCCAGTAGTAGGGAGACTGCCACTGCCCAGAATTCCACATCTCCAGTTGTGCGTCTCTCAAAGCCGTCACCGGCTTTTGACCGTCTTGCAGCATCTTCTGGTAAAACCTGGTCATCAGCTCGGAAGTGGCCACATCATTAACACTCCATAAAGATACCACCACACGTCTTGCTCCTGCATACATCAAGCCTCTTGTCAAACCAACTAATCCTTCTCCTTTCACTTCTTCACCTAAGCCGGTTTGGCAAGCACTCAGTACCACCAATTCAGCCGGCAAATTAAGGTTGAAAATATCATGCAGACGCAAAAAGCCATCCTGAACTTTTCCTTGTTCGTTAATCAGGGATAGCACCACGCCAGATAACTCAGGATTGACTGGATCGAGTAATCCATGAGTTGCTAAGTGAATGATTTGATATTGCGCCAAATTTGGGTCAGTAGCGAAAGAGCGAGATGCGCTAAAATCTAAGGCTTGTAGACGTTGAGATGCGGGAACCAAGGCGAGGATTTTTTCAGCTTCAGTGCGAGTATATTTCAACCGATCTAGAATCACCCCACTTTCCCCAATTCCTAAATTACGGGCAGCACGCGTTAAGGCATAATTTCTGGAAGTGTCAGGAGTTTGTGCAGGAGTGCCGGCAACCCGCTCATCATTGAGATTGAAGACTGGATCAGCTAGTACCGCCAAGGTTTTCGCAGCAAGAGGTCGGTTTTCTAGCTGCCGGCGTTGGATGGCAATCGTGGAGGCAGAAGGCAGCGTCACAATCTCGTTTTGTACTAAAAGCGGAGTAGTCGGATTTGATGGGATAGGTAATGCCGCAAAAGGAATATATTGCAATGCCCCATCCCCAACAATCAGTAGCCGTTTATTGCCAAGTTGATTAGCAGCCGGCCCTAGTAAAATTTGACTCAGAGGCACGCCGGCATCTAGTTTTGCTACACTATTTTGAGTAACAGAATCTCGGAAGGTTTTGACCAGGGTTTCAATTTCGTTTTGTTTGGGAAGTTCGTAACTGGTAATGCTGTTGTTAGTCACTGCCCAAAGATAACTACGGTTTGCGCCCAGAGAATATTCTAGAAGTACAGTATTTTCATCCAATACTTGTTGTTGAATTTCTGACAGTTTCAGAGGTTCAGGATATTTCAGCTCAGCATAGCGGGGATTTGTGACGCGAATTTTAGCTTTAAGTTGATCAAGTTGAGCGAGCATTGATGCAATTTTTTGCTGAATTTCCTCAAGTTCTGTTTGCGTATAAGACCCACTGACTAATTGATACTTTTGATGATCTAAGGCATTAAGTTTTTGTTGTAAACTTTGTTCTTGTTCCAGTAGTTGAGGGTCAACCCCAGCTCGAATATCTGCGGTTGCTTCAGTCAGGAGTTCAAGAAGACTTCTAGCACGGGCACGTTCGCTAATATGCAAAGCCTCGGCATCATATCCTTTAGTCGGATCTTGCTGATGCAATTGCATTAATAAATCAATATAAAATTGATAATAATCTTGGTTGCCGGCAAAGTAGGATTGTCTTAGTTCTTGACTGGCAATTTGGGTGCGAAGGTTCTCAATAATATTGATAGCGGTTTCGATTTCAGTTTTGGCAACTGTGAGGTGATTTTGTTGCCGGCTCAAAATCGCTTGATTGTAGAGGATGTTCGCTTCTTCAGTTTTATAACCGAGTTGCCGAGACAGAGATAACGCTTGATTATAAGATTCAATGGCTGCCGATTCTTGACCTAAAGCCGCGTAGATTTTTCCCATCTGATTAAGGATGGTGGTTTCTTTAATTCTGTCGTTAAGATGCTGGGAGATTAATAAAGCTTGGTTGTAGGCATTGAGAGCCGTTGTCCAGTTTTGAGAGGTAATATAAACGTTGCCAATACCCATGAGGGCAGAGGCTTCAGCATCTAGAGTGCCGGCAGGGCGAGAAATAACCAAAGCTCGATTGTAAGATTTGAGAGCATTTTGCCATGGTTGGGAAGTTGCTTGAATAGAACCAATGTTGTTGAGGGTAGCGGCGACGGCCTTTTGGTCATTTAATTGATAAAACAAGGGTAAGGCTTGGTTATAGTAATCAAGGGCAGCTTTTGGCTCAGCTAACTCGGTGTAGAGTTGACCGAGACTATTGAGAATATCGGCTTCTTCTTTTTTAGACCCAGCTTGTTGTGACAAAGGTAACGCTTGATTGTAGGAGTCTAGTGCCGATTGAAATTGACCTAAATCAGCGTGAATTTTACCCATTGATAAAAGCGTGAGTGCAGCTTGAGCAGCGTTCTGCTCGGCACGATAGAGAGTAAGCGCTTCTTCTAACTGAGTGAGAGCGAGTTGTCTAGATTCGATAGTTTCTTGATTTGAGAGTTGATTACCTTTGATAAAGGCGACTTCTGCGGCTGAGACTTTGATGCCGGCAGCAATATCCCATATACGGGCGGTTCTATCATTACTAGCGGTGAGGATTTGCCAGCTATCTGGGCTAAATTCTGCACTTCTGACCCCATCTTCATGTCCCCGAAATATGGCGAGAAGATTACCTTTGTTATCCCACAGACGGGCAGTTTTATCCTCACTGGCAGTGAGAATTTGACTCCCATCCGGACTAAATACGGCGCTGTTGACAGCACTGTCATGATCTCGGAGTATTGCTAGAAGATTGCCTTTGATATCCCACAGGCGAGAAAGTCTATCTCCACTGGTGATCAGGATTTGCTGGCCATCCGGGGTAAATTCTACATGGCTGTCATGACTGGAACCTTGATATACATCCTTCTGCCCCCGAAACTCTGCCAGGAGATTGCCTTTGGTATCCCACAGACGGGCATACCCGTGCAAATCATTGCCGAGGGTAAGGATTTGCAGGCCATCTGGGGTAAAGATTGCATTGTCAACCCACTCATGCCCCCGAAATTCTTGCAGAAGGTTGCCTTGGGTATCCCACAGACGGGCAGTTTTATCTAAACTGCTGGTGAGGATTTGACTGCCATCTGGACTAAAGACTGCACTGTCAACAGCACTGTCATGCCCTCGGAACACAGTCAGGACATTGCCTGTGAGATTCCACAGGCGGGCAGTACTCTCTAACCCGGCAGTGAGAACTTGCCGACCATCGGGGCTAAAGACTGCACTTTGGATTCGATGCCCTTTTTCCTGAAACTCAATCAGGAGATTGCCTTTGGTATCCCATAAACGAACGCTTGAATCAGTCGCAACGAGAATTTGCCGGCTATCTGGGCTAAATTCTGCACTTTGGACATACTCCTGCCCAGCTAACTGTGCGACAAGATTGCCGTGGGTATCCCACAAGCGGGCAGTTGCAGAAGGATAATGACCAATTGTAAGAATTTGCCGGCCATCTGGGCTAAATATTGCACGCCTGATCTGATCCTTATCATCGCGTAATGCGGCGAGTTGGGCATTATTTTTAGAGAGATTGTCCTGAAAGGTTTGCAAAGCAGCCGTTTGCTTCGCTTGAGCAGCCATTGCGACTGATACATCCCACAAACGGGCAGTGCCATCCCCACTGGCGGTGAGAATGTGCCGGCCATCGGGGCTAAATACTGCACTATTGATTCCAAGCTCATGCCCTCGGAACACAGCGAGTAGATTGCCTTTGAGATCCCACAGGCGGGCGATGCCAGGGCCGGTATTCTCACTGCTAGTAATGAGAATTTGGCTGCCATTGGGACTAAAAATTACACTCCCAAGATAGGTTTCATCTGCTCGAAACTCTGCCACAAAATTGCCTTTGCTATCCCACAAGCGGGCGGTCTCATCTAAACTCTTAGTGAGGATTTGGCTGCCATCTGGGCTAAATATGGCACTTTTGAGTCTCTCCCGATGCCCTCGAAACTCTGTTACGAGATTGCCTTTGAGATCCCACAAGCGGGCTGTTTCATCATCACTGGCAGTGAGAATGTGCCCGCCATCCGGACTAAATACTGCACTGTTCACCCCTTTCAGGTGTCCCCGGAACTCTGTTAGGAGATTGCCTTTGAGATCCCACAGGCGGGCGGTTTTATCGTTACTAGCGGTGAGGATTTGTTTACCATCAGGACTAAATACTGCACTTTTAGCGACCCCCCCCCATACTTCCTCAGGGGGTCGCAACTCAGCAAGGAGATTGCCTTTAAGATCCCACAACCGGGCGGTATTATCCCCACCACCATTAATACCAGCAGTGAGAATTTGGCGACCATCGGGGCTAAATTTTGCACTTCCGATTATTAGAGACTCACTCCCGCGCAACACAGCTAAGAGGTTGCCTTTAAGATCCCACAACCGGGTAGTTCTATCAAAACGGGTCGTGTTATAGTCCCCACCAATTGTGAGGATTTGGCGACCATCGGGGCTAAATATTGCGCGGCTGACCCCCTCATGAACCTGGAACTGTACTAATAGATTACCGTTGGTATCCCACAGACGGGCGTTTCTATCATCACTAGCAGTAAGGATTTGCCGGCCATCGGGACTAAATACTGCAATGACATCACCATTGTGTCCCCCGAATATTGCCAGTTGAGCATTATTTTTAGAGACGCTTTCCTGAATAGTTTGCACACCAGCCATTTGCTCAGACTCGGCAGCTATTGCAGCTGATACGTCCCAGAGACGGGCGACTTTATCCCAACTAAAGGTAAGGATTTGCCGGCCATCGGGACTAAATACAGCCTGGACTAAATCATTATGCCCCCGCAACTTTGCTAGGAGATTGCCTTTCGTATCCCAAATTTGAGCAGTTCCATCTCGACTACTTGTCAAGATTTGCCGGCCATCGGGGCTAAATCCTGTTGCAATCCAGATATTACTCCAGTCAGAATCTCCATGCTGCCCAAATACAGTTAGGAGGTTGCCTTTGGTCTCCCACAAGCGGGCGGTTCCATTGCTGACGGTGAGGATTTGGCGACCATCCGGGCTAAATATTGCATTGGCGACCCCTGCCTCCTGAAATTCTGTCAAGAGATTACCTTTGGTATCCCACAAGCGAACGATTTTATCATCACTATTAGTGAGAATTTGCCGGCTATCGGGACTGAATACAGCCCTGATGATCTTATGCTCCTGGAACTCTTTGAGAAGCTTACCTTTGATATCCCACAAGCGAGCGGTTTGATCTGAACCGACTGTGAGGATTTTGCTGGCATCAGGACTAAAGGCTGCTCTTCCTTGAAACGCACCATTTCTAACTACTTTATGTCCCTGGAGTTCTACTAAAAGATTGCCTTTGGTATCCCATACATGGAATTTATCCCATATACCAGCTTTATCGCCAAAGTTACCAATGGTGAGGATTTGCTTTCCATTGGGGCTAAATACTGCTTTTCTGACATCATTCTGGTGCCCCCGAAACTCAGCTAGAAGATTGCCTTGGGTATCCCACAGACGGGCGGTTTTATCCTCAGTGGTGGTGAGAATTTGGCTGCCATCAGGACTAAATGTAGCTTCTGGAGCAGCAGCAAGGCTACTTGTCTCCTTCTGATCTGCCTCAAACTGAGTTAAGAGATTGCCTTGAGTATCCCACAAGCGGACAGTGCTATCTACATCAATGGTGAGGATTTGCTTTTTATTGGGACTAAAGACAGCGCTGGTGACATGATCCTCATGCCCCATAAATACTGCTAATTGGCCGGCAAATGCCTGCACCGGCTCTTTTGTTTCTGTTGTCGCCGAGTGTTCAGTTGCCGGCACCTGAGAAACTATGCGAATCCTCGATTGAGCGTTGATGGGGATGCTGTAAGTCGTCGCAAATACTACACCCATCACAAGGGCAACACAGCGCTCAACTTTTCGGTATTGACTTGGCATCATCATTATTTTTTCAGCAACCTGAGTGCGGGGACTTTTTGGAATTCTTCTAATCTATATGAATTCTTAAAAGCAAAAAGTTATTGTTATTTAACTCATCAAACGCAACGGCGTTCCTTCCGTAACCGCTTTCTCAATCTTTGCCTGTGCGACTAACCCCTCACGAGACAAAACTCTCACCTGTCCTGTCCCCTTAACAGCAGTAAATATCGCTCCTACATCCACTTTTCGTAAATCAACTCCTCCTAACCACAATTGGGCAGTATCCCCACTCACTTGCGTCACTACTGCCTGTGCAGTGGAATTGGGAGAATTGATAAAATACAAAGGTTGCTTCTGATAGCTAGTTCCTGGTTTAACTTCATAACGAGGATCTTGAGCGAAGGTTTCAGGAATCTCTGGCTGAATCTTCGGAAATATTCGCTCAATATTTCCATCTTCTTGCCATAAAAAATGGGTTAATAAATAAGTAAATATCCCCGACAAGAACCCATTAACATTAATTTCTCGCGCCAGTTGCTCTGGAGCAGTCGCCGCTAAAACAACACCTTTCGCCACACCTGTGCGGTAGCCTTTAACAAATTCTTCTGGCGACATATTTAACCGTGATAACCATTGCTGTTGGTAGGTTTTTTCATCGGCAGATACTAAAATATTCTTGCCACCTTCGCGGGAACGGACTCGTGCTTCTCTCGTTGCTCCGCCGGCAAAACAACTATCTAACACCACCGTGACGTTTTCAGTGTTTAGGGCAGACATCAATAAAAATAAAGTATGCCCCATTATGTCTTGCACCGCTCCTCCCACTTCGGGATATCCTGCCGGCAAGTTACCATCCACCGGCACAAAGGTTCCGTTCATGCCTTCCTTCCCTGGTTCAACAATAATTGGGTTCGGATCACGAATCAGTGAACCATGTCCAGAATAGTGATAAACCACCACATCTCCGGGTTTAGCTTGTTTAATGAGATGTTCTTCAAAGGCTCCTAACATTCCTTCCCGTGTCGCTTCTTTGTCGGTTAATATATAAACATCTTTGGGATTAAACCCAAACCGATGAACTAGCAAATTTCGTTGCAGTTCAATATCGTTGAGACATCCTTCTAACGGTTGCGAGGTATATTGATTAATTCCTACCAGTAAAGCAAGTTTGCGAGGGGTACTTTGGGCAAGCACTTGGCCATAGCGTTGTGCTTGTTGTTGGAATAAAAATTGATTAATTCCCAGAGTTGCCAAGGCAGAACCGGCAAATTTGAGGAAATGACGACGAGTTGGATGAATCATGGCGAACTCACTTAAAGATTTAGGTTTGTTATAGAGGGCAACTGAGAAATTAGCTAAAATATCAGTTTTTTGTCATATTTATACAAATTTTTCTAGAAGTTTACCCTTAAAGGTTGTTTTGATCAGGTTTTATGGACGGAAAAGGCAAATCTGCGAACGGGAAACGCGCTTTAAGATTATCTTTGACATTAATCTTGCCCTAAGCTGCTATAATTTTATGTTTGACTTAACACAGGATGCCAGGGAATGACTCGGAGTGAAGCGGAAGTTCGAGCGCAAAAAGTAGATGAACTGCGAGCGCAAGGGATAGAACCTTATCCCAGCCAATCTTATCAGCGGTCGCACACAACACAGCAAGTTCACGATTTATTTAGTCAGCCAGGAAACGAACTACAAAATGAAGAAACAGACCCCGAAGAACGCCAACTTCGGGTTTCAGGACGCATCACTTCAAAACGGGATAGTGGCAAAATTTGCTTTATCGACTTAACCGATGCCACCGGCAAGATTCAACTGAAGATCGAAAAGAACGAAGTTACTGGCAATCCCGGCTTATCTTTTGACCAAATTAAAAAACTGCTTGATGTCGGAGATTTCGCCGGCGCCGTTGGAATTGGCTGTCGTACCAAGCGGGGAGAACTTTCAATTCAGGTTAAAGAATTGGATGTTTTGTCAAAAGCAACCATCCCCTTTCCTGATGCTTATTACGGTGTAAATGACCCGGAAACGTGCCGCCGGCATCGGGAAATGGATCTCGCCGGCAACTTAGAATCTTTCAACCGCTTTCAACTCCGCAGCCGCATCATTCAAAGCATTCGCGCTTACTTAGTTGACGCTAATTTCTATGAAATTGAAACTCCAATTTTGCAAGCGATTTATGGCGGCGCAGCGGCTAGACCTTTCATCACCCATCATAACGCCCTAGATGTGGATTTATATCTACGAATTGCCCCAGAATTGTTTTTAAAAAGGGCAGTTTGTGGCGGATTTGAGCGGGTTTTTGAATTGGGTAGAGTGTTTAGAAACGAAGGCGTTGACAGCACACATAATCCTGAATTTACAGGATTGGAAGTTTATCAGGCTTATGCAGATTACTTCGATATTTTAGCAGTGGTAGAAGATGTCATGTGTCATGCTGCTACGGTTGTTTTTGGTGAGCAAACAGAAATTGAATATCAGGGACAAACGATTAGCTTAAACCGGCAATACGATTACAGTGACAAATATCCGGGGTTTGCCGGCAAGCATTGGCAAGTCAAAACAATGGTTGAAGCGGTTAAGGATGAAACCGGCTTAGATTTTGAGGTTTTAGATTTACCCGCAGCCATCAAAGCAGCGGAAGAACGCGGACTTAACCTTTCTAAGTTAGAGAAACAAAGCTTAGGTTATGTTCTCTATGCCGTCTTTGATAAGCTAGTTGAATCAACATTAATTCAGCCAACGTTTATCATCGATTTCCCCGTAGAAGTCAGTCCCCTGGCGAAGGGACATCGCAGCAAACCGGGTTATGTTGAGCGGTTTGAATTATTTATCGCCGGCACTGAATATTCCAATGGATTTTCAGAGTTGAACGATCCGAAAGAGCAAAGAAAGCGATTTGAAGAACAACTCGCGCAAAAGAATGCCGGTGATGATGAAGCGCATCCAATGGATGAAGATTTTATCGAAGCTTTATCTTTAGGAATGCCGAATTGTGCCGGCATGGGAATTGGAGTTGATCGCCTTGTGATGCTGTTAACAAATACGCAAAGTATCCGAGATGTCGTGATGTTCCCCACCATGAGACCTGTGAAGGATTCTTAGGCCGGTTTAAGAATTCTACTGTACTCTCGCTTAGCCAGTAGTCCGCCTGGGATTTGATTCCCAGGCGTTTTATTAGACAACAACTTAAACGCTACGGCATCTCAATCGGAATTAAGGAATTCTCCGGCACATAATCTTGAAAACGACCAGCATCGGAAAGCATTAAAACCAATCGCAGTGACCAATCTGGATTCATTGGCAAATCGGCCCACGGAATTGCGATTTCCAAACACTTATCTAGAGCCACCTGAGCACGACCGGCACGGGGATGCCACTTATGGTGTTCACCGGCTTCTTGAAACCAAGCGGTTTGCGTTACCAAATTAATCCCTAAATGATGGTGAAACCCATAATTCACCGGCGCTTCATCGGGGATATCTGCCAGAGGCGCACGACTGTTGTGCATTGTCCGATCCGGATAGTACCACAGCAAATTCAGCTCTGAGGGACAATCCTTGCCCGGTTGCGTGCCACTTTTGAAATCTAGCCGCAGATAGAAATTTAAGTGATCCACCCCATACCACAGCCGCTGAACCGCTGAACTGCGGTGCATCGTTCCCCGTGCGCCACCAATATCGAGCCGGCCGGCCTTATCCCAATCTTGCTCATCCCCCACCCCATCGATAACAGGATGAATAAAGCTTTGTGGCCGGTGATCCCCCTGATTTTCGTGGATCTCCACTGCACGCATCAACTCAGGGGGAATCGGCTCATTCAACGCTTGATAAATCGCCGCTAAATGTTCGCGGAACAGCTGGTCAAAAATCGCATCTTGGTTTGAGGAATGGCCGGCTCCAAACCACCAGAACCAGTCAGAACCCTCCGCCGCATACAGCGCTTCCCAGGCTTCTGGATTGTTTTCTTCCGTCGCCTGTGGATGGTTGGCGAGTACCTGCCGCGCTTGTGTCAGTAAATCCCAAGCCCGATTTTTTGCGGGATCGCCGATCCAAGTGGTAAAGTTGCCATCCACCCAGGAACCGCTATGCAGACGATCTGTCGGCAGTTTTTCCGTCGGCGGGAATTGCTCAATAAACTCGGAAACCGTCACCAGTTTTAGATCCGGCGCATCACTCAGGGTTTGATAAAGCTGTTCTAAGAACGGTTTCCCATCCTGCTGATAGAATTCCCAGCAATTTTCCCCATCTAAGGCAATTGTCACCAACCAGGGTTGTTCTAAAGCTGTGCCGTCACCCGGTTGTCGATATTTCAGGGTTCGTGAAATGGCTTCCAAATGGCCAACCAAATCGGCTGCGGCCCGTTTCGGTTCCATCGCGCTATAAGTAAAGCCGATCAAATCGGAAAGCCGGTGATCTCTAAATACAATGGCGAGATCCCCGTGAGGCGTTTCTAAGCGATAAGGCCGGTAAAGTAACTCCGGTTCGCAGACATTCCCCACACCATCCCGGTGGAAAAAGGTTTTGAGGGTACAACCGAGCACCGCTTCATCCGAGCAAATCCAGTTAAACCCTTGCTTTGCAATATAGGGCAAAATTTGGGGACTGACAGACTGCTCTGAGGGCCATAATCCGCGCGGCGCTTGACCGAAGCGGTCGGTATACATATCCCAAGCTTTCTGCAAGTGCCGGGGAATATCTTCTTCCCACTGGAAACGGTGTTGCGGTAAGGTCATGTGCGGCACCGCCACCCGACCGGCATCTGTATCCGCTAGTAAGGGTAAAATCGGGTGGGTGTAGGGCGTTGTTGTTACCTCCAACTGACCAGCTTGTTGCATCTGCCGGTGTTGCGGGACGATGCGGCGGAGAATGTCTCGCTGTTTGGAATAAATTCGCTGCCGATCACTTAAGGTAAAGTTCTTGCCTTGCTCTAACCACTGCGCGATTTCTGGATCATCCCAAAACAGGGGATCAATCCAAGCTAAGTTATGCCAAGCCAACAAATCGCTATAATCTTGCGCGTTCCAATTGTCTAAGCACCACGGCCAGCCCTTGTCTTGTCGTTGATGGTAGAGTTCGGCGTAGCGGGGGTGGGGATCAATTAAGGTGTGGTGATTGGCGTCAAAGAAATGCTCAATGATGAATTGCTTTTGTTCGGTGTTGAGCTGTTCCGTTGGCGTTAGCGCTGCTGTCAGGTAAGGGTCGAGTGCAGTGCCGTCGATGTAATCCTCTAACTGCAAAATCAAGGAGGGAACAAGGTTCACCGTTTGATGCAGTTTGGGATAGCGCTCTAGCAATAATACGAGATCCAGGTAATCTTTTGTCCCGTGCAGCCGTACCCAAGGCAGCCGGTATTGACCGTTGCTGCGATTTTTGTAGAGCGGCTGATGTTGATGCCAGATAAACGCAATGTAGAGGGGATGGGGCATAGGTTTCAGCTTAAAAACAAACAGGGAAAAGCTTTTACCTCTCCCTGTTCAATGTATCAGTTTTCAGCTGTCAGTTATCT
Source organism: Microcoleus sp. FACHB-672 (assembly GCF_014695725.1). NCBI lineage: Bacteria > Bacillati > Cyanobacteriota > Cyanophyceae > Oscillatoriales > Microcoleaceae > Microcoleus > Microcoleus sp. FACHB-672. Next base: position 162,510 of record NZ_JACJOU010000033.1, on the reverse strand, counting down.
TTTATGGCTTGTCATTTGTCGTTTGCTGTTGACAAATAAGTGATGAGCGATAACTAGAACACTTGCTCGACTTCGGCAATTTCTGGGATCATTTCACGCAATTTCCGCTCAATGCCCATTCTCAAGGTCATTGTAGAGCTAGGACAGGAACCGCAGGCTCCTTGCAAGCGCAGTTTGACAATCGGGCCGTCTAATTCAACTAGCTCAACGTTGCCACCATCAGCCATCAGGTAGGGACGCAGTTCATCCAAAACAGTTTCTACGTTGTCTGGGGTTAGTTCCAGTGTGTTCATGGTGTCCTCGGAAAATCTTGCTCTATTGGTCATTTTACCTTTGTTCTCCCAACGTGGGCGTAGGAAGAGTAGGAGAGGGAAGCAAGAGCGACGGCAACTATCTGCGCTCTTGCTATGGCACGCTGCGCTTACCCCCCTACGAGCGTTCAAATTAAACGGCTGCCGGTTCGAGCAGTTTCACGTTCGAGAAGTTGAACTCGGTGGTCGTTACTTGGCCATTTTCTTTGGAATGAATCACCTGACGGGTCATTACATAGTAATTGCCAATTTTCTCGTAGCTGTCTTCAAATTGCAGTTCTTTGATGGTGTCATTGGTCTGGGGATTGCGGAAAATGGCATCATACCGGCTTGCGGCGTAGCCCTCCCCAGTATCCAAGCTTTCGTGGGTGTCGATGGTGAATGCCATCCGTCCCATGACTCGGCTGACTTGGCAAATTTCGGTGCCTCGGATCTTGTAATTTGATCCCATCGCGTCACCTTTGACCAAGATTTCGAGTGCGCCGGTGTTGTCAGCTTCACCCGCACTAAAGGTGTTTTTTCCGTGAGATTGCTCGAAATTACTGCGTTTGCGGTGGGTGACGATGTCGCGTAGTTGGGTGTAGACGCTTTGTTTCACCTCGTCGTCTTCAATGCCGGTGACTTCGACACTCATATCAGGCTTGATGGCGATCTTGCCGTGATAAACTTCATCACCCTGCTTGAGTACGATATCAGCCGTGTAGCCGGGAAAGTTCCCATCCCAGGTGTAGCGGTTTTCGTAAGCAGCTCGAAATAGCTCACGAGCATTCGTTTGCTCGGTCATAGAATTCCTCTGTGTATCAACACTTACCAGTTTGACATCTTCCCCACCCAGGCGTACTGGCTAAGGGTGTGGTATTCCCATCCTCGCTGATAGGGTTTCCTGCCTCTATAGTTGCTGTAGCGTCTAAAAGGTCAAGTCATTGATAAGTGGCCGGCAAATTTATCTCACCCTTGCCCTATAGGTACTATCGGTGAGAATCGGCAAAAATTTCCATAAAAATCGTTTAGTAAAATTGTAGTCATAGCTTCTTAAAGCTGTTTAATTATTACCACAATTTAAATATTAACTTCTTTGTTTTATTATTATTATTTATTGCCGTAATTTTTAGTTTTAGATTGTGCAATATCTATTTATAAAAATAAAACTTTATTGTAAAAGTAGCTATTTAAATTTATAATATTTTACAACAAAAAATGACATTTATCTGAACTTTATGCTTGAGGTCTAGGTAAAATAACAGAATCGTGTTGCAGTTTTACAAAACAGTTAATTATACTGGTCTTAATAAATTTTTCCTTTAAGTAATGCAGTCTGAGAGGTAGGAATTAGAAAGCTGTAAAGTTGAGCTTGCCGGCTCTTAAGTTGTATGAACCTATCTTCACAGCAACATCCCATTGACTTTTCTGCCTGATTAATACTTCTAAAAAAAATAAAATGTTGGAATTATTCAAAAACCTTTTCGCTTGGCAACCATTTCTCCCCCAGGGACATTGCTACCTCTGGAAGCCTGGGTTGGTAGGGCTTCATATCGCTTCCGACTTAATTATCGCCCTAGCCTATTATTCAATCCCCATCACCCTACTCTATTTTGTTCGTAAGCGACAAGATTTGCCCTACCCCCGGATATTTCTGCTATTTAGCACCTTCATCGTCGCTTGTGGCAGCACTCACCTGATGGAGATTTGGACGCTTTGGCATCCCACCTATTGGCTGAGTGGATGCCTCAAAGCCATCACCGCCTTCATTTCTTTCTTAACGGCTGTTGAGATGCTGCAATTAGTGCCCAAGGTACTTGCTCTCCCTAGCCCTGCACAGTTGGAAGCAGCTAACCGAGAATTGGAGCGTCAAATTGGCGAACGCAAGCGGGCTGAAGAAGAACTGCGCTGGAAAGAAACCTTGCTGCGCTCAATGACTAATGCTTCGCCACTTGCTTTTTACGCCGTAGATAATCGCACCGATAAAATTCTCTACTTCAACCACCGCTTCTGTAAAATCTGGAGCATCGAACATCTAGAAGAACGAATGCAGCGCAGTCAACTCAAACACAACGACATCATTCCTGACTGTTTGCCTTCCTTTACAGATATTCTTGCTTGCGGCGAATTTTGTAACCCGCTGCAAAGCGAAGAAAATCGAGACGTTGTTGAAGATGAAATTCCTTTTAACGATGGGCGCACAATTCGTCGGTTCTCGACACAAATTCGCGACGAAAGCGAACGCTATTTCGGTCACCTTTATCTATTTGAAGATGTTACCGAGCGCTATCGAGCAGAAGAAGCACTGCGGGCATCCCAAGCACGTCTTTCTGGGGTTCTAGATATTGCCGATGAGGCAATTATCTCAGTAGATTCCAGCCAACGCATTACCCTATTTAACCAGGGGGCGGAACGGATTTTTGGCTATACTGCCGAGGAAATGCTAGATCAGACCCTCGACCGGCTTTTACCAGAACGCTTTGCGGCAAGTCATCACCGGCATATAGAGCAATTTGGCAAAATTACTAACCCAGCAAGAAAAATGGGTAAGCGCGGCGAGATTGCCGGTTGTCGTAAAGATGGCACGGAATTCCCAGCTGAAGCCTTGATTTCTCAATTGGAATTAGCTGGAGAAAAAGTTTTTACTGTCTTTCTGCGTGACATTAGTGATAGCAAACGAGCAGAAGCCGCCTTGCAAGAAAGTGAAGCCCGCTTCCAGGCATTTATGGACCATAGTCCTGCGGCTGCTTGGATTACAAATGCAGATGGGAAAATTCTCTACGCCAGTCAAAGCTATTTCCGTATGTTTAACTTGCCGGCAAATTATTCAGTTGGCAAAACAGACCTCACCATTTATCCATCTGAGTTCAGACAGGAATATTTAAAAAATATTCGCAAAGTTGTAGAAACCAATCAAGCGCTCGAAGCAATTGAGCACAGTCCCCTTCCGGACGGCAGCATTGGCGAGTTTTTGGTTTACAAGTTTCCGCTGCCAAGTTCATCGGGGCAAGTGTTAGTTGGCGGAGTAGCGATTAATATTACCGCTCGAAAAAAAGCAGAGGCGGCCCTGCAACAGCGAGAACAAGAGTTCCGCGCTTTAGTCGAAAATGCCCCCGACATTATCATGCGATTGGATCGCGAATGCCGGTATCTCTACATTAACCCTACGGTTGAACGACAATCCGGCATTGCTCCCGCAGCGTTTATCGGTAAAACTGTTGAGGAATTTGGCGCACCCGAAGCGTTGGTTAATCTTTGGCAAACAGCCATTCAGCGAGTATTTGAAACAGGCCAAGAGCAAGTTATTGAATATGAGATTCCATCGATTACAGGGCTAAGTTATTATGCTTCTCGCGTGGTGCCTGAGTTTGGCAGTGATGGCTCAGTGCAATCGGTTTTGGCGATCGCTCGCGATATCACCGACCGGCAAGCTGCGCTTCGCGAACGCAACTTAGCAGAAGCAGCTCTGAAACAGGCTCGCAACGAGTTAGAAGTGAGGGTAAAAGAACGCACAGCGCAACTCGTAATAGCCAATAAGGAGTTGCGGCTGGAGATTAGTGATCGCAAACAAACACAATTTGCTCTGCAAGCGTCAGAAGCCAGACTCAAAGGAGTGCTTGGCAATACAGGCGCTTTCATTTGCTCTGCACGCATCCATCCTGAAAAACCTTGGAAATATGAGTACTATTCTCCGAATGCAGAGGAAATTTTGGGCTACAAGGGTGAAGAATTATTGGCTGTCGATTCGAGTCTGTGGTTTTCTCGAATTCATGCTGAAGATATCGAGACGATCGTTCAGCCGGCGATGGAAGATTTGTATGCTGGACGCCAAATAACCCTAGAGTATCGATTTCGCCGGAAAGATGGGAATTGGTGCTGGTTAGGTAACACTTTGGTTGCCAAAAAATACGAATCTGAGGATTACTGGTTTCTCACCGGCATCGCTATTGACATCACCAAACGCAAAGAAGCAGAAAAAGCATTGCTGCAAAGCGAACAGCGCTTTGCTACTTTAGCGAAAACCGCGCCGGTTGGAATATTCCGCACCGATACTCAAGGCAATTGCGTGTACAGCAACGAACGCAGTTCTCAAATGATCGGACTTAGCCTAGAAGAATCAATAGGAGCCGGCTGGACGACAGCGATACATCCGGATGATCGTGATCGCACGATAGCCGCATGGTTGAGCTTTGTCCAACAGGGCATTCCCTATCACTGCGAACACCGCTTTCGGCGACCTGATGGGAGCGTTATCTGGGTGTTGGGACAGGCGATTGCAGAAAAAGATGCTGACAGAAATATCATCGGTTACATCGGCACCATTACGGAGATTACGGAGCGAAAACAAGCAGAACAACTTTTAAAAGATTACAATCAAGCTTTAGAAAATCAGGTGCAAGAACGCACGGCGGCACTTAGCCGAATGAATACTTATTTAGAGCTTGAAATTGAGGAACGCAAGCAAATAGAAGCCCAATTACGACGCAGCGAAACCAAACTATCAGCGATCTTAGATAACGCAGGTGCTTGTATTTATATCAAGGATTTGAATGGCACCTACACCTATGTAAATCGATCAACTGCGGAGCTTTTTGGTTGCGGTGAAGCTGAAATTGTTGGAGCGAATGATCGTGATTTTTTTGGAGAAGAGTTCGCTGTAAATTACAGAGAAAATAACGCTCAGGTAATAAAAACTGGGGTCGTCCATCGCTTTGAAGAAGCTGGAATTGATCGTCACGGAGAGCTTCATAACTATTTATCTACCAAAGTTCCTTTAAAAAATTACGATGGCGATATTTATGCCATTTGCGGGATTTCCACAGATATTACCGAAATCAAAAAGGCAGAAGCAGCACTGCGGCAAAGTGAAGAACGAATGCAGGCACTTTTGAGGGCGATACCCGATTTGATGGTTCGGTATCGGGTCGATGGTACTTATCTAGATATCGCGGGAAATGAGAGTTCCTTGCTGCTACCGCGCGAAGCACTCATTGGCAAAAAAATACAGGACACCCCCTTTCCCAAAGCCCTTAAAACCGGCCTGCTGGAACGTTTTCAGGCAGCAGTGGCAACCGGAACGCTCCAAATTTACGAACACGACCTCAAAAAACCCGATGGAATGCACAGCTACGAGACGCGCATCATGAAAAGCAATGCCGGTGAGGTCGTGTGTCTCGTGCGCGATATTACCGAGCGCAAGCGAGCGCAAGCCGCCCTAGAAGAGAGCGAAGAACGCTACCGGACTGTAATCGCAGCGATGGCAGAGGGTATTGTCTTGCAAGACGCCGCCGGTGCAATTAGTACGTGTAATCTCAGCGCCCACGGCATTTTGGGTTTATCTCGCCAGCAAATGATGGGGCGAACTTGCCTCGATCCGGCTTGGCGAGCGCTTCACGAAGATGGTTCGCCTTTCCCAGGAGAGGAACACCCGGCAATGGTGACGCTGCGAACCGGCAAAGCTTGCTCTAACGTGGTGATGGGAGTCCACAAACCGGATGGGAGTTTTACCTGGATTTCGATTAATTCCCGCCCTTTATTTCGAGCCGGCGCACCGCTTCCCTATGCAGTTGTCAGCTCATTCGCTGATATTACCGCTCGCAAGCAGGCAGAAGAGGCACTGCGGCAAAGCGAAGCGCGTTATCTTGCGATTATTGAAGATCAAACGGAACTGATCGGTCGCGCCTCACCCGATGGAATCTTAAGGTTTGTCAACGAAGCTTTCTGTCGATTCTATGGGAAGACACGCGAAGAACTCGTCGGTCACTGCTTTGAACCTGATGTGTTTGAGGAAGACCGGGAAAAAGTCGTAAGACTGATTAAGACCCTTAGCGTTGATAATCCGCTCGTGATTATCGAACATCGAGTCATTGCCAAGGGACAACAGGTGCGTTGGACGCAGTGGATTAACCGAGGAATATTCGACGAAGAGGGTCAACTCCTAGAGTTTCAAGGGGTTGGACGAGATATCACTGAACGCAAGGAAATGGAAGAAGCGCTTCGGGAAAGCGAAGCGATGCTATCGAGTATTTTTGATAACGCCGGCGCTTATATTTTCATTAAGGACTTAGATAGTCGCTACACCTACGCCAACCGTTCGATCTTGGAATTATTCGGCTGCAGGAAAGAAGAAATTATTGGCGCAGATAATTCCAAGTTTTTTGCAGCAGAAACAGCTCAACGCTTGCGAGAAAGTGATTTACAGGTTCTTGAGAGCGCTGAGGTGTGGCAATCCCAGGAAGTTGCTATCGTGAAATACTCTGGGGAGGTTCATTACTATTGGACAGTGAAAGTTCCCCTAAGACGTGCCGATGGCAGTATTTACGGCCTTTGTGGGATCTCAACCGATATTACCGAACTGAAACGAACCGAAGAAGCGCTGCGACACAGCGAATCAACGCTTCGCAGCTTCTTTGACAGCGGCTCAATGATGATGGGTATTGTTGAGCTATATGACGACGACATTCTACATCTTTCCGATAACCTAACAACGGCGCGGTTCTTCGGGAGTACCCAAGAACAGATGAAAAATCGGTTTGCAACTGAGATGGGCGTGCCGGCAGCACACCTACAACAGTGGCTCGATCACTACCGAGAAGCTTTACACACTCAAGCTGCCGTGCGATTTGAATATGCTCACGAGACTCCAACCGGACAAAAATGGCTCTCTGCCAGCGTTTGCCCGATTGGAACCGGCCCTAGCGGTCGTCCGAGATTGTCGTACATTGTTGAGGACATCAGCGAGCGCAAATGGGCAGAAGAGGCGCTCCAGTTAAGCGAAAGCCGGCTCAAACACTTAACCAGCAGCGTTCCGGGAACCCTTTACTCCTTCGGATACTATCCTGATGGTTCGGCTAAGTTTGAATATGTTAGTGCCGGTTGCCGAGACTTATTTGAACTTGAGCCGGAGCAGGTACTAGAAGATCGAAATCTTCTGGAGAATCAAGTTGCTCCTGAGCATCGACCCAAGTTTGAAGCAGCAATTTTTGATGCCCTTGAAAATATGCAACCGCTCACTTCTGAATGGCGCAATATTGCGCCTTCTGGAAAACAAAAATGGGTACGTGTCCAAGCCCAAATTGAAGACCGTGAAGATGGCTCTAAAGTTTGGCATGGCGTGATCTTAGATATCTCGGATCGCAAACAAGTAGAAGAAAAGCTCAAACAGGCAGAGCATAAATATCGCACCTTAATCGAACAAATTCCAGGCGTTGTTTATATTTCTCCGATTGCAGCAACGACTGAGCAAGCTTATATCAGCCCTCAACTGCAACAATTGCTAGAGATTTCTCCCGAAGAATGGTCTCCTGGCTTCTTTAATAGTTGGGCTGATTTTGTGCATCCAGAAGATCGCCATCGGGTTTGGCAAGCTGTAAATACTGCGATTTCGACGGGAGAACCATTGAGTATCGAATATCGCATGATTACTAGCAATGGCAAAACGATCTGGATTAGAGATCGTGCCCATCTCGTTCTTTCTGCCGGCGGACAGACTCAAGTGCTTCAGGGTTTAGCTTTTGATATTACCGACCGCAAGCAAATGGAGCAAGCCCTGCAACAAAGCAACGAACGTTTTCAGCTAGCAGCATCAGCAGTTAAAGGATTTATCTACGACTGGGATCTCAAACAGAATATCGTTTTAAGGACGCAGGGATTATTTGAAGCCGTTGGATATCACCCCGAAGAAGCCGAAGCTAAAATTGATTGGTGGAGCAAACACGTCCACCCAGAAGATTTAGCCAACGTTTCCCAGCACCTATCCGAAGCATTTGCCAGTAAAACTCAAAATAACTACGTGCTGGAATATCGGCTTCGCCATCGAGCCGGTCACTACGTTTACCTATCAGATTATGGGACAATCGCCAGGGATGCAGACGGACAAGCCATTCGAGCAGTCGGCCACGCGATAGATGTCAGTGATCGCAGAGAGGCAGAAGCCGCCTTGCAAAAAGCACTCCAAGCCGCCCAAGCCGCATCCATTGCTAAAAGCCGCTTTTTGTCTAACATGAGCCACGAACTGCGTACCCCTCTCAACGCCATTCTTGGTTTTAGTCAGGTAATGGTTCGCCGCCATTCTCTTTCCGTTGACCAAAAAGAGCAGTTAAAAATCATCAATCGCAGTGGTGAACATTTGCTCAGTTTAATCAACGATATTCTGTCAATGGCCAAAATTGAAGCCGGTCAGGTCACTCTTAATAAAAATCGCTTTGACCTATATGAGCTACTTGACGATTTAGAACAGATGCTTAAACTCAAAGCGACGTCTAAAGGGTTACAGCTAATCTTTGAACGGGCATCAAATATTCCTCAATACGTGCAAACTGATGAAAATAAGTTGCGTCAAGTTTTAATTAACCTGCTGGGAAATGCGATTAAATTCACGAATTTTGGTCATGTGGCACTGCGCGTGAAAAGGCGTGAAATGTTAGAAGCGAGGGGTTCGAGGCTAGGAAAATCTCATGGCCAAAATCCAAAACTTGAAACTTGTTTATTCTTTGAAGTTGAAGACACCGGCCCTGGGATTGCTTCCGATGAAATTGGCAGTTTATTTAACGCCTTCGTCCAAACAGAGACGGGTCGCAAATCAATGCAAGGAACGGGGTTAGGTTTACCGCTCAGTCGGCAATTTGTCCAGATGATGGGGGGAAAGATTGCAGTCAGCAGTCAAGTTGCCAAAGGGACAATTTTTACATTTGATGTTCTGGTGAACGAGGTGCCTGAAGCTGATGAAAAAAGTTTATCAAGTAGCCAGCGGGTGATTGGGTTAGAGCCAAACCAGCCAACCTACCGTATGCTGGTAGTTGAGGATGTCCAAGAGAACCGTCAGCTGCTATTACAATTACTTGAACCTTTAGGATTTCAAGTGCGAGAAGCGGTTAACGGTGAAGAAGCAATTGCTTTGTGGTCAACTTGGAAACCGCACCTGATCTGGATGGATATGCGAATGCCAGTTATGGACGGCTACAAAGCGGCTAGAAAAATTAAAGCTTTGGAACAGCAAAGTGGAGGTGTAGAAGAGAATAATCGCTCGTCCCTAGCCGGCACCTCATCTGCCGGTAAAACTAAAATTATTGCTTTAACCGCTAACGCTTTTGAGGAACAGCAAGCTAAGATTTTGGCTGCCGGTTGCGACGACTTCATGCATAAACCTTTCCGGGAGTCGCAACTGTTTGACAAGATAGCTCAACACCTCGGAGTACGCTATATCTACGAAGAAGACGAGCAAAGCGATTCCCTTCAGTTAGAAGCGCCCAGAAAACTTACCCCGCAAGATTTGAGCGTCATGTCTCCTGAGTGGATAGCGCAGCTACACCAAGCAATACTGTGTGCTGATGAAGCCTTAATTTTGAAGCTGATCGAACACATTCCTGCTGCTGAAGCTTCTTTAGCACATACTCTTACAGATTTGCTCAATAATTTTCGTTTGGATCTGCTTTTTGATGTGACTCAAGAATGTACTCATGAGTAGTAACCACATACCAATTTGTGTTGAAGATGTTCTCATCGTTGATGATAGCGCAGACAACCTAAGAGTTTTGTCTACGATACTTGCTGAGCAAGGATATCAAGTTAGAAAGGTGATTAACGGAAATCTGGCTTTAAAAGTCGCGCAAACTGCTCCACCGGCTCTGATTTTACTAGACATTTTGATGCCAGATTTGGATGGCTATGAACTCTGCCGGTTGCTGAAGGAGAACCCACTAACAGCCAAAATCCCAGTAATTTTTATCAGCGCACTAGATGATATCTTTGATAAGGTTAAAGCCTTTGAGGCCGGTGGAGTGGACTACATTACGAAACCTTTTCAGGCGGCAGAGGTTTTAGCTCGCGTTAAAAGTCAATTGACGATTCGAGATTTTTATATTCAACTCCAGCGGCAAACACAAAAGCTCACTGAACAAAAAAAGTGCTTACAACAAGAAATTAAAAAACGCCAACGCGCTGAAGCGGAAACCAATCTCTTACTGAAGATAACGCAAGCGATTAGCGCCTCGGAAGATTTTCCCTCGGCTTTAGAAGTGACTCTTCGCCAAGTTTGCGAAACCATAGGTTGGGATTTAGGAGAAGCTTGGATTCCCCAGGAGGAACGGGAGGTTTTAGAATACAGCCGAGCTTGGTATTCTAGCGAAGCGAACCTAGAAAAATTTCAACTTGAGAGCAAGAAGTTGACGTATGCTCCAAATGCAGGACTGCCAGGGCGAATTTGGGTATCCAAACAACCGGAGTGGATAGAAGATGTTTCGGTTGCCAAAAACCCAGTTTTTTTCCGCTCTGCTCTTGCCGTAGATGCGGGACTCAAAGCAACCTTCGGTATTCCTATTGTTCTTAATAACCAAGTATTAACTGTTTTGATTTTTTTTAAGAAAGAAAAGCTTGAACCTAAACAGCGGCTGATTGAGCTAGTTAATGCCGTTGCAACCCAATTAGGTGCGCTTGTTCAGCGCAAAAAAGCTGAAGCCGCTCTTAAAGAAGCTAACCTGAAACTGCACCGCCTCGCAACGGTGGATGAGTTGACAGGAGTTGCGAATCGTCGTTGGTTTAATGAATCCTTGAACCAAGAGTGGCGGCGGATGGCACGAGAGAGATTACCCTTGTCTTTAATTTTGTGCGATCTAGATTATTTTAAACAATATAACGATACTTACGGTCATTTAGTTGGAGATTTTTGCTTGCAGAAGATCGCTCAAACAATTAGTGATGTGCTCAAGCGTCCAGCAGATTCAGTTGCTCGTTATGGCGGCGAAGAATTCGTAATAATTCTGCCTAATACCCATGCTGATGGAGCTTTACAAATCGCTGAAAATATGCGAAATGAAGTTGAAAGTCTTAAGATGGATCACGCCAAGTCTGAGATCAGTCAATATGTGACTTTGAGTTTGGGCGTTGTTAGCTTACTTCCCCAAAATCCACTGAACCCTTCAATTTTAATGGCTGTGGCGGATAAAGCACTTTATCAAGCTAAAGCTGAGGGAAGAAACCGCTCAGTTTTAAAACCGTTGGATTTAGATAATTTAGAATTATAAATATCCGTTATTTTTTAGTAATAAAACTTTAAGCTTTATTGCGAGAATTGGATTCCTAAACTTTCGTGTAAGTTCTCAATAAAGTTTAATGCCTGACTGATAAAAATATCCTTTTAAAAGAACTTAATGCTGAGTAGATAAAAATTTTAGCAGCTTTTAACTCTTAAGCGATGCGCGGGGAAATTCATTTTAAAATAAATTAGCCCGACTTTACTGCCGGCAGCAGAAACGTCAAAATAGGCATAGTGATTTTTTTGGCATAATTTTGACTGATGGACATTCCCCGCCTGCATCCAGACACCATTGAAGAAGTTAAGCAACGCGTTGATATTGTCGATGTTATCTCCGAACACGTTGTACTGCGAAAGCGCGGGAAGGATTATGTGGGCTTGTGTCCTTTCCATGAGGAAAAATCACCTAGCTTTACGGTAAGTCCTGGGAAGCAAATGTACTACTGCTTTGGCTGTAATGCCGGCGGTAATGCGATTGGGTTTCTTAAGGAAGTGGGTAAGCAATCCTATAGCGATGTAGTGTTAGATTTGGCGAAGCGCTATCAGGTGCCGATCAAAACCCTGCAAGCCGAACACCGGCAGGAATTTCAGCGCCAAATTTCCATCAGAGAGCAATTGTATGAAATTCTGGCAATTGCATCCAGTTTTTACCAACACGCGCTCACGCAACCTCAAGGCAAACTGGCGCTGGAGTATTTGCAATCTGAGCGGCAACTAAGCCAAGAAACGATTCAGCAGTTTCAACTCGGTTATGCACCTGCCGGCTGGGATACGCTTTACCGCTATCTGGTGGAAGTCAAACAGCAGCCGGTGCAGTTGGTGGAACAAGCCGGTTTAATTGCACCGCGCAAGTCGGGAAGCGGCTATTATGACCGATTTCGTGAGCGTTTGATTATTCCCATTCACGACATCCAAGGAAGAACGATTGGTTTTGGCGGTAGAACTTTGACGGATGAGCAACCGAAATACCTCAATTCTCCGGAAACTGAGCTATTTGACAAAGGCAGAACCTTGTTTGCTCTAGATAAAGCGCGAAATGCGATTTCTAAAGAAGATCAAGCGGTGGTGGTGGAGGGATATTTTGATGCGATCGCGCTTCACGCTGCCGGTATTGCCAATGTTGTTGCTTCTTTGGGAACTGCTCTCAGTATCGATCAAGTGCGTCAGTTGCTCCGCCACACAGAATCGAAGCAAATTGTGCTTAATTTTGATGCGGATAAAGCCGGCACGAATGCGGCAGCACGAGCGATTGGAGAAATCGCCGATTTGGCTTATCGGGGTGAAGTACAGTTACGAATTCTTAATATTCCCGAGGGTAAAGATGCGGATGAATTTCTCAAAACTTATTCTTCTGAACAGTATCGAGAACTTTTAGCAAATGCTTCTCTGTGGCTTGATTGGAAAATCCAGCAAACTTTACTTGAGCGCAACTTGACACAAGCGGATCAGTTTCAGCAAGTGGCGACGGCAATGGTGAAGTTATTGTGTAATATTTCTAATGATAATCAGTTAACTCACTACATCAATCGCTGTGCCGAACTTTTGAGCCAGGGTGATTCTCGCCGGCAACCTTTATTGGCGGATAACCTTCTGAGTCAAATTGTTCGTTACTGTGACGAACTTCTCAGCCATGATGAGTCGTGTCGGTTTGCGCCGTTTATCGAAAGCCGCTTGCAACAAAATAAGCGACGTTTCGTGCGTCGTGCCGGCACCCCAAAGTCAAATCCTGCTCAAGCACTTCCGCTTTCTTCTGAACGCAATCTTTTAGAAAAAGCTGAAGCTTTACTGCTGCTGATTTATCTCCACTACCCTGAACATCGGCAGGCGGTTCTTGATGCTTTAGAAGAACGAGATTTAGAATTTAGTTTATCTCATCATCGATTTTTATGGCGGCAGATTTCGGAGATTCCGACTGCCGGCTCAACACCGGCACAGCTTATTTCGACACTTCAAGATCGTTGCTTGGAGTTGTCTGAGGATATGGCTGTTATTTCTCCCCTATTTCATTTAGATGAAAGAACGAAGCAGGAAATTTTGCGAACTCCGCTCGTTATCCGCGCTGCTGCTGCTTCTATAGAGCGGGTAATGTGTGAGAAACGCTATCGTTTATTTCTGGATTTATGGCGCAATACAGACAGCAAGACGAATCCTGATCTTTTTGAGTCTTATTTACAGCAACTTTATGCTGAGCAAGCTCGCATTCAAGAATTAGATCGGCAGCGCCATACTACGTTTTCTGATTTGGTACAGTTGCCTTGGATCGGGAATTTTGTATCTTAGACTTTGTGTAAAAGTCGATGGTTTGGTTTTTACTAACCGCAAATGATAGCGCAGCGTGCCGTTAGGCATATGCAGATGATAGCGCCAATGGGGATTGAAAATGCCGGCACGGGAATGCTTACTAATAGGTTGGATTTTACCGATTTAAACATCACCTGTGCCACATCATGAATCACCGTAAAGCGTTTCACGAGTTTCTCGATCCTTAACTGGATGGAAATTCCTTGCGGCAAGAAGTTGCAACAAACTTATCCGGACATCAGAAAAAATACACTGTTTTGAAACGTCAGTTGTCTGAGTTTATCAAATAACGATATCCACAGATGAGATGTTAAGCCAAAAGTTTTGTATCAATCAATCCTTTCTGTAGCGCGAGGATAGCAGCTTGCGTGCGATCGCGCACCTCTAACTTTTGCAAAATAGCATGGACATGAACCCGCACTGTACCGGGGGCAATGTAAAGCATTTGTGCGATTTCTTGATTGTTTTTACCGGCAGCCACCAATGCCAAAATTTCTTGTTCACGCTTTGTCAACTGATTTTCTATTGTATGTGCCGATTGTGAGGCAGCAACTAAGTCGTTGTCTGCAAAAGCCGCTCGAATTTCCGTCGTTGCTGCCTTATCCCACCAAGAAGCGCCGGCAGCCACCGAACGGATCGCCAAAATCAAAGCCTGTGCTGCAATTCCTTTAAGACAGTAGCCATGAGCGCCGGCTTCAATTAACCGCGCAATTAGAGGCTTTTGTGAGTGAGACGTTAACACTAAAACTGGTAATTCTGGATGTTGCTGCTTGATTTTGCGACAAGCTTCAATGCCCCCAATTCCAGGCAGTCCCACATCAAGCAGAACAATGTCGAGTGGATGCCGATTCGCTAATTCCACAGCCGTATCGCCATCTTCCGCCTCCGCCACTACGTCCAATCCCGTTTCCTTTTGTAACCGCATTGAAAGACCAAGGCGAAATAGTTCGTCATCTTCTACTAGCAAAATCTGCACTGCGCTCATTAGTGATTAATCCTTGAAAAAGGATGGAGCATAGAGGAATCACAACTCAGGATTTAGGAAAGCAAGCTGCCAATTTAAAGCCAAACATTGCCCCGTGCGGCAATCGATTTTCCGCCCAAATTGTACCATCATGGGCGGTAATAATCTGGCGCGTCAAATATAAACCCAGCCCAGAACCTTTGGCGTGGCGATTACTGTGTCCTTGATAAAACCGCTCAAATAAGTGAGGCAGTTCGTCTGCGCTCATTCCTGGCCCATCATCAGTAATTTTCACAACTTGATAGGCGGACTGTGATTGCATTGCGACTTCTACCTTACTGCCGCGAGGAGAGTGATTGATGCTATTGGTCAGTAAATTGGCAAAAACTCGCTGCAATTGCAAGGCATCCCCGTTTACCCAAAATGAGCGGCGGAAATCAGATTCTCCATAACTTAAACGAATATAGACTTGGCGGGTTGCAGCTAAATCGATGAGGGTCGCAATCACTTCCTCAGCAATGGCAACTAAATTCACCGGCGATCTGCGCAGTTGAAGTCCTTCTGTATCGTTGTGATACACATCTAGCAGTGTCTCAACGAGTTGTAACGTGGTGCGGTGAGAGCGAACCATCATTTCTAGCACTTTTTGTTGTGCCGGCGTGACTGCACCAAATTGCTGCTGCTGAAAGGATTTGATAGTTTCAATGGCACCGAGTAGGGGGGTTTTGAGGTCGTGACTTAACGTGGATACAAAATCTTCACGCAAACTTGCGAGTTGCGCTTGTGCTTGCAGTTGCGCTTGCTGTCGAGCGAGTGCTTCCTCATACTGCTGGTTGCGTTCGCTTAACCAGCCGGTGACAACTAGCGCCAGCACTGCAATTAATCGGTTGGCTAAAGTTGCGGAGTCGAAAGCTTCCAAAACGGGAAAGACGAGATTTAACAAAGTTAAACCACAAGCTGCCAGCGTTACTCGCACCGTTGCAGACTTACTCCGGCGGGGATGTACCAACAAAATCGCGCCGGTGTAGAAGTAGCCAAAGACATAAGCCGGCGGCGTGGAAAACTCCAGTCCCAGAACAATCGCTAATAAGCCAGCCATCAGCCAGTTCGTGTTGAAGCGCTGGTTAGACTTTAACAGCTTTTCTTTGAGCGTTGAGAACTTGATGGCCATTCTGAACAGCTATGGTTTAAAGAACCTACCGATCAAGATTAAACGCAGACAAGCAATTTGGATTCAGTCAAAATGCGTGTTTAGTTTTGATCTATATCTGTTGTTATAGATCAAAGCTAAACGCAGTGAATCTCAATATAACTTAAAAAATATATTGCTTTGTGTAATCTTTCCCAAATCACCTTTTAGATATTGATTATTCAAAATAAAACTTTTAAAATCAGCTAACTTCCTAATTAAATCAGTCAGGTTTGCGAATTATACGTGAAAAAATATTTTCAGTTTTGTGGTATTTGATTAAGTTTAAACACTTTCAAAAACTTAATCAAGAATTTGTTCCAGCTATCTATTTACGAAGAAGTCGCTAAGCCGGCCCTTAGTGGAAAAAATTAGAAATTCATCAATTTTGTTTAGTTTACAACAGAGATTCGTGGCTATTTATGTTCCAAGGATTCATTCAGATTGCATTAACTCTAATCATTTTGGTGGCAATTGTACGCCCACTCGGAAGTTACATCGCGCAAGTATTTCAGGGAAATAAAACCTTTCTTGACCCCGTAATGAGACCTGTTGAACGAGTTATCTACAGCGCCGGTGGATTGCGTTCGCTCGAAGCAATGACCGGCAGGCAGTATGCTCGTGCTTTGCTACTCAGCAACCTGGCAATGGGCTTTTTAGTTTATTTAATTTTTATGTTTCAGGGGCTTCTGCCTCTGAATCCTACTGGCTTAACAGCACCTAGCTGGGATTTAGCGCTACATACAACAATCTCATTTTTGACAAATACAGACCAGCAACATTACGCCGGCGAAACAACCTTCAGTTATTTAAGCCAGCTAACGCTAAATTTTTTGATGTTTACATCCGCCGCAACGGGTTTAGCTGTAGGAATTGCTTTTATTCGGGGCTTAACCGGCAGACCCGTCGGCAATTTTTATGCAGATATGATTCAATCAATTACCAGAATTTTGCTTCCGCTTTCGGTTGTGGGGGCATTGCTATTACTGATTCTGGGAGTTCCAGAAACTTTAGCCGGCCCAGAAACCGTTACCACTTTAGAAGGAGCAACTCAGGTAATTGCCAGAGGGCCGGTGTCTCACTTTGAAGCGATCAAACAGTTTGGAGAAAACGGCGGCGGATTTTTTGGTATTAACTCCGCACATCCTTTTGAAAATCCCAACGGGGCGACCAACTTAATTGAAACACTTGCCATGATGTGTATCCCGGCGTCACTAATCTACACCTACGGGATATTTGCAAAAAACACCAAACAATCTTGGCTGATATTTTGGATGGTATTCATCATCTTTGTCATTCTAGTCGGCGTAACTGCGATTGGTGAATATCAAGGCAATCCGCTGGTTAATTCTATTTTGGCAGCAGGAGATCAGCCGAATTTAGAAGGCAAAGAAGTTCGGTTTGGTTGGGCAGCAACAGCATTTTGGGCAGTAGCCGCCACCGGCACCATGACAGGGGCAGTTAACGGAATGCACGATTCCCTGATGCCTGCCGGTGGTTTCTCGACTTTGTTTAACTTGTTTTTGCAAATCGTCTGGGGCGGACAAGGCACCGGCACCGCTTACTTATTTATTTACCTAATTTTGACCGTATTTCTCACCGGCTTAATGGTCGGACGAACCCCAGAATTTCTGGGACGCAAAATTGAAAAGTGGCAAATCGTTCTTGCCAGTGTGGTGCTACTCGTCCACCCTATCGCGGTCTTGATTCCGAGTGCCATTACCCTCGCCTTTCCTGAAACCCTCGCTGGCATCAGTAACCCAGGCTTTCACGGTCTTTCTCAAGTTGTCTACGAGTACGCCTCGGCTGCCGCCAACAATGGTTCAGGCTTTGAGGGATTGGGAGATGCAACTCTCTGGTGGAACCTAAGCTGTTGTTTCAGCCTCTTGGCAGGACGCTACATCTCGATTGTTGCCTTGTTGCTGCTGGCTGACAGTATGGCAAACAAACAACCTGTCCCCGAAACTCCTGGCACCCTCAGAACCGACAGCCTGCTATTCACCGGCATTACAGCCGGCGTAATTTTAATTCTCGGTGCTTTAACCTTTTTCCCGGTTTTAGCGCTTGGCCCCATCGCCGAAGCCTTTCAACTCGCCAAAGGTTAGCGGAACGCAATTTCTCTGCAATCAATCCCGGCATTAAAAAACTTTCCTCACAACTATGACATCTGCCAATTCTTCTGCTAAACCTGTGCGCCGGCCTGAAGGGCCACGCGACTCCCGCAGACACACACCCAAGGTCAATACAAAAGGGCTTTATCAAAGAGCAATTCGCGAGGCATTTGTCAAGCTTGACCCCAGAAATACTGTCAAAAACCCCGTCATGTTCATCGTTTGGGTTGGCACAATTGTCACTGCACTGCTGACGGTCGATCCCAACCTGTTTGGCACAGTACAGGGAGAAAATCTGCGATTGTTAAACGGTTTAATTACGACGATTTTATTTTTTACCGTCGTATTTGCCAATTTTGCGGAGGCAGTGGCAGAAGGGCGGGGGAAGGCACAAGCGGATGCCTTGCGGGCGACGAAATCTGATACAGTTGCCCGCAAACTCGCACCCGATGGATCGGTGCAGGAAGTTTCTTCAACTGCGCTGAGAAAAGGCGATTTGGTGAAAGTGATTGCCGGCGATATGATTCCTGCGGACGGAGAGGTGATTGCCGGCGTTGCTTCGGTCGATGAATCTGCGATTACCGGCGAATCTGCGCCGGTGCTTAAAGAACCGGGGTCTGATATTGCCAGTTCCGTCACCGGCGGGACGCGAATTATCTCGGATGAACTCACACTCCGGGTAAGTGCTGACCCCGGAAAAGGATTTATTGACCGGATGATTTCTTTGGTGGAAGGCGCTGAACGGTCGAAAACACCGAATGAAATTGCCCTAACGGTTTTGCTGGCGGTTTTAACCCAAGTCTTTTTGATTGTGGTGGCAACGTTGCCGTCGGTGGCTAACTATGTGAATAGTCCCGTGAGTGTGGCGATTTTAATTTCTCTATTGGTGGCGCTGATTCCCACAACGATTGGCGGATTGCTGAGTGCGATCGGGATTGCCGGCATGGATCGGGTGGCTCAATTTAATGTGGTGGCAACTTCTGGACGCGCTGTTGAGGCGTGCGGGGATGTCAATACTCTCGTTTTGGATAAAACCGGCACGATTACTTTGGGCAACCGGCTGGCAGAGGAGTTTATTCCAGTCAATGGCTACTCAATCGAGGAGACTGCCGGTGTGGCGCTGACTGCCAGCGTCTTTGATGAAACGCCAGAGGGGAAATCTATCGTTCGCCTAGCAGAGACATTAGGGTCAACCATTGATTTTGACCGTAGCCAAGCCGAAGGGATAGAATTTTCGGCCAGAACGCGCATGAGTGGTACAGACTTGCCCAATGGCCGTGAGGTGCGAAAGGGCGCGGTCGATGCGATTAAAGGCTTTGTGCGCTCTCGCGGCGGCAATCTCACGCCAGAACTCGATGCCGCCTACGAACGAGTTTCCCGTCTTGGGGGGACACCTCTAGCCGTTTGTCAAGATGGCAAGATTTACGGCGTTATTTACCTCAAAGATATTATTAAGCCCGGTATCCGCGAACGCTTTGACCAATTGCGGCGAATGGGGGTGCGGACAGTGATGTTAACTGGCGACAATCGAATTACAGCGTCTGTGATTGCTGATGAAGCCGGTGTGGACGACTTTATTGCGGAAGCGACACCGGAAGACAAAATTTCTGTAATTCAAGCCGAACAAGCGGAAGGCAAAATTGTCGCAATGACCGGCGATGGCACCAATGATGCGCCGGCACTCGCCCAAGCAAATGTTGGATTAGCGATGAATTCTGGCACTCAGGCGGCAAAAGAAGCAGCGAATATGGTGGATTTGGATTCAGATCCCACGAAGCTAATTGACTTGGTTACGATTGGCAAACAGTTGCTAATTACGCGCGGTGCGCTGACGACTTTTTCTCTTGCTAATGATATTGCCAAATACTTCGCAATTATTCCGGCGATGTTTGCCCCGGCAGGAATTGGTAGCCTTAATGTAATGGGATTATCCAGTGCAAATTCAGCAGTTGTCTCGGCACTCATTTATAACGCCCTGATTATTCCCGCTTTGATTCCTTTGGCGCTGCGGGGTGTAGAATTCAAGCCGCTAACTGCTAATCAATTGCTGCAACGCAACATTCTAATTTATGGGCTGGGGGGAGTTATCGCACCGTTTATTGCTATCAAAATTATTGATATTGCGATTTCTGCTGTCGGGTTGGTTTGAAAAGAGATAGGAAAAAAAGCCATGAGAAAAATTAAGCTGTTTGATACAATTCTGGCTGGTAATTTAGCTGAAACTCTGGATTTCGCCGGGATGCTGCGAGGAAAAAATCGGGTGCCGGTGCAATTGTTTCTCTTAATGTGTTTGAACCTGGTGATCGCACCCGCAGTTTATGGGGCTGCCGGCAGAGAAATTGAGCGATTCACTGCCTGGACAATTAGCCTTTTAGGTCTTGTAACGTTGGGACTTTCTCTCTATTTATTTGTCGTAATTTTCCAACCAGAACGATTTTAAAAGGCAGCATTAAAAACAAAGGATCAAAGAAAAAGCAGCCGAGGAAAAAATGTCTCTAATTCGAGAAACGATTGTTGGCCTTCGCATGACCCTAATTTTATGGGTATTAACGGCCTTAATTTATCCCTTTTTCATGCTGGGTGTTGGCCTGATTTTTCCTTATCAAGCCAATGGCAGCTTGATTAAAAATGCCCAAGGGCAAGTTGTGGGTTCGGCTTTAATCGGTCAGCCTTTTGCTTCAGAGCGATATTTTTGGAGTCGCCCCAGCACCACGAACTACAGTACAGGAGAAGCGGCTAAACAAACTGGCATTTCTGGTGCTAGCAATCTCGCACCCAGCAATCCAGATTTGGTAAAACGAATTCAATCGGAAGTTAGCCGGCTAAACCAGGCAAATATCAAGCCTACAGCGGATTTAGTTTACACATCTGGATCGAGCTTAGATCCTCACATTAGTGAAGAATCTGCCCGCACCCAAATTCAACGAGTGGCAAAGGCGCGAGGGCTAGATACGAATCAGGTTGAAATTCTGATTTCTAAATATGTTGACGGGAGATTTCTCGGAATTTTTGGTGAATCGGGTGTTAACACCCTCAAACTAAATTTGGCTTTAGATGCTTTACAAACGGGTAAATAAAAATTACCATATTTCTAAAGTTTCTTGTCATTTTATCAAATTCTGATTGGTTAAATGAATTCTGAAAAATGAAGCTAAAAATTAATTCCTGATGATTCACTCTAGCGAAGTTACAGGTACTCCCAACCTCCCTAGCAATTCGTCGGATAAAACTTACAATCGTTCTGGCCGGCGCGGGAAGCACAAAATTTTTATTGGCATGGCTCCTGGCGTCGGTAAAACCTTCCGGATGCTAGAAGAAGCTCATCAGATTAAGCGGGAAGGGATTGATGTTGTTATTGGGCTTTTAGAAACCCACGGACGTCGAGAAACTGCTGAAAAAGCCGAAGGTTTGGAGAGGGTGCCTCGCCAACAAATCTTGCGAGGGGGCATGACACTCACCGAAATGGATACGGATGCGATTTTGACACGAGTTCCTCAGTTGGTGTTAGTAGATGAACTCGCACATACTAACGTTCCCGGTTCTCTACGCGAGAAGCGCTACCAAGATGTTGAAGTAATTTTAGCTGCCGGTATTGATGTTTACTCCACTGTTAATATTCAGCACTTAGAAAGCCTCAATGATTTGGTAGCTCGAATTACCGGCGTTGTGGTGCGAGAGCGCATCCCTGATCGGTTGCTAGATGAAGCGGATGAGGTAATTGTTATTGATGTTACCCCGGAAACCCTAGAAGAGCGGCTGATGGAAGGTAAAATCTACGCACCAGAGAAAATTCAACAATCTTTAGAAAACTTTTTCCAACGCCGAAACTTGATTGCCTTACGAGAGTTGGCGCTGCGAGAAGTGGCGGATTTTGTTGAGGATGATGCTAATTCCAACACCTCATCGGGTCAATTTTGTAATATTCACGAACGCGTGTTAGTTTGTGTTTCGACTTACCCTAATGGGATGCAGTTGCTGCGTCGCGGCTCCCGAATCGCTAACTATATGAATGCTAAACTCTACGCAGTGTTTGTGAATCATCCTGAGCGCTTTCTTAATAAGCAAGAGAGCCTTCATATCGAAACCTGTGAGAAACTTTGCAAAGAATTCGGAGGTGAATTTGTGCGCTTCACCAGTTCCAATATTTCCCAAGCAATTGCTGAGGTGGCGGAAAAATATCACATTACTCAAATTGTGCTGGGCGAGACTCAGCGTTCACGCTGGCAGTTACTAATGAAAGGATCTTTGATTCAACAATTGATGCGAGAACTAAAACATATTGACTTACACATAATCGCAACAGAAAAAATACAAAGTTAGTTAGATAAGTAAGCCGAATTTAGGTTAAAGTTATATACAATATCATGTAAAATCGTGATGAGAGTGGAGCGTCTTAGTTTAGGCTCTCAGAATGTTAAGATAGTTTGAAATAAAACTCCAATATTTTTGAGTTTTATTTACAGCAACTTTATGCTGAACAAGCTCGCATTCAAGAATTAGATCGGCAGCGTCATACTACGTTTTCTGATTTGGTGCAGTTGCCTTGGATCGGGAATTTTGTATCTTAGATTGTTGGTTAGTGTTGATGGGTTTGATTTTTTAACCGCAGATTCCGCAGGTGAAACTTGAATGTGCTTTGCTCGTCATTCAAGTTCCACCTTCGTCCGCAGATAAACGCAGATGTTGGTGATAGCTTAATTCCGTTAATGGAGATTAAAGATGCCGGCACGGGTAATGTCTATGGCAGCATCACCCGTGCCACATCATTAATCACAGTAAAGCGTTTCGCGCGTATCTCTACCCGTGACTGGATTTTTCCCTGTCGCTATCTGACAAAGCAATTTCTGGGTATCCTCGCGCAGCAGCACATCGGTAAAATCTGCGCCGTCAATCGTGGCACCTTCAAATTTGGTATTAAAAGCGAAGGCACCTTCTAAAATTGCGTTGGATAAATTGACTTTGGTAAAACGAGCAGTGTCTAAGGTGGCGTTTCGCATATCCGCCCCCTCAAAATTTGCTCCATCCAAATACGCCCCAAATAAGCTAACGCCCTGCAGATTGGTATGGCTGAAATTGCTACCGCGCAGGTTGGCTTTGTTAAAGCTGGAGTCTGTCAGGTTTTTGCCTGAGAAATCCATATTGACGAGAATTTCTTTGTCGTATTCATTCGCAAACGCAGGGGTTGCTAGGGCACCAATGGCTGTCAGGCACACGACAGTGCACAAGAGTGCGCTGAGGAGGATTGCTGGGATACGCTTAATAAAGCTATGATTCATTCGGTTTTTACGTTGATAGGAAACCTTATCCTTAACAGGGTATAGCCGGCTGGCTGCCACTGTTTGATGAGGGGAATAAAAGTAACAACTGTTACCGATGCTTCCTATCTCGTAATCCTACCAGTTAAATGAATGCTGTGAGTTTGCTTTATGCCAAGCTTTCCCTCATCACCCTCTGCCGGCGAGAATCGCAAACCTGACACCGGCACGCTTGGGGAAAATTTGGTGGCTCACTGGTTGCAGGAGCGCGGTTGGGTAATTCTACGCCGGCGGTGGCGCTGCCGGTGGGGTGAACTCGATCTCATCGCTCAGCAAGCGAGTGGATCTGAGTGTCGATTGCAGGAAACAGCCTTGGCGTTTGTAGAAGTTAAGACTCGTCGCCGGTGGAATTGGGATGCCGGCGGACTTTTAGCTATCACTGAGCAAAAGCAAGCAAAACTGAGGAAAGCTGCTGAGATGT
This sequence comes from Microcoleus sp. FACHB-672, assembly GCF_014695725.1. Taxonomy (NCBI): domain Bacteria; kingdom Bacillati; phylum Cyanobacteriota; class Cyanophyceae; order Oscillatoriales; family Microcoleaceae; genus Microcoleus; species Microcoleus sp. FACHB-672. The sequence goes on along the minus strand of NZ_JACJOU010000033.1, from coordinate 138,887 downwards.
TTCTGGCAGAGTGCCCGGATTTTGCTGATTTACCCTGCCGGTTTGATGTGGCGCTTGTTAGCTTTGAGCCACTCGCGCCTACGCAAATACAAGATTGTGAAATAGGGATGGATGCCGGCAGTTACGCCTTCGGGCAACCAATTATATTGGGTCAACCCGTCTTCGCTCCAGGTTGCAAACTCACGCTTATCGATTACATTGAGTCAGCTTTTGCTGAAGACGGTTAACTAAGCTCAACAGGCACAACCCTTAAGCTAGTGTTTCCGGGCAGTAGCCCAATCCTTTCACAAACTGCCGGCGAAATTCTTCAATTTCTCCGCGATCTGGATGTCCGTGAGAAACGACTGCTACTTGATAACGACGCATGACATCAATCGGAGATTGTCCGTTTTCCAAGCTCCAAAGCGCCATTTGCAGCCGAATTCCCGGCATATAGGAAATTCCCACTTCATTCATGAACGCTCTAAAGTCGCCATCAGTCTGGGATTCTAACGGCTGGCTCATCTTGACCCGAATTACCCAGCCATCTATCTGATGAATAACGCTCATGAACTCCACGGGAAGATGGCGTGCGCTGTGCAGGTACTCAGCGACTCTCAAGGTCAAGCTGGCATTGGCAAGGTAATAAAGGTATTCCATCTTTTCGGGGGTGTGCATACGCTACTTCTTATATTGTTACGAAGTGCGAGTGCTTACGACTACGGGAAAAGCCCGATCTTTAATGGGTAAGTTTCCCCAATTCACTGCATAATTAAAGGGTTTTGTTGCGGGAAATCATAAAATTATTATTGTCATCTAGCTAAAGATATATTTCTCAAGAGCGCTATTCAATATTTTTAAGCGGTCTGTAGCGTTGAGGCTTCTCTTGGCGCTGTCGGCTTGCGATAGCTGATTTCTAAATAATTTTTTTATTTTTACAGAGAAAGACGCTCGTTTAATATTTGAAATTTTAGGGTTAATTGTATTTAACGGTTGAAACGCAAAGGTGGCTGCTGCTCTTTTCTCTCGAATCCATGAACCACACACACGTTCAAAGCAGATAATTTTTTCTTTTATAGTCGGTATATTTACTCAAAGGCAAAGCAATCATCGTATTTCTGTACTTCTAAGTTTTTTACACAAGCCTGCTATCTGCTATAAGTTTTCCCTATTTTTTTAAGGAAAGCGGTATCTTTTGAAACCTTATAGCAATATCTAATCAGTCGTACAATTTAGTTACAATGATTCAATGTAACGCTGTGTTAAGCTATTTGGCTTTTTGAGAATATTTTTATTTATTCAACGAACTTACGTGATTTGAAGCCTTTTGTCTGATAAAATCCATTTTCTAGAATCAAGGGAGCTGTATGACTCACTACAAAAAAGTCTGGCAGTGAACGCTTAAGCCCTGATTTTATCGTGGGCTTTGTATGCAGCTCAAAAGAAAAAACAGAGTTTTTCACCGGCTCGATTTCAATTCTGATAAATTTTTGTAACGACTGCCAACTGGGTAAATTTCAAATTTTGACAAAACAATAGATATACGAGATAATTTTTCGGTTAAATTTCCCCATCTTCCCCCATCGAAACAAACACCGGGGGAAGCGAGTACAACTTTGTTAGAAGCGAATAATATGCCGATCCACTCCTCATCCGTCAATTCACTCGCAGCCGGCAGTGAGTGGGATCGGTCATTGATGGCTTATGATTACGAACTCCCAGCGGATCGAATCGCTCAAAATCCAGCCGTGCCAAGAGATAGCTCCCGCTTGCTGGTGGTAGATTCCCCCACTGATCACAGCCATCGCATTTTTCGTGATTTACCGGCTCTGCTCAACCCTGGAGACTTGCTGGTACTCAATAACACCCGCGTTATCCCAGCCCGATTGTACGGACGCAAACCCACCGGCTCTGTGGTAGAAGTCCTGTTATTAGAGGAGCGGCAGGAAAATATCTGGCTGGCTTTAGTCAAACCGGGGAAGCGCTTCAAAGCCGGCTCAAAAATAGAATTTGAACCCCAAAAATCTTCAAATTCCCCAATGTCAAGCCGGTTGAGCGCCACAGTCATCGACACAGATGAAGCAACCGGCGGACGCTTGCTGCATTTTGAGCTTCCAGAAGGCATCCCCCTGAGCCAGATGTTAGAAGCATTCGGCTATATGCCCCTGCCGCCCTACATCACCAATTCTGCTGCCTCACCGGCACAGTATCAAACTGTCTATGCCCAGCAACCAGGGGCAGTTGCGGCACCCACAGCTGGGCTGCACTTCACCGACGATTTATTTGGCCGGCTGGCTGAACGCGGCATCAATCACGCGTTTGTGACGCTGCACGTCGGCGTGGGGACATTTCGACCTGTGGAGGTGGAGGACGTAACAACTCACCAGATGCACGAAGAGTGGGTAGAGGTGCCGGCAGCCACCGTAGAAGCGATTCGTCAGACGCAGCAGAAAGGAGGGCGGATCATTGCAGTGGGCACTACCGTGGTGCGATCTCTGGAGGGGGCGGCTGCGAATGGCCGGCTGCAACCGTTTTGCGGCAAGACAAATTTGTTTATCTATCCCGGCTATCGATGGCGAGTCGTGGAGGGGCTAATTACGAATTTTCACTTACCCCGATCTAGTTTGTTGATGCTGGTGAGTGCGTTGGTGGGGCGTGAGCGCTTGCTGGATTTGTATCGGGATGCAATTGAGAAGGAGTATCGCTTTTACTCGTTTGGCGATGCAATGCTGATTTTGCCGGCGGCACGCATAGCAGTGATTGCCAATGATGGTGATCGTGCTAATGGCTAACGGCTAATGGTCGATCAAGCTTTGCTTACAATTCTCAACGATTAGCAATTAGCCTTTAGCCCAACTACAGTGCGGATTATTCTTCGTCATCCTCCTGATCGGGTGGATAAACAAAGCTGGAGCGTTTCGTTAAAATCGACTTGCCTAGGGAGAGGGCTTTCTGCGCTTGCTGGACTGCTTTGTGCTTCCAGGTTGCTTTACGCTTATCGCGCTTGGATTTTGATGTTTTCTTCTTAGGGACTGCCATGACAGTGAGTGCTGCTAATTTTTGACAATTTCCTATTGTAAGGCATTCTCTGCCGGTTAGCGGGTTTTTGGGGAAAATCAGATTTTGCACCCTGTAGTGTCACAGGCAAACAAGGAATTGTCAAAATTATTATGGATAGCCAAGCCAAGCTTTCTAAAAGGTGGGAAATTAGATAGCCTAGGCTGGTTAGAGCGAAGCGTACCCTCCGTTTTACTTCGCTCTAAAACCAATCGCTCAATATTGGGTTGAAAACCCAACCTAGTTAAGTGTTTTAGGGTTGCTGGCACTGTTCAGTGTTTTGCACGAATCAACCTTTAAACGTTGCCGGTTGGGATGCTGCTAACTAACTGCTGGCAAAGTGTATTTAAAAGAGTGTCGTTCTTATTAATCATATCTTGTGCAAGGCGTTTCAGGCCGGTGATGTTTTTGGGATTTGCATCATCCAGATGATCGCCGACATCCCCAATTAAGCTAGTTTGAAAGCGGTAATAACGATTCGTTCCTTCTTCTAAAGCCGGCAATAAAAGTCTGAGTTGATAATCTACCGTATCGCTGCTGCCATCAAAAACAACGTGAAGAATGGGTTGCGCCCATTGAAGCAGTCCCCAGTCTTTTACATGATCGTAAAAAAGTCTGGTACTCAGCTCTCCTGTTCCCAATGAGACAACGAGAAAATCAGTGGCATCTGGATAAGTGTCTTTAGCTTCTACATAGGCACACATGGCAGGGTTGTTGGCAAAAACACCTCCATCAATTAATGCATAATAATCTGTTAGATCATGGTTTTCTAATTTGAGCGGTTCAAAATAAGTCGGTGCAGCAGAAGTAGCCCGTGCCACTTTTCTCATGGGAAAATCTCGCTCATAGTCATTTTTAGCTTTTCGGCTTTTAAAAAAATGGGGCCGGCGCTGCTCAATATCATAGCTGGGAACGATAATTTCGGTCAGAGCTTGACTTAAACGGGTGTTACCAAAATACTTTTCTAAAACGGCTTCAATGCCGTCTGCTGGATATTTTTCGTCTGTTAAGGATCTCAGTCTTGCAAAAGTTTTAGGTGAAAAAATTATCTCACCTTCTTCCTCATACATTCTGACTAAGTTTGTAGCTTTATATTGAGGTTGGTTACTATTTTTTTTGGGTTTTGTTAAAGCTAATGCCAACAGCCCTCCTGTTGAGGTGCCTGCAATTAAATCAAACATCTCTGAAATTCGCTTTTGCGTTCGAGCTTCAATTTCAGCTAAAACCATCGCCGGAATAATCCCGCGAATTCCGCCTCCATCAATGGCTAAAACTTTAACTACATTTGACATGGTGTTCTCCTAAAAAAAAAAACTAGCAACATTTACCGAGCAAATGGTAGTATCTGTGAATTCTTCCAGTCTGAGAAGCTAGAGTAAGTTATTAATTTTAGCTTTTCTTTTGTGATAACCTTCTTGATTCCTTAACAAGGTTTTTCAGCGTGGAGTTCACAACCGGCACTTAAGATGAGTGTTAAATTAACATACTAGGTACAATAGCGCAAAGAGGGGTGTGAACTGTGTTATATCTAAAACTCAGGGGTTTGAAGTCGCTTGCGGCTGATCATTCCTTGATAAATCGCTTACTTCCTAAGCCAGCTTCAGCAGTAAATTCTCCTAGAACTTTATCATTGCCGGCATTTCTAGATACATTGAACACCGGCGAAGAAATGGAAATGGTTTAACTGCTTTCATTTGAGATAATCTATTGATAAATTTTCAACCTATAAATCTTTTAACTTTCTTTAACTTAATTATTTTTAACAAAAAACCGTTTCTAATACAGCCAAATTGCTCTCATGCACACCCAGCAATTAAGGTGCAAAAACCATACGTTGACAGCGTTTTAAATAAATTTGAGCAACTTTGTCTTCTGGATTTTTAGACAAACAATCTTTGAAACATTGTGCAGATTCAAGAAACTTTTCTTGATTGTAGAGAAACAAAGCTTCCTCAAAGCGCTGGATAGTCATTAATTTCCCCTCTCGAATTTTATCGGGGTCGGCATCAAACACTTCATAAACCGTTACTAATTCTGATTTTCCCTTAACTGTAACTTTATCAATCAGACGAATAGAATAGTCATCTGGATGCTGGAGATGAGAAAAAGTATGGTGAGAGATTAATAAAGACACGCCATAATTTTTCGTCAATCCTTCAATTCGAGAGGCTAAATTCACCGCATCGCTAATTACTGTTCCATCCATTCGGTTGTGTCCGCCAACTGTCCCTAACATCAAAGAGCCGGTATTGATGCCAATGCCAATCTTAATTGGGGGTTTACCGGCTTCTTCGCGGTCTTTATTATATTCACCCTGCCGTTGTAGCATCGCAAGGCCGGCTTTAACCGCCCAATCTGCACTGCCCCCAAACAAAGCCATAATTGCATCTCCAATATATTTATCAATAAACCCATGATTGCTGGCAATTGCCGATTCCATTCGAGAAAGATAAGAATTGATAAATTGAAAATTTTCATCTGGCGTCATTGTTTCACTTAGGGTTGTAAAATCCCGAATATCAGAAAATAAAATTGACATTTCTTGTTGCACTGAATCGCCTAGTTTGACATCAATTATACTTTCCTTATTCAAAAGTTGAAGAAATTCATGGGGAACAAACCGACCGTAAGCTCGACTGATATTGGCGAGGTTAATGTGAGTTTTAATTCTTGCTAAAAGTTCATATTTGGAAATCGGCTTAGTTAGATAATCATTCGCGCCGGCATCCAATCCTTCTAGCAAATCCGAGACTTGATTTTTTGCTGTCAAAAGCACAATAGGAAGCTCATGAGCTGGAAATTTTTCGCGCAGTTCCCGGCAAACTTCATAGCCTGTCATTTTCGGCATCATCACATCCAGTAAAACCAAGTCGGGTGGGAAACCTTCATCAAATGCAGCGAGTGCCTCGCTGCCACTTGCTGCTTGAATAATGGCATAATTTTGCAGCGACAAATGATTAAAAAGAACCTGAAGATTCACCGGCTCATCATCCACAACCAGAATTTTGAACTGTGAGACGGATTCAAAATTAGAAACTGGGAATTGAGGCGCTTGAGAAATCGGGATGAGGGCTTGAGAATTGGCCATCGATGCAATTGGGGAAAGCTTTTGCAAAGAAGCTTCTTTTTCTTCAGTTTTCAGCTTCCTCTCTTCAGGAGACACCGGCAGGGTAAAAGTAAACCGCGATCCAGTACCTGGGGTCGATTCAACCTGAATTTTCCCACCATGTAATTCTACTAACTGTTTCGTAACCGTTAAACCCAAGCCGGTGCCGCCATATTCCCTGGCTGTCGAGCCATCCGCTTGCTCAAAAGATTCAAAAATTCTGTCTAATTTATCTTCAGCAATTCCAATGCCGGTGTCAGACACAGTAATTGCGAGTTGGGAATTGGCTGAAGATACGGATAAGTCTTTTTCAACCAATTCCGCTGAAATTTCTACTGTGCCAGATTGCGTAAACTTAATCGAATTTCCAATTAAGTTATACAAAATTTGTTGAACCCGATTCTCATCGGCCTTGGCAAGGGGAAGATTCGGAGAAATTTTATTAATGAGCTGCAAATCTTTTTTACCAACCAGCGTTTTACTGAGGGCTAAAACCACCTCAGTGATTTCTCTCATTCCCACCGGCTTCAGTTGCAGTTCAATATTTTTATGTTTGAGTTGCGAGAAATCGAGGAGATCGTTAACCAGCGTGTTCAGCCGCTGTCCGCTTTGGGCAATCATCAATAGATTTTTCTGTTGCTGTTCTGACAGTTCCCCCGTCGCTCCATCTATCATCGATTCGGCAATGCCAATCATCCCATGCAGGGGGGTTCGCAATTCGTGAGACGTATTTGCCAAAAATTCATCTTTGATGCGATCCAAGTGCTGCAACTCGGTATTTGCTGCCATCAGGGCTGTCTCACTGTTTTTCAGCGCCCCTGTAGCCCGTTCTACGGCTTCTTGCAATTTTGCCGGCCATCTGACCAAAATGTAAACCAAACCGCCCGCCACCAGCGCCAGCACCCCGCCTCCCAAGTGCAACCATTGGGAAATAGGGGCTTGGCTTGGCCATCCTTGTGCCGGTACTGCTGCCAACTGCCACGAACCGTTTGGCAGCGTCACGGGCAAAATGACTGGATTTTGTTTAAAAATTTTCTCATCACCGAAAAAGACTTCCCCACCCACCCCTAACCCATCCTTGCCACGAATGGTGTAGTGAAGTTTCGCTGAGGGATCGAGTAGTCCTGCATCTTGAAACAACGTATTTTGGTCGATGATGATGCCAACCATCCCCCAGAAAGCGCCACTTTCAGGTACTTGTCCGGGGGGAGTGAGAAAAACCGGCGTGCGGCTGATGAATGCCACACCGTGGGGCCTTAAATTAATCGGGCCGGCAACCACCGTTTTTTTGTTTCTAATTGCCCGTTCGATTGCTTCGCGTTCTTCAGGGATGCTCATTGGATCAAAGCCGATAACCCCTTCATTCCCTGCTAAGGGATACATATGACTGACAATGGTGTTTTTATAAAATCCTACACTGCGGATGCCCCGTTGCTGCGCCACGATGACTTTAGCAATACTTTCAAATTGCTTTTGGTCAATATCGGAATTGATAGCTGAAACATAAGCCACCAGACCCCTTTCTAGAAAAAGTCTCTGGTTTAACGCGCCTTCAAGGCGAGCTCTAACGGTACTCAATTGATTAAGAACATTGGCGCGATGTTGCTCTTGAAACCGTTTTTGTTCAGAATAATCGAGTACCGCCGTCACACCCAAAACCATCACGAAGGCGAATGAGGCGGCGAAATAGGGCAATAAGTGAATTTTACCGCCGGCTTTAGGCGCTTTTCGAGAAATTTTAGCTGAAAAATAAGTTAAAAATTTCATATTTTATGAAAATGAGAGCGACCTCTCTTCAACAGCAGTGGTTTTAGAGGATGATGTCTTCTGCTTTTTTATAGTAGTGAGCCGGCGAAATTATGCCTTAACAATTTAGTCAAGGACTTCTAATACAGATTTGGGTGATAATTTATCTTTAAACCAGACAATTCGTGCCGGCACATCTTTGAGATTAACTCCAGCTTTTTCTAAATTCAATCGCTCAGAAATCGCCAAAATTAAGTTATCGCGATCTGACCGGCGCACTTGAGCAAATTTCTTTTGCAAATATTCAGGCCGCCAGTAGCCAACAATTTCTAGCAAGAATGTGCGACCGTCGGGATGTACCAAGCGAAAGTCTGGAATCATTACACTCCCAGGAATGGGAATTAAATCCACTTCTCTTTCCAAAACCCAATCAGTTTTCATTGCGTCCCACCTGTCCGCAAAGGATGCTTCTAGCATACTGTCATAAGGCTTGCCGGGGGGGTAATGACTGACTAAACCGCACTCAGAGTCAAGAGCAAAGCGTCCCGTTTTCCAGTCGCCGGTATAAAAGTCACGGGTTTGCAGCGTTGCTTTCATGCTCCATTTCGTAACGTGCAGCAAAGCGGGGATCATTTTGGCGAGGGCGAGTCCATAGCGCGTGCTTGGTTTAAATAAGCTGGTCGGGCCATCGATGGTGATCGTGAAACCGCAATCGGCATCGCCTTCAATATAAGCCATTAGTTGAAAAAGTTTGAGATAGCGGAATAAAAGCTTATACTCACCGGGAACGTTACGGTGTGCGTTGAGGGTGAGGTGGGTGGCGCGGTAAAAAACGCCCTGCACTTGAGAAAGGTTGTAGCGGTACAGTAAGTTTTCGGGCGTTGGTGCGTCAAATTCTGTGAGGATTTTATTTTCGTTTAAATCGGCATAAAGGCCGGCTTTGATTTCCACCGGCAGCACTTCCCGTTCTAATTCCTGACTCAGTTGGGTGGCGAGTTTGTCTAGGGTTTTCTCGGTGGCGTGGCTGCTGGGGACAGTTTCTGCTGCCAGCGTAAACACGCGTTGCCGCAATTGTTCAGGATCGAGGGGACTGATCGCTTCAAAGGTGCAAAAGCCACTTTTCAGAAGGTGCGCGAGTCCGCGTTTGAGCCGGTAGTCGGGACTGTCGCCTTCGAGTTCGAGGAGTTGCCGGTCGAGTTCTCCTTGCGTCGCACCTTGGCACTCTTGGAAACAAGTGATGATTTCGGAAGCGATCACCAGATGTTTAGAATCTATTGTTAGGCATTTGGGAACGATGGTTTCGCCCTGAAGTCGGTGCATCAGTAAATCGGTTGGAAGCATGGATAATTATTAACGACTTTTAACTTTTTATTTTGCCTTACTTCCCCCCACTTGTTGGAATTATATCAGTTGATTTTTGTTATAAAAATTACATAGATCAGGCCGGCACCGTGCCGGCCCTAAAGATACAGCAGTTTCAAGCTAGCGCAACAGACCTGTTGAATGTGTCAGTTTGGTAGAATTTCTCAAACTCAGCACAGTTTTAGACATAAAATTTAAAATATTTATAAGCTGGTGGTTGTTTTATAAATAAAATTTTTGGATAAATTAAAAAATAGTAAGCTTTTAAAAAAGCTCAACAATAAAAACTGCCAAAATATTAGTTAATTATCTTAAAAACTTACAAATATTAGATAGACATAAATTTTAGAAAAACCCTTTTTAGCAAAGCGGAGTAGGGTGTTTATTGCCGATCTTACTCGGTTTTTTACAGAACAGGCAGAACAACGAACAGCCAGGGAAGTCGAGCAGTTACGAGCTGTTGCCATTGATCCTGAACAGCTATAAGACAAGCTTAATGAGAAATTAAACCAACCTTATTTTGCTCTTGATACAGGGTTAGGATGTTTTTTCGATACTGTATTTAGTTTTTCGCCATTAACCAAAGAATAACTAAATGGCTCCTGCAACTCTTAGCCCATAAATACCCTCTAACTATTCTTTGAGCAGTGGCGAAAACTTAACAACACTAATCTGTTTTTTGATTCACCGGAACCCTGATGCATCTATCACGACGAAAGTTTTTTACCTTGGCAGGAGCGAGTGCTGCCGGCGCTTTAATGATGTCTCCTCTAGAAGCGCTTTATGCGAGAAAAGCGAATGGTCAATCAGTATTTGGGGGAGGGTATGGCCCTCTCGTAGCCGATCCGAATGGATTGTTAGATTTACCTCGTGGGTTTCAGTATCGGGCTTTTTCACGGACGGGCGAGATCATGAGCGACGGTTCCCCCGTGCCTGGTGGTCACGATGGCATGGCAGCTTTCGCAGGTTCCAATAACACGGTGATTCTGGTTCGCAATCACGAACTGAGTCCGAATTCTACAACCCAAGTTGTGGGTTCAAATCCTTACGATCCTCTTTGCAAAGGAGGAACAACCACACTAGAGGTTGGACCCAATCGTCAGCTCATCAAGCACTATGCTTCGCTTACCGGCACCTATCGAAATTGTGCCGGCGGTCCGACTCCCTGGGGTTCTTGGATTACTTGCGAGGAGAATGTCTCGACTCCGGCGACTAATCGACCTGGCAATGCGACAAATGTCTCGAAATCTCACGGCTACAACTTTGAAGTGCCGGCTAAAGCAACAACTCCGGTGAATCCCGTACCGTTAGTTGCGATGGGCCGGTTTAACCATGAAGCGGTTGCGATCGACCCGACAACGGGAATTGTCTACGAGACTGAAGACCAAAGAGATAGCCTCTTCTATCGCTTTATCCCATCTCAAGGGAACAATTTAAGCGCAGGGGGCACTCTGCAAGCGCTGAAGATCAAGAATATGCCTCAGGCAAAGACTTTTGCCGGCTTTCCCCAGCGCCAACCGATGCCGGTGGAATGGGTGACCATTGACAATCCTGACCCGGCTACGGATACGGTACGGGTCGAAGGTTTCGGTAAAGGTGCTGCCCAGTTTGCTCGTGGGGAAGGCATCTGGTACGGCAATCGTGAAGTTTATTTCTGTTGTACGAACGGTGGCTCTGTTGACGTCAGTGGCAGACCGAACGGATTTGGTCAGGTTTGGCGCTATCTTCCCGATCAAGATGCGATCGAATTGTTTGTTGAGGCTCAATCGGTTGACGAACTCGATGGTCCTGACAACATTGTTGTGGCACCTCATGGTGATCTGATCATTTGCGAAGATGGCGATGATGAGCAGTTCTTGGTGGGCGTAACTCCCAAGGGGCAACTGTATCGTCTGGCAAAAAATGCGATCAACGATCAAGAATTGGCAGGAGCGTGCTTCTCGCCGGATGGTCAAACTTTGTTCGTTAATATCCAAACCCCAGGCACCACATTTGCCATCTGGGGTCCTTGGAAGTCTCAACGAGGAGCATAACATTATTGCCTTGTAGTGCAAGCATTTTAGTTGCCTGTAAAACGCTTAATGTTTGCACTATGTAATGACGAATCACGCCGGATTGTGGCAACATCCGGTGTGATTTTTCTACAAGCTTATGAAAGTTTAACGATTTGTGGGAGTTTGAAGAGTCGTGCAATCTGTCAGCCGGTCGAAACAAGTGTTTTATTTTGTAGTAACGGTGTTCAGTGCCTTTGCCGTTGACCTATTTCAATCTAGTAGTTCACTCGCTCAAATACCTGATGATTACGTTTGCTATATACAGACGAGTGATGGTCAAACGACCGACTTAGGTAAGCTTTGCGGACGCAGTAGTAGTGGCCAGCCAATCGCTTTACAGCCAAATGACCAGGCTTTTATTAAAAATTACCAACAATCGTTGAGCAAACGGCTCAAGTCATCCTCATCCGATGCTGTGTCTCGCCTTCAGCAAAATCCCCAAGCGGCTATCGAACGTGCACGCGGGATATGTAAAGCGCTCACCGGGGGAATGTCGATTGACTTGCTGCAACCTAAAGGCAATGCTGAAGTTGATGCGCTTAACGCTCTGGCTCCTAAATATTACTGCCCTGAGTTTGACGACTGAGCTTGGCTGTATGAGTGGAGAGATCGTCTCTAGCATTACCGGCACTTGATCCATTAGCCTGTTTAGGATGGGTTGCCAAAAATTTGCGAATTGCCGGCGCTCTCTGACTCTACGCCGGTTGTGGCTTTGTTGGAAGCGTCGTTCGTAGACTCCATAAACACACTGCGATCCCGCCAACCAAGACTGCACCCGTCACAAAACAGATGCCATAGCCAAAGGTTTTAGCCAGCCAGCCACTTACCAAACTACCAACAACGGTAGAAATACCAATCATTGCGTTATACACGCCAAGCGCTGTGCCTTCTTGACCTTTGGGAGTGAGGTTGGCAATGGTTGTCATGCTAGATAAGTTGATTGCTGCCCAAGTAATGCCGGTTAGCAGGTGAGTTACCCCAACAATGATCAAGCTTGCCGGCGTCGGTTGCATCAACGCGACTGTGGCAAAAATGAGAAAAATGATAACCCGCGAACCTGTCGCTACCGCTTGCAGCGTTATACCATTTCGGTGTTTTATAAATCTGCCGGCGGGAATGTAGAAAAATGTTTCCACGATGGCTTTACTAACGGTGATTAAAAGTACCTGGGTATTGGTTGCCTTTAATATGTCCGTGAGAAAAATCGGGAAGGGAACGAAGACGATTTGGATGGCGAAGAAAAAGGCAATGCAACAGAAATAGTAAAGGATTAAAGGACTCTCTAGCAATTGCGGAGCTTGGCGCAAAATTCCTGGATGCAGGATAAAATAAATCATTCGAGCCGAGTAAACCTTCGCCCTTTCTTCAATGACGCCGACTCCGAGACGTCCGCGTAGTTGGGGTTGAAAGTGCCGGCGGGGCTGGGCATTTTTCGGTTCTTTCACCCAGTACAGGCATAAAATTAAACTAAGGGAAGCAAAGCCGCCGGCGAATAGCAATAAACTCCGCATTGCGCCGGCAATACCCCAATATTTAGGCATGAATGCCAGCCAAATTGCACCGAGTACAACCCCGGCGACAAAACTCCAACCGCTAATTTCATAGAAGCGGCTGAAAGATTGTGCCCTCTCATCATCTGGCACACTATCTAATACTAAAGCTGAAGCAACAGGTGTGACGGCCGCCATCAAAAAACCGACGAGAAAACTCCATAGCAGAATGTGTGAGACGTTTTGCTCTAAAGCGATGAGGCAGGTAAAAACGGCAAAGCCAAGAAACCCAATGGTTAAAAAGGGGCGGCGGCGTTTCATCATGTCAGAAAGGTTGCCCCAAAAGATGAAAGCCACGACGCCGGCAAGGGAGATAATGGAGTGAATGTTTCCGACATCAGCGACACTCCCGCCGGCAACCTGCACGATGAATAAAGGCAATAAGGTGATGAGCAAACCTTCGCCTAACTTGTAGGGAACGAAAGCAAAAAACCAAAGTGGAACCGATAGATGCGAGCGCATGGAAAGTATCAATCCTTGTCTTGTTAACATAATTTTCCCTTTAGCCGGTGATTAAGCAGCCTGCTTCGTTAGGAAACATGGGTTTAATTGCAGAGGCTGCTTAATTTCGTTTTTAGGGTAAATAAAGAAAATAGAAAAGCACGCTTTCAGCGATCTTTAAATTTTACGCTCACAATTCTAGGTTATCCGGGATTTTGTATCCAATTTGATGCGTTTTTTTATATTAACTTTGTCAATTTTTTTATCAACTATCTAAAGCCGTATTTGGTACAGGTTTCAAAAAAATATGAGAGTTTTAAAATTAGAGAGATAGGCAAATGCACGCAGATAATTCCCAACAACATCTGCGTGCATCTGCGTGGATTTGCGGTAAAAAAACAATCAAGCGCTAGCGGAAACAGGCAAGACGTTTCTGTGCTAAATCCCGATCAGCGACGTTCTGAATATTTTGCGTGACTTGTAAAGCTCGGTCATATTGCTTTGCTTCAGCATATTTAATGGCTATTGTTTCATAGAGGCTGGCTCTGTCATACTCATCATCGACTTGAATACTCTCTGTGACATTCATTATTTGAGATTCCGGGCCGGCAATTGTCCGCGTGACTTCAATGGTTTTAGATAGGATTTCATCAACTCGATCTGTTTGGCCGGCTTCGATATGTTTATCGGCCAGTAAAAGCAGGATTCGGGCGTGCGCTTGAGGATTATTGACGAGCGCGTTTGCCGAGGAAATGGCAGCACTGTACTGTTCAGATTGAATCGCAGCTTGGGCTATCTCTTGCAACTTGTTGTTTTTGTAATCCTCAATCTTGATCGCTTTCACAAAAGGCAAGGCCATTTCGTATTTTTCAGCTTGAATCAATTGGTAAGAAATTTCGGTCAAAAGATTCGTATTCTCATCCACTGTTTGCGCGGTTTCTAGCGCTTCTGCAATAATTTCACTATCAGTTGTTTTCTGTCCAAATTTTGCGGTTTCCAAAGCAATTGCCGCGAGAGCATAAGTTTTTTTCTCAGGATCTGCAATGGCCTTCGCCTCTTGAAGCGTTTGAGAAAGTAGCGCAGAGTTTTGAGCCTGAAGGGCAGTTGCTGCCAAAATTTGGAATTGAGAGAAAGGCGAGTAATTTCCCATATTGCGAGCAATTTGCTCCGCTTTGTCTAGCTGGCCGGTTTTGGCATAGGCGAGGGCAACTTGATACAAAGTCGGATTTTTTAATGGATAGCCAATGGAATTAGGAATCATTTGAGCAGCTTGCAAAGCAATATCATAATTTCCAGCTTCTATCGCTTGCAGGGAAAGTTTTCGCAAATTCTCTGATTGCAGCATACCATCTGCCAAATCTAGGGAATTTCCGGCTTGTTTAAAGACCTCCCCTAGTTTTTCGCCGGCTTGAATCGCATAATTGTAAAAACCGGCTTTAGTGTAGTTGCGAAGCATCTCCCCACTAACATCCAGTTTTTGACGGGCATCTTTAATTTCTGCGACTGAATTAAATGCTTGATTTGCAACTTGGGCGGCTTTTTCCGATTGCCCCATTTTCGCGTATTGAAGGGCAATATAACCCAATGTTCTCGCTTTAATTTGGGGTTCGCTAATGGCTTGAACTCCTGTAAAAGCCGCATCAGGTTCGCCGGCTTGTGCGTATTGAATCACAATCTCTGAAACTAAGGCTGCCTTGTTGTATGGCTGGGGTTCAGTTTGAGCCACTTTCAGCGCTTGGGAAAAAATTTCAAATCCCCCATCTTTGTTACCGTTTTTAACAGAAGTTGTGGCAATATCAGTTAAAGCTTTTGCCTGTACTTGAACCATTTTGATGGTTGTAGCTAGTTGGGTGGCTTGCCTTAATTTTCCCTGTTGGGCATACTGATTAGCGATGCCGGCTAAAGCAGTTCCTTGGTAATATTCAGCATCGGTTATTTGTTCGGCAACTTCAATCGCTTTTGTATAATTGCCGGCTTGGGCGTAAGAAAGGGCAATTGGCTCTAAAACCCACGCTTTTTGATTGCTATCAGCATACTCAACTGATTGCGAGAATTGCAATGCTTGAGAAAGAATTTGTGTAGCTTTATCGAACTCATTAACAGCCACATAGGCTTTAGCAATTGCCGTGAGTGCTTTGACTTTAGACTCAGCGCCCTGAATTGTTTTTTCGCTTTGCAGTGCTTGAGAAATTAGTTCAGCAGCTTGGGATTTCTGTCCAAGTTTTGCGTAGAAGCCAGCAAGGGAACTCAAAGCATTTGTTTTTACCAAGCTAGAGCTGGCGCTCAAACTTTGGGTTAATTGCAGTGCCGGTGATAAGAGCGTTTGCGCTTTTTCTTTTTGTCCAGTTTGCTCGTATCGCTCAAGTATTTGACTTAAGACGCCCGGTTGATTGTTAGAGCCGGCAACAATTTCTTCAAGGAAACTAGCTTTAATTTGCTCGTCTGTTAAGTTTTGGAGGCTTGTAAAGGCTTGAAGAAGCGTTTCCTCTGCTTTCTCTGTCTGCTCTATATAAGTCTGCTGCTGAAATTGCTCCAGCAACTGTCGAACTCGTCCCGAAGCTTTTTGATTTTTATCTGCTTGACACTCGCTACTTACTTGGGCTTGAGCTAGCTTGATACTCGCTGAACTCTCAACTCTAGAAGTTTGAAAAGCTTGACTGAAATTACCCACGAAAAACAAACTTCCCAAACAACTAACACCCACCAGCAACCAAAGCTTTTTCATATGTGTAACAAATATCACTTACCTTAAAAGATTCATCAGAAGCTGCTCAAGTTCCTGATAATTTTCTTCCTATCTTCGTCTAGCAAAAAAATTACTCCTCTGTCCCCTCGTTATCCTGCTCCTCTGCTTCCTCACCCCATTTTTCCTTCAACTCAGCCGCACGCTTAGAAACCCCCTTAGAAGCGCCATATAGAGGCGTTGGCGCTTCAGGAGAGGTAGAAGGATCAGTTTTAGGGGAAGGCAAAATTTCTAACTGCCGGTATTTTTTCCCATCCTTTTTATTCTCTTTTTTCCGAGGTTCTTCAGGTTTGTGCGGTTCATATTTATTCTCTCCTCGGCGGCGCTGAGAGGTTCCTTCCTCTGCCGTATCTTCCGCTATGACTTCATATAAAACTGCGACTTTATCCCGATCTGTTCCTCTTCGCAAAACTCGCCCTAAACGCTGAATATACTCGCGCTGAGAACCTGTTCCCGATAGCAAGATGGCAACTTTAGCATCTGGCACATCAACCCCTTCATTCAAAACATGAGATGCTACTAACGCTTTATATTCACCGGCTTTAAATCGGGTGAGAATTTCATGGCGTTCTTTAACGGGTGTTTGATGGGTGAGGGCGGGAATTAAAAACTCCTGAGAAATGCGATAAACAGTAGCATTATCTGCGGTAAAAATAAGGGTGCGTTCCGGATGATGCTGGGCTAATAAATCTGCCAAGATTCGCAATTTTCCGCCAGTTCCGAGAGCGATATCCTTGGCTTGCCGGTGGGCTAACATGGCGCGTCTTCCTGCCGGCGATCTGCAACTGGCTTGCACAAATAGCTGCCAACCTTTGATACTGCCGAGGGAAATATTTGATTCGCGTAAAAATTCGTTGCGGGTTTTAATTAGTTCGGTGTAATGCTCGCGCTCTTGCTTAGAAAGTTTAACTTTAATCTGCACAATTTCATGGTTAGCAAGTGCGCCGCCGGCAAGTTCTTCTGCCGTCTTGCGATAAATTTCTGGGCCGATTAAAGTATTTAAATCGGAATGCTTACCATCTGTGCGTTCTGGGGTTGCAGTCAATCCCAGCCGATAGGGGGCGATCGCATACTCTGCTATCACGCGGTTGAAGTCGGTGGGCAAGTGATGGCACTCATCAAACACAATCAGGGCGTAACGGTTGCCCAAAGTTTCTGCATGAATGGCGGCGCTGTCGTAAGTTGCAACCAGAATCGGGGTGCGATCGCGTGAACCTCCCCCCAGCAATCCCACTTCCACATCTGGGAAAGCTGCCTCTAAATGGGCATACCACTGGTGCATCAAATCCAGTGTGGGAACCACAACCAGGGTGCTGCGGGGGGTAGCTTGCATTGCCAGTTGCGCCAAATAAGTTTTACCGGCAGCCGTCGGCAATACCACCACGCCGCAACGTCCCGCCTGCTTCCACGCCAGCAACGCCTCACTCTGGTGGGCGTAGGGTTCCATTTCCATGCTGGCATTGAGTTCCAGCGGTTCAAATGCCTTGGCTTCGTCGTTGATTTGAGTGCCTTCGGCTTGCAGCGCTTCGATGAGAGGGCGGTAGTCGATGGCGGGGATGCGAAATTTCTCAACCCGATCGTCCCACGTTGCAAATTCCACCCACGCTTTACCTCTTGGGGGTGGGTGCAAAATGAGTGTGCCGCGATCAAATGTAATGGTAGATGTACGCGCCATCAGTTGGTTTAGTTGCCGGTTCCCCGTTATTTTAAGGGAGTCTGAGCGGATTTGCAGGCGCACAGTTCAGGTTGTGTGCAAATCGGTTGCTATTCCTTGGGGAGTAGATTGCACATCTGTCGAAAATTTTTGAGCTTTTTTTTAATAACTGCGTTACAAAAGTATAGAGTACCTTAATAAAAGTACAAAATAGCCATGATCGATGTAAGCTGGGAGTTTAGGCTACGGCGACTGGCAACAATATTGTCTGTCGCAATTTTGACACTAGCGCTAATGGCGGCAATTACGGGCGGGCTTTTAGCGTTTTATTATCAACCGAGTGCCGGTGGTGCTTATAATTCGCTGGAAACGATTACCAATGAAGTTCCGTATGGTTGGCTAATTCGGAGTGTGCATAATATTGCCGGGAATGGATTAGTTGGGCTGGGATTAATTCAAATTGTGGTGATGTTTCTGGGTGAGAAGTTTCGCCGCAGTTGGATTGCCGGTTGGATTAGCAATATTTTGCTCGTTTTGACGGCAATTGGTTTAGGTTGGACGGCAATGCTTTTAGATTGGAGTCAGGAAGGTTTCTGGCGTTTCCGCATTGAGGTGGCAACGATTGAAGCAATTCCTTTAATAGGGCCACAATTAGTTGCCATTTTAACGGGTGGTAGCGGGGTGAGTACGGTGACGGTGCAACATTTATATGCGCTACACAGTTACGTCTTGCCATTGGGTGCCATCGCTTTGGCAACGGTGCATTTAGTTAGTCTATTGATGTTGCAGCAACAGGAAAGAAGGGAGAAGCAAAACGAACTGCTTGAGGCAAATAGTTAGTCGGGTGTTTTGAATAAAAGAAAATGCGTTTTGCTTTAGAGGCAATTCTTCTGTGCTGGTTTATTTACGAGGAATTGCCTTTACTGTTGACGAAATTAACAAGTTTTAGGAAGATTTAAAAGCGATGCCGGCAAGAAGTTGTCCCCATCCCCACCTTCATAACTGATCTGGATTAATCCCGAGCGAACGCAACCTTTCTTCCAATACTTGTGCCCTAAGCCGTTCCTGTTCTAATAACGTTTGCGTCTGCTCAAGTTGCTGCTGCGCTAACTGCTTCTGTTGCCGTTCCTGTTCAGTTCTTTCTTCTGACCATAACAGCAGATTTCCTTGAGTATCCCACCATCGCAACCAATGGCCGGTTCTCAGTTCGTGGCTGCCTTCCCAAACTCCTAAAAATAACTCTAAACCCGGAATCCAATAACGCCCAGACTCATTCGGTTTTTGGGTTATATAGCGTCCAGATTCTAGAGCATAAACCTCAATACGACCTGTATCTGGTCGAAAAATCACATAGATAGGAACTTGAATAACCTGTTCATAAAAGAACCATTTACCCACACTTTCTGTAAACTCAACAGAATATTCTTCACCGTAAGTTGCTGATAGAAATTCCATCACGACTTGCGGGATCGTCCCTTGTGTATGCGGTGTGTAGCTGCGACGGGGTTTGCTTGACTGCCACGGCTGCACCGGCTTTACATACATCCAGTCGGGCGCTTTGCAGATCATTCGCTCATCTATCGCCGCACACAAGGCAAAATTAGACACGATTAGCGCTTCTTGCGATAACTCAGGCAAGAAGCTCAAAGGCTGACTCAGTGCGGCTGCAATTAAGGGCTGGTCTGTATTTTCCACAGGATCGTCAGGCAGGATAAAATCATCGGGCAGTAAGGGCCAGGTAATTGATAGTTGGTGGACGGGTTTTTGAGTGACGGCAGACATAATTTAACCTCATCCTCGTGCCGGCTGAAAATGTTATCTATATCTTAAGCTGTTCTGTATTATTAAGCCTCATTTGACACAAGTGGCACTACGGCAATTAATTTGGAAAAACGGTTAAAATCTGCAACATTGTGCGTGAGTAATTGACGAATTCCATAAACTAACATCGTGGCAACAATATTCGCATCGTGCACTTGCCGGCCACCGACGGGTATTTCCTGCATCAGCATTAAAAGCCGTTCCGTTACCTCTTCATTATCTTCAGCCACGTGAAATTGAGTTTGAAAAAGGCGAACATCCTCAATCAATACCTCAATAGGATGGACATTAGTAAATTGCTGAGGACGAGTCAGGGTGGCTAAATATTCCCGCAATACCTGCCGGCTGATCCATAACTCGCTGCCAGCATCATAAAGGTGTTGAATCGCCTGTAGCGCAACTTCGTGAAACGGAGACTCTTCAACATTCGCGTACACTAGAATATTGGTGTCGAGAAATATAGCGTTATCTTCCATCATCACCATACATATCCTCACGTCTCAGGGAAAGGTCAGTCGGCCAAGCGCCATAACTTCGTACTGGGAAATTTAGCGGTGGGCGCTTTTCTTTAACTGCCGGCACCTCACTCACCGACTTTTCATCAATCACTAGAACCACCTGATGCTCACCGGGGGAAATATCTGGAGGTAACTGCACCGTCATTT
Source organism: Microcoleus sp. FACHB-672 (assembly GCF_014695725.1). Taxonomy (NCBI): domain Bacteria; kingdom Bacillati; phylum Cyanobacteriota; class Cyanophyceae; order Oscillatoriales; family Microcoleaceae; genus Microcoleus; species Microcoleus sp. FACHB-672. The sequence goes on along the minus strand of NZ_JACJOU010000033.1, from coordinate 118,709 downwards.
GGCGATTTTCTGTGACTGTAGCAACCGTTTTAATCATTTTCATAAAACTTTCTTGATCTCCAACTATGACATAATTATCTTATCTTAAATCCTGGCATCTTTTTGAGTGGTGCCGGCACCTACTGCTTATTACTAAATGCTGTAGTAAACTTTATTCAGCATTGAAAAAAACCATGCCAAAAAATAACGAAATTGCTGTTGAATTCCGGGAGGTGAGTTATACCGTTAACCACCGGCAACTGGTGTCAGATTTAAATTTCACCGTCCGCCAGGGAGAAACGCTGGTGCTTTTGGGACGCAGCGGCAGCGGCAAAACCACGACAATGAAACTGATCAATCACCTGCTGATACCTACAAGTGGTGAAGTTTTGGTGCAAGGTAAACCCACAACTCAATGGAACCCAATTCAACTGCGCCGGCGCATCGGTTATGTGATTCAAGAAATCGGCTTATTTCCCCATTTCACAGTTGAGAAAAATGTCGGTTTAGTGCCGGCTTTGGAAGGTTGGAAACCCAAGCAAATCAAAACACGAGTTTATGAATTATTGCATCTAGTTGGCTTAGATCCAGAGGACTTTGCAAACCGATATCCGCATCAACTTTCAGGAGGTCAGCGTCAGCGGGTTGGAGTGGCAAGAGCACTCGCTGCTGATCCGCCAGTGATGTTGATGGATGAACCTTTTGGCGCACTCGATCCGATTACACGATTGGAAATTCAAAAAGAGTTTGGCCGGCTGCAAAAAGAATTAGGAAAGATAGTCATTTTTGTGACTCACGACATTGAAGAAGCATTCATTTTAGCCACCCGCATTGGTTTAATGGAGGAAGGGCGAATGGTGGTGTTAGGGACGCCGGCAGAATTTTTGCGCTCACAAGATCCTGAAGCCTGCGCTTTTATGGCTTGTCTGAAATCACTTGAACCAACGCAGGATGGGCAATGAATACTGACTTTTTTCTATTTAAATATGGCGCAGAAATTCTAACACGCACCGGCGAACACTTATTTCTCGTCGGCATTTCCATTGCCATTGCTACTTTGGCCGGCATTCCGTTGGGAATTTTAATCACCCGCAAGCCAGGATTTATTAAGCCGATTTTGGGTTTTGCCAATGTTATGCAAACGGTTCCGAGTTTGGCACTTTTTGGCTTTTTGATTTCTGTGCCCTTGCTGGGGGGAATTGGTAATAATCCGGCAATTGTCGCGCTTATCTTATACTCGCTACTGCCGATTATCCGCAATACCTATACCGGCATTATCGGGGTAGATCCTGCGGTTCGAGAAGCCGGTCGCGGGATGGGAATGACAGATTGGCAACTGCTTTATCAAGTCGAAATTCCCTTGGCATTGGGGGTTATTTTGGCAGGTGTGCGAGTGGCCACTGTGATTGCAATTGGCATTGCAACCATCGCACCAGCAATTGGTGCCGGCGGCTTGGGGGTGTTTATTTTTCGGGGTATTTCTGTCGTCAACAACCAGCTAATTCTTGCGGGGGCAATTCCGGCAGCCGCGCTGGCATTACTTGTAGATTTTGCCATCGGTTGGTTTGAAAAACAATTAATAATTAAAAAGTGAAAAGAATTCTTTGTTTTGCTCTTTGCATTTTGACTTTTGCCTGGATCGTTGCCGGCTGCAATACAAACAAAGCCGGTGGTGGCAGCGGTGACATTGTGATTGGCTCAAAAAATTTCACAGAACAAGTTATTTTAGGAGAGCTTGTAGCGCAGCAGATCGAAGCCAAAACCGGCTTAAAGGTTGAAAGAAAACTTAACTTAGGAGGCACCGGCATCTGTCACGAAGGCGTGAAATCTGGGCAGTTAGATGCTTATGTGGAATACACCGGCACTGCTTTCACGTCTATTTTAAAAGAGAAAACAATCAGCGACCCTAAAGCAGTGTACAAGCAGGTTAAACAACAATATGTAAGTAAATTTGGGTTAGAAGTAACAGAACCATTAGGTTTTGAAAACACCTTTGCAATGGTTGTGCGCGGCGCAGATGCTCAACACTTGAATATTGCCACACTTTCCCAAGCCGCTAAATATACACCCCAATGGCAAGCCGGCTTCGGGTACGAATTTATTGAACGCGAGGATGGATTTCCAGGTTTGGCGAAAACCTATGGATTAAAATTTGAAAAATCTCCCAAAATTATGGATTTGGGATTAATGTATCGGGCGTTAGTTGAGAAAAAGGTAGATATGGTTGCCGGCAACTCAACAGACGGTCAAATTGCCACGTTAAATTTAGTAATTCTCAAGGATGATAAGCAATATTTTCCTCCTTACGAAGCTGTGCCGGTAGTCCGCCAAGAAACCTTAAAAAAATACCCCAAATTACGCGAAGCATTCAAGCAATTGGGAGGAATCATCACCGCCCAAGAAATGCAGCAAATGAATTATCAAGTAGATGGAGAATTTCGCAAAGTCGAAGAAGTCGTGAGTAAGTTTTTACAATCAAAAGGATTATTGCCCCTCCAGCAAAAACAGATAAACACAGATAGATAAACTATGTCTTTATCTGTGTTTATCTGTGTCCATCTGTGGTTAAAAAATCTTTCTTCAAGTGAAATAAAAACCCTTCGGTTATCCCAACTCCTCTGGATTAACCCCCATTTCTAACAGCTTTTGCCGTAAGCGTTCCGCTTTTGCTTCGGCATTTTCTGCTCGTTGGCGTTCTTGTGCTTCCGCTTCTTCTGGAGTGGGAACCAATTCTCCTTCTAGGGTGAAAAATCGCAACTGTTCTCCTAAAATACCTAAATACAATTGCAATTCCTCACTCCAAAGCCATCCCCGCTCATTTGGCTCAATCTCTTCATAGTGACGGTAGATAAGTTTAAAACCCTTAAATTCTAATTTATAAGGGTCAAACCAAAAATATTCAGGAGTGCGAAAAATATCTTGGTAAAGCTGTTTTTTTAACCCTCGGTCAGTTTGTGCCGTACTATCTGAAAGCACCTCCAGAATTAAGTTTGGATACTTGCCGTCTTCTTCCCAAACAACCCAACTTTTTCGCTCTTTGCGTTCAGTATTTAAAACAACAAAAAAATCTGGCCCTCGCACGTCTTCTGATTTACGTTGCCGGGTGCTGTAGTAAATACTCATGTTTCCGCCGGCAAAGAAATCCTGCCGGCTGCCCCACAACCGTTCTAAGCAGGTTAATAGTAGAATTAATTGTTTCAGATGCCGGTAAGTTTCCAATTGCGGTTCCTCACTCAGTAAATCGCCGGCTGGAAACACTGGAATCTCCGATGGAGTGCTTTGTACCATATCGCATAGCCCAGATAACAGCAGCTTGTGTTGATTCTTAATTCTATTGTATCGAAGAAATTGCTCAATAAAAATAGTATAATTATTTGACGAATATAATATTTTATGGGTTTATGTTAAATCGCTCTAGAACTGTTTTTATCCTAATTAATCTGAGTAAATAAGTGCCAAAAATGGTTACATCTGACGCAATTTTACTCAACGGCTGGCACGTTGTAGCCAAATCAGAAGACTTGCAACCGGCAACCATCCTGCCGGCACGTTTGTTGGGAGAAAACTTAGTGCTATGGCGCAACGGAGATCGCATCATGGCATGGAAAGACGTGTGCCCTCACCGAGGTGCGCGTCTATCGATTGGAAATATCTCCGGTGATACCCTCATTTGTCCGTATCATGGGTTAGCTTACGATACCACAGGACAATGTACCTACATACCTGCACATCCAGACTTACAGCCGCCGGCACGCGCCCATGTTCAAACTTACCAGGCTTATGAACTATACGACTTAATTTGGGTGCGTCTTGGCGCAGATTCGCAAGGCACAATCAAAGATAAAAAAGACGCTTCCGAAGTTGAGTTCATTATCCCACCTTCGTTTCCAGAGTGGGAAAACCCAGCTTTTCACAAATTCCTCTGCGGATCTTACACATATCATTCAAGTGGATTTCGAGCCATTGAAAATTTCCTGGATGTGTCTCATTTCCCGTTTGTGCATGATGGATTGCTAGGCGATCGCAACCGTACCGCCACCGCAGACTATGAAGTGGAAGTCGAGGAAAATGGCATCTCACTCCGCAATGTGCGCGTCTGGCAACCCGATCCAGATGGCACCGGCACAGGAGGAGAAGTTACTTACAATTACCGCGTCTTGCGCCCCCTGACGGCGTATTTCGTGAAGCAGTCGCCAGCCGGCGAATTAACAATTTTCTTTACCGTCACGCCGGTTGATGAGGAAGAATGTTTAGGGTGGATGTGGATCACAATGAATTACGGGCATGAGATCCCAGAAGCAGAATTACGAGCATTTCAAGATAAAGTTGTCCGGCAAGATATTCCGATTGTCGAATCACAGCAACCTAAGCGTCTCCCTTTAGATTTGCCGGCAGAATTTCACTTGCCTTGTGATCGCGCCTCTATTGCCTATCGCAAATGGTTAAAACAATTGGGCGTTACTTTTGGAACAGTTTAATCTTTTGAAGATATTCAAATTACAGAAATTAAAAACTAACATAAACCCGACAAAAACAGCCTTTTTAGATAACACCGCAGGTAACCACAGAAAAAACATCCGTTTTCATCTGCGTTTATCTGCGTGCATCTGCGGTTAAAAAATCTCTAATTCCAGCGTTTTCTAAAACCCTCACTTACCAACACCGGCATCACGACGAAACCAACTCTGGGTTAGCGATCATGCGGCGAATAGCATTCGCTTGTTTAATATATTCACCATCACTTAAAACCGGCACTGCCCCTTCAATTGAAATCGGTTCAACTAGATCGATCCAAGATTTGCAGCCACCGTATTCTGGGCGATATGGAATAACTTGTGGTTGCGGAAGTTTATAAGCCCGCAGTAGCAGCACATAAATCGGCTGGCGCGGCTTCCATTTGAGGCGTTCGCTAACAAATTGCTCGTTCCAAATATGATAAGGTAACAGTGCCTTGATTGCCGGCTCGTGAGCAACTGGGAAAATATCAGTAATGTCTGCCAAGCAACCAATTCGAACCGTTTCCGGATGCCAGCCAGACTCCACCGGCATCACTTTGCCAGCATATTCAGATTTCAGCAGATTTGGCTGTTGGTGTTCATAAGTTGGGTAGAGAAAAACCCTATCGTAATCAACAGCAAAGCGCCCATTTTCTTCGCGTATGCCGCCTTTTCGCAGCAGAATGATAGTTTTACCGGCTTCCAGGGCATCAACGGCGACAGCCCATTCTTTCAGCGCGTGAGAAGTCATTGATTCCATAGCAACCAAATTACCTCTTTCTTTCAGATTAAACTACCACACCCCAACTTGACACAGACCTATCTGTATTAATCTGTGGAATCTGCGGTTAAAAAACAAAATATACTCAAAAAAGCAGAATAAAAAAATAAACATGAAAACACGAACCCTAGGCACATCTGACGTGAAAATTACCCCAATCATTATGGGGACTTGGCAAACCGGCAAAAGAATGTGGGTGGGAATTGAGGATGCCGACAGCATAAAAGCATTGAAAGCTGCCTATGATGCCGGTATCACAACCTTTGATACCGCAGAAGTTTATGGGGAGGGACACTCAGAACGGATAGTCGGAGAAGCGCTCTCATCTGTACGGGATAAAGTTGTCTACGCAACGAAAGTATTCTCGAATCATCTCAGCCGTAATCTAGTGATTGAGGCGTGTGAGCGTTCGTTGACAAATCTCAAAACAGATTATATTGATCTTTATCAAATTCATTGGCCGGCTGGAACTTGGAACAGTGAATTTGTGACAGTTGAAGAGACAATGAGCGCTCTGAAGAGATTGAAGCAACAGGGAAAAATTCGGGCGATTGGCGTGTCTAATTTTTCTCGCGGACAGATAGAAGAAGCTTCACTGTATGGACAGATTGATAGTTTACAGCCGCCCTATTCTTTATTTTGGCGTTGGGTGGAAAAAGAGACAATGCCTTACTGTGTTGACAAGAATATTTCTATTCTCGCATATTCTTCGCTTGCACAGGGATTATTAACCGGCAAGTTCGGCCTGGATCACAAATTTGAGGAAGGCGATAACCGGGCGAAAAATAAGTTGTTTGCCGATAAAGAGAATTATCAACGAGTGCAAGAAGCTTTAGATAAACTGCGCCCGATCGCAGAACGCAATCAGTGCAGCCTCGCTCAGTTATCTTTGGCGTGGTTAATCGCTCAACCGCAATCTAGTGCAATTGTTGGGGCGCGGAATGCGGAACAGGCAACCGCAAATGCGAAAGCCGGCACTCTTAAATTATCGGCAGATGATTTAGCAGAAATTGATACCATCGGACGCACTGTTACAGATACTTTAGATGACAATCCAGTGATGTGGGATTTTTAATAAGCCGGCTGCTTGTTTGCAGCTAAATGTTTTGCCGGCTCGGCTTACAAGCACGTCAACATTATCGCGTCGTTAACCTTTGGGAAGTAGATGTTGAGGTGGCATTTAACCCAGCACTCAAAGCCTTACCTCCCTTTTCTCCCTTACTGAAGGGTGGATCGCAAGAACCTGTAACAAAATTTTGGGGTTAAGCTTGATTGCCAACCTGTCTGAGGGTTGCCGACATTGTGCTGCGCTACTTTTAGCGAAAATCCGCCGGCACTCTCAGCCCGTTTGCGTAAACGTGCCTGATTAAAATGTAGATATTATTATTCCAATTGCTGAGGTTGTTCAACTCAACAACAACTTCTACTCAAATGACTAAACATCGCCGGCAATCTCTGTTCGCTGCATTCACCGTTCTTTTCCTGTCTCTGACATCACCGGCACTGGTAGTCGGCAGTGCATCGGCGCAAAATCAACGTGGGAAAGATGCCGGTGTCACACAGGTTGCTCCCCTGATCGAAAAATTAAGAACCGCTGATGAATTCAACCGCGACGAAACGGTTGAGGCGTTAACCAAACTTGGCGCACCCGCCGTTCCCCAACTCATCAAAGCCTTGGAGTCCGATAATTTGTTAGTCCGCCAAGGTGCAGCCGAGGCACTGAGAGAAATTGGGAAGCCGGCTGCGCCTGCCTTGATCAAAGCCTTGGAGTCCAAGAATGAGCGAGTGCGCTGGAATGCGGCTAATGTACTGGGTTACCTCTATAACAGCCCACTAGTTCTTCCTAGTGGGGGTTTCATATATACGTCCCGTCTGGAATCTCCCATTAAGGAAGTAGATAAGGTCGTTAGCCTTAACACAGATACCTTTGAAGCAAATACGGTCGTTATCGTTAACACAGATACCGTCGTCTCTGCTCTTGTCAAAGCACTAAAAGATTCGGATACACGAGTGCGTGGCAGTGCCGTTGAGGTCCTAAAGCGCATTGGCACAGAAGCCAAAGCGGCTGTCCCCGACTTGGTTAACGCTCTTAAAGACAACGATTCATACGTGCGTGGCAGTGCCGCTGCTGCCCTAGGGAGCATGGGCACAGAAGCCAAAGCGGCTGTCCCCGACCTTGTTAACGCTCTTAAAGACAACGATGCAGATGTGCGAGACCGTGCCGGTTATGCCTTGGGGAGCATCGGCACAGAAGCCAAAGCCGCTGTCCCCGACTTGGTTAACGCTCTCAAGGATAAAGATGCAGACGTGCGCCGCAATGCCGGTTATGCCTTGGGGAGCATCGGCACAGAAGCCAAAGCCGCTGTCCCTGACTTGGTTAACGCTCTCAAGGATAAAGATGCAGGCGTTCGCCACGATGCCGCTTCTGCTCTGGGGAGTATCGCGTTTAGCCTTCAGGAAAAAGCAAACACCCTATCACCAAAAGAGTTGGATCAAGCAATCTCAGACTTAGAGGCAGCTTTAAAAATCCTCGAAGAGACTAAAGCTTATTTCTTTACAGACAAGATTAGAACTTTTCGTCTGTCCCTCAACGCACTCAAAGCCCAAAGAAATGCCAATTTAACCTATTGGATTCAGCAAAATCCCTGGCAAGCCGGCATCCTTTTCTACCTCCTCTTCTTCCCCTCCCTATGGTTAACAATCTTCTGGCTGCGTCCCCGGTGGCTGTTGCGAATTAATGACGCCCTCAAACCCTACGAATTTAAACTTCCTGACTCCTTGGGAGGCTTTCCCATCCGCATTCGTCACCTCACGTTTTTCAGTCTTTTTGTTTACCGCCCCAGAGTCCTTGATAGCTGGGTTGCCAAACATATCCAAACTTTCCATGAAGAATTTAGCAAGCTAGAAACCGTTAAGCGTCGCGCCACCTACGTCCCCGTTGCTGTTGAACTAGACGATAAAAAAATTTCATTAGACCCTACAGAGTTGCAAGCTACCTTCAACAAAAAGCGTATCTGCCTGCTGATCTATGGCGAAGGCGGGATTGGCAAAACCAGTATCGCTTGTCAGATGGCACTGTGGGCAATGGAGTCAGATGAAACCAAACGCCTCTGCAAACACCGGCAGCTTCCCATTCTCATAGAAGAAGAACTCAGCACCCAACTTCCCCAAGGCAAACATCCGTTTCTAGAAGCGATTCGGGGAAAGCTCAAAACCCTCACCCACCATCCCCAAGCGATTGATGAAACCCTGGTGGCAAAATTGCTGGAACAACGCCGCCTTCTGGTCATCGTAGACCACTTTTCAGAAATGACCGAAGCCACGCAAAAGCAAATTGACCCGGATTCATCAGAATTTCCCATCAATGCTTTAGTCGTTACTTCGCGGCTGAAAAGCAGCCTCGGTAAAGCCGGCAAAACCACGATTAAACCCCAAAAAATTCAAGGAGCTGAGCTTTCAGCTTTCATGCAAAAATACTTGGATAAACTGGGTAAATCATCCCTCTTGAATGGGCAGGGTTTTCACTATTTCTGCGGTGACTTTGCCAAACTCTTAGAGGAGACAGAAAGACAGCAAAGAAGTACCACCGTTTTATTCGCTAGACTCTATGCTGATTTAGTGATAGCCAGTAAAGAAGGCAAAAAAGATGATAACTTGCCAGAAACAATCCCTGATTTGATGTTAGAATACGTCAATGAAATTAACCGGGATGTGGCAACAAACCGGCTCGATGAGCGCATGGTTCACGCCGATGCCAAAGCCATCGCTTGGAAATGCTTGAAACCCACTTACAAACCGGCAACCGCTAAGTTTAAAGATGTGATAGCGGCGCTCTCTGCCTTAAACCCGCAAGACGTAGAAATTCGCCTCAAATATCTGGAAGAAACACTCCGCCTGATTCAAACCGTAGGCGCAGCAAAAGAAGATATCCGGTTTACCCTCGATCCGGTGGCTGAATATCTAGCCGGTTTGCATTTAATTGATGTTTATGGCAATAACGATAGCAAATGGCAAGGTTTCTTAACGGTAGCTGAATCACAACCAGGTTTTCCCGATGCGATTAAAGGCTTTTTGCTGGCAGTGCGCGATTGCTATTTAACAAAAATTCCAGAGGCAAAAAATAGCGATTTTCTCCCCAAAGAAATTAGTGATCGCTGTATTCCCAGTGCGCCACCGGCACCTGTACAGCCCATGCCGGTTTCCCCGTAATGAAAGTCAAAGTGATGCCGGCTATCTTTCCAAGGATCTAATTCGCATATTTGACGAGCCGATTGTGCGCCAGTTAACCATCCGAAAATTCCTTTTCGGGCTAATAACGAAAGTTCTCTAAAGTGGATCAAGATTTTTTGGAAGCCGGCTCTTTGCCGGGTTAAGCGATTAACCGAAGATCTTACGAAAAAGGTATTCTAATTTAAAATAGATGCCTGATAAAAGAATGGCGAAACCGGCAGATATTGGCAGCAAACGTTTAATCAGTCTCGCCCCCGATGCCTGGGTGCAGTGGGTAACACAGCGCCCCGACATCGTAGCCGGCGAGATCCTCTCCTCAGAATTCCAATGGCTGAGCCGCGAAAGCGATGTTTTGCTCAAAGCCTCCAGCCCCGAACACGGCGAATTTCTTGTCCTCAACGAGTTACAATTGCGCTACACCCCCCGAATGCCAAAGCGGATGCGGGCGTATGCAGCACTGGCAGAGGAAAAATACAACTTGCCGGTTTATCCGGTACTCATTAACATCTTGCAACCCACACCCGGAGTCGTGGTTGCCACCGGCTATCAATCTGAGTTTATGGGGTTACAGGCGCGACAAGACTATCGCACAATTAACCTTTGGGAAGTAGACGCTGAAATAGTCTTTCAACAACCCTTACCCTCCCTGCTGCCATTTGTGCCGATGCTTAGGGGTGGGGATAACGAGTCAGCCGTGCGGCAGGCAGTCCAACTTTTGCGAAATGATCAACAATTAAGCGAGTTGGAACCGCTTCTAGCATTTTTTGCTAGATTCGTGTTGTCAACACCTTTAGTACAGCAAATAATGAGGTGGGATATGGTTGTATTACAGCAATCGCCTTGGTATCAAGAGATTTTGCAACAAGAAGCATTGCGGATATTACGACGTCAGCTTCAGCGTCGTTTTGGTGAGGTGCCGGCAAATGTACAAACTATCCTACAGGGATTAAATTTAGAGCAATTAGAGGAATTGGTGGATGTTGCTGTAACCGTGAATTCCCTCAATGAGTTTATCGCCTCTGTTCCCCCCACCTCTGAAAATGCAACAGAGCCGGCGTAATTTACCTGGATTGAGGGGGTGAGGGGGTGACAAACCGGCACACCCAAGCCGGCAAGTAAAATTAAAGGGAACGCCATCACCCGTAACCCCAACCATGTCAGACTCACTGAGCGAGCGCTACCTAGCCTTTATCGAGCAAATTGTTGAAATCACCCTCAAAGGGCAAATTCGCTCAAAAGAACAGGTTTATCAAATGCTTGTGGAAGGCATAGAAGCCGGCACCGACGAAATTTTTGAACGCAGTTTAGATGAACAATTAAACACTGCTCAATCTGTAGTAAAAACCGAAAAAGATGAGTTAAAACAAGCCAAAGCCAACCGCCGGCTGAGAGCAATCAAAACGATTCAAACCGAGTGGGAACGCTGGCAAAAAGAAAATAGAGTTTCTGGTGCTATTGCATCCACAATTCAACAAATTCTCAACGCAGATGAGCGTGATCGCCTTACCGTTGTCTTGCGCGTTCTCGATCCTAACCAAAAGCAGCCGCTTACCTTAGATCAACTGCAACAACTTGCCAAATTATTGCATCAACAACTCACGCAGATTGCCAACCCCGACTTAGCGCAAGATGTGCAGCAAATCCTCACCGGCATCACCGCAGGATTAGAATCTTGGCAGCGACTCGAAGGCAATCTTGTTAGCTGGATTTACGAAAAACGTAGCCAAATCGGATTTGCCGGCACTCCAGAACAAAATGGCCCTTGGGGATTATGGGCAAAACAAGTCAGCAGTCCCTTCCCCAAAGCCTTATTTAATGCAATTTCCCTCAATCAATCTATCGTTGAAGCCACTGGCAAGCAAGCAAGTTTAGAACCGGCAGCATTAATTGAATTAGCCGTAATTTTGCAGTGCTTGCAACGAGGTTTAGTTCAGTGGTTTGATAAACTGGTTTATGACTCAAAAGTTGGCGCAAAGCTTTCCATTTCCACCTTTTTAACCTTTGCCGCAATTTGGGTTCAGTTAGCGAATGGCTTTGAGCGAGCAACCAGCCTTAATTCCAGTAATCGAGAACGCTTAGCCAATGGATGTTTTCAAATTACATTACAAATTCTCCGAGCTTTCTCTCAACGAGAATACTTTCCGCTCTATGGCGGAATTTTTGCCTCGTTTTCAGGTAGCTACTTGCGAAATACACTCGATTATCTAAGTGAACCGCTGCGACAAGTTGAAGGAACCCAAGAAAAAGCTCGAATCCTCACACTTTTAGGCTATTCGCAACACGCTCAAGGTCGTTATGAGCAGGCAATTGTCTTTCATGAGCAAGCCTTGGAAATTGCCCGTGAAGCCGGTGATCGTCCCTGTGAAATTGCCAATCTCAATCACCTCAGCCGGACTTGCGTTGCTCAAAAAAACTATGCCGGTGCAATTAGTTACAGTCAACGCGCCCTTATTTATTCTAGGCAAGCCGGTGATCGTTTAGGAGAAGCAAACGCTCTCGCAAATTTCGGTTTTAGCGAAGTCTTCCAAGCCAAACAACAAGAACAATTGGAACCGGAAATTTATGAAGCTGCGATTAACTACTTAGAGCAAGGTTTGCAATTAGCAGAAAAATTAGGTGATCGTCAAAGTCAAGCTCTTTGTTTCAGCAGCCTCGGCATCGCTCACGTTGTTTTAGATCAACCGGAAGAAGCCCTCAACTATCTAACAGACGGTTGGAAAACTGCCCAAATGTCAGGAGATTTATATCTTCAAGGTCTGAATTTGGCTTATTTAGCGCAAGTTTGCTACAGTTTGACCGCCATTGGCAATGCTGTGGGTTACGGTAGTTTGGGAATGTATATTTTAGAGCAAATTGGTGCAAATGAGTGGCGGCAACCGGCAGGCTTGTTGACAATCTTAAAAGGTCAATTAAGCCTCGAATTTCAAAATATTTTAGAGCAGAAGCGCCCTACCATCATCGCAGTTATTGGGGTAGATGGCTATGACTACATCCCCGAACTGTTAGAAAGATATCAGCAATCTTTAGAGTAATTAGACTGGTTGCAAACGTTGATTTTTTGTTTCAAACCCGCAGATTTCGCAATTTCGTGGGCGAGGTGTATCCTCCGTTTCACTCCGCCCACCAAACCGCTCAATTACACTTCAACCGGCACGCACCCGTCATCTTTTTGTCAATCAACCTGTCGTTAATAAGGCAAAGAAAAACGACGTATGCGATTATTTTTCCTAGGGTTCTACGACAACAGTTGTCCCAACTGACACCTTTTCAAATAAAGCTTGAACGTCGCGATCAAACATCCGAACGCAGCCGTGGGAAGCTGCCTGTCCGACTGAATCCTCATTAGGCGTGCCATGAAAACCAATCACATCCTTTCCATCTGTCCAGAAGCCAATCCATCTGGTTCCTAAAGGATTATCTGGCCCAGGCTCGACAAGTTCTCCTGTCCAAGGATGCTCCCAAGTTGGATTTTTAATCATTTGCATCACTTGATAAGTGCCCACCGGCGTTTCCCAACCATCCTTACCAACTGCAATTGGATAACTAATTTGCATTTGGTTCTCCCGATACAGATAGACGCGGCGCTCGCCCAACTTAATTACCAAGCGGGTGCTGAGGCTGTCGCTGGCAGAAGAAGGTTTATTACTCGGAGAAATATTGGCAGGTTTATCCATCGGAGCAATATCAGCCGGTTTATTGCTCGGAGAAACATCAGAAGGTTGGTCAATCGGCGGCGAGACAGGTTGCTCAACCTGAGGCTTTAGCTCACCGGCAGCTCCTCCTTTCTGTGCAACCTCTAAAGCATCAGCTTGCCGATGCCCCCACAGCAGTAACATTGTCGCACTCAAACATAGCATTATTAACCTGTGCGTTTTGCCCATGCTGCAAGAACGATTTAGGGACTCTCCTCTCACCATTGCTGTCATCTCTTATCTCTAGCAAACGATTTATGCAAAATGACTGTCTAGAATTCACAGAAGCAGACCTTGCTTCGTTAGATTTTAAGGCATATCTATCTTAGCGTTTAAGATGGGATAGAGAATTTTCCAAAAAAAAGAAAGTTTTTACAGGAAGCCTTGCTGGATAATACTTTTAATAACTGACGAACCCGGACATTTATCAGTCATCCCTATTAATTTCATAACCTTTGATTAGAATTCCCCAGTTTTTTTAGGTCTTAGGGAACTTTTTATTCACTCTGTTCTTCTTAAATGCGGGGCAGATGATAAAATTTTATTATGAGAGTAATAAAAACCTTATCGGCAGCGTTAACCTGTCATCGCTTCTACATTGGTTATCTGTATAAAAGAGTCTGGTTAGAAATGCTCCGTAAACAGTAAGCTATTAGTAAACTCGCTGAGCCGGCAGTAACAAGCCTCATGTTTAACCGGACTTTTACGCAACGGTGAACAACGGGCCAGGTTTGAAATTTTTCGGTAGGTAAATTTTAGACAAAAGGCATCAATCAAAGTTTTTAACAGCCGGTATGCATTATCACTCTGATTCTGTATTAAAACCCTGTAAGATTAGTACACCAGAGCGGGTGCATTTACTGACTTGCTTGCTTTAACAGTCACGTTGGCTTTAAAAAAGCAAGATTTCAAATAGCGGTGTAAGCAGCAATTAGCTATACCTGCAGGTAGATTTAACCGAAAGCTGCGAACGTTAAAATTTGGGCAATGGGTTAAATCTATAAGCGTCTTGCAAGACCAAACTAACTTTGCTCGGTTAGTGTACTAACATAATGTTCTCCATAAGTGAGGAGGTTCTCATGCGAATTGAAAAAATGAAATTACTGACAGGGACGACGGTTTCACTGTTGCTTTCCGCCATCGCAATGTATCCGGCAGTTGCCGGCCAATCTGATGTAATCGCTCAGCAGCAGCCAATTGCCCAACGCAATACGCCGGTGGCATCTGAAATGATTAGAGGCACCATTAAAAGTATTGTCGGTGACGTAGTCACGATTCAGGAGCCTGATGACGGTCGAGTCAGAACGCTTACGATTCGACGACCGGAAAGAGGGGCGCTAGGACTGGTGCCGGGAATGGATATCATTGCGCGGATGGAAAACGGGCGTGTCGTTGATGTCGCTAGAGCGCCAATGATGAATGAAGAAACGTTGGAGACGACGACCACAACGACGACAACAACAACCCCAACCGTCCGCGAGACGATGACAACCACCCCAACCGCCCGACCGGCACCGACGATGACAACCACCCCTACAGTGCGACCGGCACCCGTTGAGGTTGAAACGACAGAGGTTGAAACCCAACCCGATAATACCTATTATGAAGCTCCTGCCCAGCCGGTGAGAGCGCTGTGGTAACTTCACAGTACACTTTTGCGGCTAACTAAAGCCTGATTAATGAAGTAATGCCGTCCTAAAGGGCGGTATTGCTTTTTAAGCGTTTCACTGAGCTTCATACCTAAGTTATTGCCGGTTCCACACACAGTTTTCACCGGCTACACAAAATACTTAACCATGCAAGATGAATTTAGCAACAGCCTCCCTAACGGATGAACAATTCGTCAAAATCCGCTGCAGTCTTGATAGTAGAACTCATTATTTCTCTGCCACGGGTTCCATGTATGCCCAACCGATGGATGGGGATCAACCGGCTCACCTGTTTGATTTTCTTGGCGTAGATATCTCACGCTGCATCAAAGATGAAATCATTAACTGCTGGGTATTGCTGAGCCGTAAAATTACGCTTTATCTTGACCCGCAAACCGGCGAAGTTTTAAAGACTTGGCAAAATCCTTGGAGTGGTGAAACGCTCAACGTGATGCATCGTTCTTACGACTACCAAGAATTTGAAATTCCTCAACAGATCAAGGCTCACATCGCGTCGGAACTTTCTTCAGTTTCATTAGATATTAACCTGAAATTACCGAACCCACTCGCAAAAAATCCAAAGTTTGTCGAGCATTCTCCTGAAGAATCTATTCAATCCTCAGATTCCTACAAATTCATCTTTCCCACAAAAATGCTGAGTGATGAAACACTCACGCCCGCTGATAATCGCTCTGTCGCACTTTCCTACTACCGCATGGGTCCCTGGGAACCCTGGATGAAAATGAAGGGAAAACCAGGCTTTTTAGTTTTGAATTATACCGGAACTAAAACCGACGTATTTGAAGAACTGCACCCAGAAATTAAAGCCCAAATAGAACAGAGAATGCCGTTGTTTTACGAGGCTCCAACCCATCGCTTGCAGCGGTCTATCGCCACGAGTTGGAGCCGATTTGAAGAACAGTTTGATGGTTATTTGAGAGGGGAAGAATTTCCCCTGCCGGCACCCCTCACAGAAGAGCATTGAATTGCCTAACTTGAATGACCTTAACTGAGATGGCGCTGTAAAAACGCCATTGTGCGGCTGTTGGCAAGCTCGGCAGCCGCTTGATCATAGGATTGACCCCCCTCACGAGCAAACGCGTGAGAGACGCCGGTATAAGAATAAACCGTCACCTGGGGGTGGCCGCTCAACTGTACCCTAATTGTGGCTTGGGCTTCAGGGGGGACAAACTGATCGCTCTCCGCAATATGCAGCATCAGCGGCTTTTGAATATTGCCAATCTCCTCAAGATTGTTTTCAATGCCAACGCCGTAATAACCCACATTGCACTCAGCGTCCGAACGAGTCGCCATTAAATAAGCCAGCTTACCACCCAGACAGAGGCCAACGCTCCCCACCTTGCCGGTGCATTCAGGCAGTTGTCTAAGAGTATTGAGCGTGGCAATCAAATCCTCAACCCCCTTATCTTCATCAAACCCTTGAAAAAGCTGTAACGCCTTATTCCAGTCTTCTTCGCTGTGGTCATCTAATTGCACTTGAGGCTGCTGCCGCCAGAACAAATCGGGCACAAGAGCAACGTAGCCGGCAGCCGCGTAAGCGTCGGCTAAGCGCCGCATCACCTGATTAACGCCGAAAATTTCCTGAATGATAATCATGCCGGCACCGACACCCGCAGTCGGAGTCGCCAGATAGCCACTGAAACTGCCGCCATCTAAGCTTGCGATCGCAATCTCTTGAGCGCTCATAAATCTTGGTTATTCGTTAGTTATTGAGAAGCAATGTTGCGTGAGATGAGGCACCGATGGCCAGCCTGTGATAAAAAAGGGACATCCACAAAACGCGGCAACTGGACATCAACCAGTGAACACACCCAGCCACGCTATCCTCAATCTGGCCATTCTTGGCAAACACCAGCCCTCACCCGCGACTATTCCCATCGTTATCGGTGCGATTTTACCTGATTTACCGATATTTATCTTCTATTTTTGGGCGAAATTCTTCCTTCGCCTTCCAGAAAAGCAGATTTGGTCGGAAGCTTATTATCAACCTTTTTGGCAAAACATCACGGCCACCTTCCATTCCATCCCCCTCGCCGTAATGGGTGTAGCGGTTGCTCACTACTGCGGTTGGCCGGCAGTTAAACAAATTTGTCTGAGTGCGATTTTACATTCCCTGTGCGACTTCCCGTTGCACAACGACGACGCCCACCGGCACTTCTTCCCTTTCAGCAATTACCGATTTATCAGCCCCGTATCCTACTGGGACCCTAGACACAACGGCGCGATCGGGGCGCTTATTGAACTGTTAGCGGTATTGGCCGCCACGTTCCCAGTTTTGGGTTTAATCAACTCGTGGGCCGGCAAGGGAATTGTAATTGTGATTGATTTAGTGTACTTGATTGGATACCTTAACTTTTATGGTCGGGCGATTTGGGGAGTCCTAAAAATGTAAGGGCAGTGAAGCGCGAAGATCGGGCGTGCAGGAGTCACTCAACTCCAAATCCTCTCACTGGTGAACTCTTTTCCTCTCCCAATCTCCCTCCTCTCATGAAGTGCACGAACTTACCGGCTAATTTTCTGAGGTCGCTTTAATGTACCGATTGTGTTGCTTAATGCTGCTTGTGCTGCTGAGTGCTTGTGGTGGGAATGTCCAATCTGGCAAGCCTGCAGAACCCGCCAAGGGTGATGATCGCCCAGCAGTAAACCCCTCCCTAGTTGGGGAAGCACAAACCCAGCCAACCCTGGCACCTGTAGCGGCTTCTGCCCCACTTCAACGAAAGGTCCGCACCCGATCACTGTCGCCGAAACCGATTCGCATCACTGTGGAAAGTTTGCCCAAACCCTACCACAGTAACAGCGCCTCCCGCTCTCCTGAGGTTGTGCCAGTGCCGGCCAACCCTGTGCTTAATGTTCCTGCCGGCTTTACCGTTAATGTCTTTGCCGAAGGGTTAGAAAAACCGCGCTGGTTGGCACTCACCCCCAGTGGTGACGTGTTGGTGACAGAAACGCCCCAAAATCGCATTCGCCTGCTGCGCGACAGCGATGGTGATGGTGTTGCCGATACAACTAAAGTGTTTGCCACTGCGGAAAACGGATTGCATTTACCTTTAGGGATGGCATTTGCCGGCGGCTACTTTTTCCTCGGCAATACGGACGAAGTCCGGCGGTTTCCCTACACTGCCGGCAGCGATAAACTCACAGGTGCCGGCGAAAAAATTGCGGATCTCCCTGGCGAAGGCTATAACCAGCATTGGACGCGCAACGTGGCTGTCTCGCCCGATGGCCAGAACCTTTACGTCTCCATCGGTTCAGAATCGAATGCAGACGAAGAACCGCCTCCCCGCGCTTCTGTGCAGGTTATGAACAAGGACGGTTCCGAGCAAAAAACCTTTGCCTACGGTTTACGCAATCCTGTGGGACTCGACTTTCATCCCGTCACCGACGAACTTTACACCGCCGTCAACGAACGGGATGGTTTAGGGGATGACTTGGTGCCAGATTACCTGACGCGTATTCGTCAAGGAGAATTTTACGGCTGGCCTTATGCTTACTTCTCGCCGGCCAACCTTGATCCTCGTCTGGTGAAACAGGGTCAAAGTTTGGAGGCTGAATTGGTGAAGCGCACCAAAACCCCTGATGTGCTGTTCCAAGCGCACTCAGCGGCTTTGGGGTTACAGTTTTATGATGGCCAGACTTTCCCGGAAAAATACCGCAATGGGGCGTTTGTTGCCTTTCGGGGCAGCTGGAACCGCAACCAGGGCACCGGCTATAAAATCGTGTTTGTGCCCTTCAGTAGCAGCGGTCGTCCCCAAGGCGGCTATGAAGACTTTGTCACCGGCTTTTTGATTAACCCATCTGGCCCAACGACCTGGGGGCGACCTGTGGGTTTATTGGTGATGCCGGATGGCAGTTTGCTGTTTACCGAGGAAGCCAATAATCGCATTTATCGCGTGCAATACCAGCCGGCGGCAGCCCAAAGTCCAGCGCAAACTCCTTCCTAGCCCCAGCTTTTCTAGAAAATAGATAGAAAAAACCCCCTTTTCCGTGAGGAGAGGGGGCTGGTGTGAGGTGTCAAAAGGAAACTTTATACAGACAAGCGATTAAGCAACCGCAGCCATTTTTACATCGTTGGTGGCTAGCAAGTCTTGTAGTTCATCAGCATCAACGGTTTCTTTTTCAATCAGCATATCTGCCAATTTGTCCAAAACTTGCCGGTTGTTGACCAATACTTCCTTAGAACGCTTGTAGGCTTGTTCGACGAGGCCGCGAACTTCATCATCAATGGCAGCGGCGGTTTCTTCTGAGAAATCGCGTTCTGCCATAATATCGCGCCCCAAGAACATATTACCTTGTTGGCGACCGAGGGCAACAGGGCCGAGACGATCGCTCATGCCGAAGCGCATAACCATTTGCCGTGCAACGCGTGCGACTTGCTGCAAGTCGTTAGACGCGCCGGTGGTGACTTCTTCCTCACCGAAGACGATTTCTTCGGCGATGCGACCACCTAAAGCGACGGCCATTTGATTTTGCAGGTAAGACCGGCTATACAAACCAGAGTCCATCCGTTCTTCGCTGGGGGTGAACCAGGTCAAACCGCCGGCGCGACCGCGAGGGATAATGCTAATCTTCTGCACGGGGTCATAGTCGGGCATTAAAGCACCAACGAGGGCGTGACCGGCTTCGTGATAGGCGACTAAGGTTTTGCGCTTTTCGCTCATCACCCGGTCTTTCTTTTCTGGGCCGGCGAGGACGCGGTCGATGGCATCATTGACTTCATCCATTGAGATTTCAGTCAAGTTGCGACGGGCGGCGAGAATGGCGGCTTCGTTGAGCAGGTTCGATAAGTCTGCGCCGGTGAAGCCGGGGGTACGACGGGCGATCTTTTCGAGATCCACGTCTTTTGCCAGGGTTTTGCCACGGGCATGGACGTTGAGAATTTCCAACCGACCCGCATAGTCGGGGCGATCTACCACAACTTGCCGGTCAAACCGGCCTGGACGTAGCAAGGCGGAATCGAGCACGTCGGGACGGTTGGTTGCGGCAATAATAATGATGCCGGTGTTGCCTTCAAAGCCGTCCATTTCGGTGAGCAACTGGTTCAGGGTTTGCTCGCGTTCGTCGTTACCGCCACCTAAACCGGCACCCCGCTGACGACCAACGGCGTCAATTTCATCGATGAAGACGATGCAGGGGGCATTTGATTTGGCTTGTTCAAACAAGTCGCGGACGCGGGAAGCGCCCACGCCGACGAACATTTCTACGAATTCTGAACCGGAGATGGAGAAGAAGGGCACGCCGGCTTCCCCTGCAACGGCTTTAGCGAGGAGGGTTTTGCCGGTTCCGGGAGGGCCAACGAGCAGCACGCCTTTGGGAATTTTGGCACCCACGGCGGTGAAGCGATCAGCATTCTTGAGGAAATCGACAACTTCACTCAGTTCTAGTTTGGCTTGCTCAATGCCGGCAACATCGCCAAAGGTGACTTGGGTTTGCGGTTCCATTTGCACTCTGGCTTTCGATTTGCCAAAGTTCATTGCCTGAGAACCTGGGCCACTTTGAGCGCGGCGCAGCAAGAAGAATAAGCCAACTAAAAGCAGGATGGGGAAAAACAGACTGCTCAGTGCTTTCAGCCAGAAGCCGTCATCAGTTTGCGGCAACACTTCGATATTGACCTTGTTATCGGTCAATATATTAATCAGATCAGGGTCGTTGGGGGGTAGATTGACTAAGAATTTGCCGTCTTGAGCTTGAACTAATGCTTTAGTCCGGTCGGCACTAATACTGACTTTATCTACTTTTTTCCCTTCTACTTCCTCAATAAACTGGCTGTATCGCAGCGTTTGCCGGCTGGGGGGTTGTTTGTCAAAAAATGCAGTAAATAGTGCAATGACAACAATTGCTAGCAATGCGTACAGTCCCGCATTTCTCCACCGTTTATTCACCGGGATCGAGCCTCCTAAAACTTTTATTTTTTGACGCGGACAGTTAGTATTGTTTATGTAAACTAATATTAACCGATTTTCAGCTAAATGCGGTAGCGGGGTGTTGGTGCCGACAGATCCAGAGGGAAAAGCTGCGTCTGGTAAGGATTTGAGACGTTAAGCTTGGAAAGTGTATGCTGGGTTCTCTAGGCGGTGGTAGAGTTCACCTCTGTTGATTTCCCTGTCTGGATCTGCTGAGTTGTTCTGCCGGCACAATGTCCAGCGCGATGACTACTCTCATTTGGGAACAGTGGCAAGGTGAGTGGTTACTTTCTTAGCGTAGCGTGTGCGTTTATGAGATCGCCGGTTGTGATTCATATTCTGTAACGTTGAGCGTTTCACTCTGCCGGCTATGGGGATGAATTTTTAACCACTGATAAACACAGATGAACACAGATAGTTCTTTCGCGTTGTAGCGTAGGTTAGCAAAACGTCGTCTCCGTTTTCCACTTAATCGGCAGAGGTGTTGGAAGAGTTGTTTGCGGAAGATAATTAAGTTTCCCTCTCTTTCACTCCACAGGTTGGGTAAGGCTGAGTATGCTATTGATATCGGCAACTGCACCCATCTGTTACTTATGAATCAACCGCGTAAACCTCACGGTGTCCCCACTAAACCAGACGCGATTAACTGGCGTGAAATCTGCTGCAAAATGCTGCAATTGCAGCGGCAACTTGCCAGCAATTTGTTGATCTCTGGTATTGATATCCCGATTGAAGATGAATTAGGTAACATTGAAGGTGATTTTTTTAACAAAATCCTCGCCAAGGGGCAAAGTCGCAACAGTAAGGGCAAACGCCTGAAAATTATTGGCGAACCCGGTTCAGGAAAGACCACGCAGTTATTAAAAATTGCTGATTGGTTGCTGGATGATTCACCAAACGATACAGCAACCGAGTTTGTTAAACCGCTACCCATTTGGATTTCCTTGGCGCAGGTGAAAAAACCCTTGCACCAGTATTTAAGAGAAGATTGGTTACGCAAGGCGGCGGAAAAATTGGATAGCGTACCCCCGGCATGGGTGGAAGAATTCACACAATTGCTGAAAGATGGAAAAGTGTGCTTGCTGCTGAATGGTGCAGATGAAATGGGGATTGCAGATCCGCTAGGAACCCTGGCGCAATGGCTGAGAACCCCGCTATTTAAAAATGTGCCAGTAGTGATTAGTTGCCGGCTTAATATTTGGGGAGCAGCGGGGAATGTGCTGTCAGATTTTGACAGTTACAAAGTGCTGGGTTTCAGTTATGCAGAGGACAGCCATCGGGATCAAGTTAAACAATTTATTGAAAAATGGTTTAACAAGTCCTCTTCAATGCTCTCCGGTGCAGAGAAAATCGAGGCGAGTCAATTACGCGCCGCCTTAGACGAACCGGGAAAAGAGCGAATTAAAGATTTAGCCCGTAATCCCCTGCATCTGTCGCTACTGTGCTTCACCTGGCAATCTAGGAAAAGAAAATTACCTGATACGAAAGCAGAACTTTATCAGATATTTTTTGAGGCATTTTATGAGTCTAAGAACAGTATTTATCCTACCACCCCAGCGCAGCAAAAAAACTTAAATGCTGCCCTTGGACAGTTGGCGCTAAAGGCAATTGATCAGGGATGTAAATCAATTTTGCCCTACAGTTTAGTCAACAAAGCGCTAGAGAAACTGCATCCAGAATTATTTGAGCAAGCTCTCACCTTGGGTTGGTTGAATCGGGTGGTATCTGACGCACAAAACCCGCTCAAATCTGCTTATGCTTTTTATCATCCCACGTTTCTGGAATATTTTGCTGCTTGTGAAATTAAGGATTGGCAATTTTTCTTGAATCCGCTATCTCACAGCATCGAGCGAGACAATTACCGGATCTTTGAACCCCAATGGAAAGAGGTATTTTTGCTATGGTTGGGGCGTGTGGATGTGCCGGAGGAGCAAAAAGAGGAGTCAATTACTTCTTTAGTCAAGTTTAAGGATGGGTGCGGCGAGTGGCACACTATTGATGCCAATAAAGGATTCTATGAACTTAGAGCCTATTTGATAGCAGCAGCCGGTGTTACGGAATTTTGCCAGTGTTCCAAAAGCGAGGAAATTGTCAGGCAAATCGTTAAATGGGGTGTTGGTTACTTCAACATTGAAAAACAACAGTGGCAAACATTTCTCGATCATCCCATTGCAGAGGCAGCACTTCCCTCGCTGCCCCAGACACAGCGTTCCAAAGCCATCAATACTTTAGTCGAATTAATCGGCAACACTGAGGATGAAGATACTCGTAGGATGGCGGCAGAAAGCTTGGGGAATATCGGCACCGGCAACGAAACTGCCATCCGTGCTTTAGTCGAGTTAATCGGCAACTCTAGGAATGAATCTACCCGCAGGAGGGCGGTATATAGCTTAGGGAAAATCGGCACCGGCAACGAAACTGCTATCCGTGCTTTAGTCGAGTTAATCGGCAACTGTGGGGATGAATCTACCCGCAGGGAAGCGGTATATAGCTTGGAGAAAAGCGGCACCGGCAACGAAACTACCATTCGTGCTTTAGCCGAGTTAATCGGCAGCTGTGGGGATGAATCTACCCGCAGGATGGTGGCAGAAAGCTTGGAGAAAATCGGCACCGGCAACGAAACTGCCATCCGTGCTATAGCCGAATTAATCGGCAACACTGAGGATAAAGATACCCGCAGGAAAGCAGCAGAAAGCTTGGGGAATATCGGCGTCGGCAACGAAACTGCCATCAATGCTTTAGTCGGGTTAATCGGCAACTGTGGGGATGAATCTACCCACTGGAGGGCGGCAGAAAGCTTGGAGAAAATCGGCACCGGCAACGAAACTGCCATCAATGCTTTAGTTGAGTTAATCGGTAACACTGAGGATGAACATACCCGCAAGAAAGCAGCAGAAAGCTTGGGAAAAATCGGCACCGGCAACGAAACGGCCATCAATGCTTTAGTCGAGTTAATCGGCAACTGTAAGTATGAATTTATCTGCAGGGAAGCAGCAGAAAGCTTGGGGGATATCGGCACCGGCAGCGAAACGGCCATCAATGCTTTAGTCGAGTTAATCGGCAATAGTAAGGATAAAGATACCCGCAGTCGGGCGGCAGAAAGCTTGGGAAAAATCGACCCCGGCAACGAAACGGCCATCCGTACTTTAGTCAAGTTAACCGGCAACAGTAAGGATAAAGATACCCGCAGGAAAGCAGCAGAAAGCTTGGGAAAAATCGATCCCGGCAACGAAACGGCCATCAATGCTTTAGTCGAGTTAATCGGCAACACTGAGCTTGAATCTACCCGCAGGGAAGCGGCAGAAAGCTTGGGGGATATCGGCACCGGCAGCGAAACGGCCATCCGTGCTTTAGTTAAGTTAATTGGCAACTCTCAGTCTGAGTCTACCCGCAGGAAAGCAGCAGAAAGCTTGGGGAAAATCGGCACCGGCAACGAAACGGCCATCTGTGCTATAGCCGAGTTAATCAGCAGATGTGGGGATGAATCTAACCGCAGGATGGCGGCAGAAAGCTTGGAGAAAATCAGCACCGACAACGAAACTACCATCCGTGCTATAGCCGAATTAATCGGCAACACTGAGGATAAAGATACCCACTGGTGGGCGGCAGAAAGGTTGGGGAATATCGGCGTCGGCAACGAAACGGCCATCAATGCTTTAGTCGGGTTAATCGGCAACTGTGGGCATGAATCTACCCGCTGGTGGGCGGGATTTAAGTTGCAAAGGATTGTTGCAACAGAGAAGCAAATGGCAGCAGTTGTCTCTGCCTTGAAAGATTGCTTATCCCATGAAACTTACGAAAATGACTTTAATCGATTTTATTCCTGCTACGAAGTCATCTGGAACTGCGCTCAAACTCTACCCTACCCAGACTTCTATCGCGCTTGGCACCGGCTGCCCTCCACCCATCCGGAAATGCAAGATATCTCAGCTGCGGAAAACACCCTCGACACACAACGGTTAAACTTAGAAACCTTACCCCAAATCCTCATCACTGCCACTAACAGCAACCCCGATTTATGCGGAAAAATTAAGCTGATTTGCATTGACGGCAGCAAATTCATCGATCCCGATAACCCCGCCCCAGAAATCTACGATTTTATGCTCGATCTCGATTGCCCAGAACGTCCAAATGGGGAACCGGAAACGATGCAAGCGCTCAAACTTTATTGGAACGCAATCCGGCGCAAAAGTGATCAACTTCCTGTCTGGATTTTCTACGAAGATTCCTCTGCCCCGGAACCCCAAGAATTTAGTGAAATATTCCTCAAAGCTTTGAGTAAATTTGATGGGGCGATTTGTGTCGTGACAGATACCCCGCAGCCGGCTTGTTTGCAGGGGAAAACCTTGCGGTGGTTTGATGCCACTGAACCCGATCTCACCAGTAAAATTCTTGTCTGGATACGGGCAATTCTGTTAGAAAGTTAGCGTCGGCATCTGGGGAAGAGTGCCGGCTTTGTAGGGTGTGGGACTCATGCACCCTACGAAGCCAAGTTTGATAAACGGTAAGCTTGCCGGCAAGATATTAGAGATTCCTTGAAAGCGTGTCTTTGTCGTTTAAAAATGAATTGTAACCGTGAATTAACCGGATATGTTACACTTTGCTAACTTACCCGACAAAACTTATAAAGGACGGAAGGAAATAATTTCCTCCGCCCTGCAATAATTTCTTAAAAGCTATTCGCTGAAAGCTTTGAACTTAAAAGATTTAACGAACGCTCCGCAAGGTAGGCAACTGCCGGTAATGACCGTTTTTTGAAAAGCGCTCTCCAATAATTTGCTGATAAACCGCTTCGTAACCTTCAGTCATCCGCTGCACACTGAAGTCTTTCATAACGTGTTCTCGACAATCGTAGCGATTTAAATCCGCTACTTTATCAATTGCCGCGACACATTCGTCAACGCTATGACATAAAAAGCCGGTTTTCCCGTCTACGATAACTTCCTCCGTAGATCCCATAGATATCGCAATCACCGGCGTCCCAGAAACCATTGATTCAACCATCACTAGCCCAAAAGGTTCGCGCCAGGTAATGGGGAATAATGTTGCGACTGCTCCTCCCACTAGGGCGTTCTTTCGCTCGTGGTTGGCTTCACCTAAATATTCAATTTGTTTGCCATCAATGTGAGGTTTGATTTCCTGCTCGTAATATTCCACATCAACAGCATCAACCTTGCCGGCCATTTTTAAATTCCACCCAGAACGTTTGGCAATTTCTATCGCTAAATGCGTTCCTTTTTCGGGAGAGATTCGACCTAAAAATGCTAAGTATGGCGGATCTTGTGGCTTCTCGTAAAACTCATAAGTCGATGTGTCGATGCCATTGTAAACCGTTGCCACACAATTCAGGTCTAATCTGGGTTCACGCTGTGAATTAGAAATACTCACATAAGGCTGCCGGCGCGCGTGAGAAAACATTTTTTCGTTATCAGGCGTAAAAATCCCATGCAGGGTGTGAACTGTTGGCGTTTTAACTAAATTGGCGTAAGGTAATGCCGCACAACCCATGTGGGAGTGAATGATATCAAATTCGTCAGCCTTTTCATACACCCGACTCATTTGCAGCATTTCATAAATGCCATACTCTTTGATAGAAGGATCTAAGCGCATGGCTCGCGGATGTACGGATTCTAACTTTGCTAAACTGATAGAATCTCCTGATGCAAATAGCGTTACTTCATGACCACGCCGGACTAATTCATCACAAAGCAGACCAACAACCAGTTCAATGCCGCCATAAGCTGGTGGTGGAACTCTTTCCCACAATGGGGCAACCTGGGCAATCCGCATATATCAAACCTCCTAAATAGTAAGCAGGATTAAACTCTTTTTTTAATGAAGAGGCTGCTTCATATCATACGCCCTCTTTTCGAGCTACACATCCTACTAAAGAAGTATTACTTCAGATAAAATTTAGGAAAAAGTTTCTGAATTGACAAGTCGAACTTCTTATATAGACATTAAAGTAGGGAAAAACGTACAAAAAGCCATATTGATATTATTTAATCCTTTAGTTAGATTAACGTTCAAAAGCTGAACGGGATAAATCAATATTTTAAGATACCTGATTGGGTAATTTAATACCACTTTCGATATACAGCCAAGCCTTGACAATGACCGGCATCGGCTCTGCTTCAATGGGTAGCCAGCTTGAAAACTTGATTGTTTTAACCTTAACATCAGCATCCAAAGGCAAACTCTGCAAAAAATTTCTACTAAAAAAATAGCCAATTTTGGTGCTGGTGCCGGCAGGCTCAGTAACTTTGATAACCAGAATATCATAATTATGAGTTGATCGAACCCCTCTTACTTCTAGGAGGTGGGTTGTTTGTTATTAGCTTGCATCTCATGCCTGCCGGCTGACAGAGTTGTTATTGCATCAAAACTTTTTGGTTGACTATTCAACTGTCCCGATAGCGGTTACTGTATTAAAGGAACTGCCGGTTCCAGATGAGGATGGCTCTCTATAAACAAATTCAATACCTATGATTACCTTTGTCAATGTCTTTACCGTTCTTCCAGAAAAGCAACAAGATGCTTTTCAAGCAATTCAGAAAGTTTATACAGAGGTTGTTGCTCATCAACCTGGATTTATTACAGCCAAATTAATTGTCAGTGATGATAGCACACGAGTCACTGCAATTGCCAATTGGGAGAGCGAAGAGAACTTAAAAGCTCTGAGAAACACCCAAGGCTTTAAAGATTTGCATGATAAAAACTTTTATAATGCAATTATTTCAAATGATGCTCATGTATATAGTACAGTTGTGGAAATTAAACCCCAATAATTAGTAATAATTCTACGGGCAAAACTGGCCAAACAAACTAAGTGCCGTTTAGGCTTTTTACAGACAAGGGTGTGAATATGGCAGAAAACCGCAGACTCGATGCCTTTTCTCTAGCTGCATTGCTAGTATCGGCACATTACGGCTTGGGGTTTATCCTGGGAACGGCTGAGAAATCATTGACTTTGGGTGTCGCCGGCAGCCTTTATGCTGTCTGTCTGGGTTTAGGCACACTTGGACTTTTAGCACTGGCAAAGTTTTACTGGACAAAGATTGAGCAAGTTTGGACTTTGTTGGGCAATCGCTATGGAAGTGCCGTAAAAATTGGCGTGGGGTTAATGTCTTGGGCATCCCTCATTGGTATTGAAGCCGTCCAAATGATTTCAGGTGCTTTTATCCTCAAAGCTTTGGGGGTACCGCTGCTTTCTAGTATGATTATTTTAGCTATCTTGTTTACTCTCATTTCCTTGCTGCCGGTGGAGAAAGCCGGCTTTTTATTTCGAGGATTGTTAATTATAAATTTTTTATCTCTACTTTATGGGTTGTGGACGTTGCATGGGTTTTCTGATTACTTACAAGCACCTTTTGGCTTTGTCGGCTCACTTAAACAAATCAGCCCGCCAGATTTAGCCGGTGTCTCTCTCTCTACAATTTTGCTGGTTCTTATTGATATGAAATACCAGCAATTTCTTGTCCAGGCAAAGAATGTGCAAAGCTTGTACCAAGGGTGTTTATTAGCGGCTATTTTGCTGCTCTTACTTGCTTTTTTACCTTCAGCCGTTGTGATTGCTGCCCAAAATGCAGAAATTTTGCCGGCAGGCATTGATGGAAAAGAAACTCTCCCGTTTATTCTGTTGTGGATTGGCGGTGGCATTCACCAACCTTTAGGTATTGTTTTGATTCTATCGCTATTAGTACCGGCACTCGGTGTTGGCAGCAGTATCTTACGAGTGCAAACCAAGACAATTTTAGACTTTAACTTTTTGCCGGCTTCTAACTTTAACCGACTGTTGATCACTGCAACAAACGTCTTGTTAAGTCTTGCTATTGCCTTAAAAGGAGGCGAAATTGTCAATTTAATTGTATCTTTTTATGCCGCTTATGTCTCCGCCGTGTTTGTCCCCTTTATTGTCTATCTACTTTCTGAAATAGGAGGCTACAAATTCGCTAAAGCCAGCGTGAGGTTGTCTTTATTGATGGGCAGTCTGTCCTCAATTTCTGTGCTTATCTTAATGCTGATCAATCCCAAAACAGCAGTTTTTGGCAATATTCAGTTAAATATTATGGGCATGGGAATTTTATTTGGTATTTTAGGTCTATTGCTTGGACAAGTTATAGAAAGGTATATTCCTACAACGACAATCAAAGACAAGGTTTAAGCCATTTTTTAAATAAATAAGTGAGATTTAGGGGCGAATAATCCGGTGCATATCGAGAACTGGCGGAGCAATTTCAGTTTGTGTTAACAAATCGTGAATTTGTCCCCGATGGTGTGTCTGGTGATTAAAAAAATGCGCCATTAATAGATTGACCGGATCGGTATAAATATTTCCTTGGTTATTTCGATATTCAATTGTGCTACTTAAAAATTCCTCATTTAAATTAGAAATAAAAGTCTCGATTCGTTCATCTTCTAACACCCGCGCTTCCCAAAGCTGATCAAAATCTTCATAGAGAATTGCATTAAGACCTGTGGAAGCAATATTTCCACCTTGAAATCGTGTCATCCAAATCCGATCACCTACCATAATGTGGTTAAGCGTCCCGTGAATACTTTTAAAAAAGGCTGGCCTGATACGCTTGCGTTCTGCATCACTCAGTTGACCGCAAACTTCATACAGCCGGTGATTTGCCAAAGTGTTATAGCGTGCGAGCATCTGGAAGTGTTGTCTGAGCATATCTGCCACCGATCAAACTTAATAAAACGGTTCAGCTTTTATCTAAGGGTTGAATAAATTTATCATACATTAAAAATATTAAAATCAGGAAATAAATAACTAAAATAACGCTAATTAAGGGCGAATTAAAATTAAAAAGTACTATAGGTTTCTGTTTGATTTTATCTTATTTTAAATAACAATTATGCTATTTAAAATAACCGAAGTCTTCAGTAAAAATTCTACCTAATATAGAAGTAAGGAATTTAAGTGTTGCAGGGATAGTGGGTAAGATTCATCTATCACCGGCAAAGGTTTGAATCTCCACCTGGCGATAGAGTCTGCCCCGGAATTGATAAGTCTAAGCTGGGTGTATTCATTCAATTAATCAGAGGAAACTGTTATGTCTAGTGGTCACGCCAGTCATAAAAGCACTTCAACTAAACCCAACACCAACACTGGGGGTCTGACAAATGCCGCCGCCGATCCCGCAGAGGTGAGCGATGTTGCGGGTCTTGGTGATGACGATTCTACAAGAACCGATGAAGCGCAAGAAAATGAAGCTGCTACCCAACGTCCCGGCGATAGCAACCAACAATCAACTTAAGCTTTAGTAGGTTAGGGGATCGTGCCGATCCTCGCGACCTCATTAAAATCAGTGGGATTGGCCCATCTGTTCGCCGGCCCTTATATAGGAAGTGCCGGTGGATGTGATTTCCACAGGTATCTGCTCTGTACCGTTAAACGGTAACCGTCGCCTCTATCTGAGGTTAGAAATTAATAGTGAAAAAATGCAGAGGTTGCTCTATAATAAAAGAACCTTGATTGACGCCTCGGTGCCCAAGCTGGTTGTCGAGGTTTTTTATTGCCGGCAGTTCGCAACCGGCTGAAACTCGATGGATAAAATTTGGAAGAATCTCCTCGGACACTTCCAAAATAACCCAAAATGATGAATCCTCAAACAAATATCATTGCTCAGGGAGCGTTACTCAAGGGGAATCTCGATGATAAACTCTGCGCCCTGTCCGGGCGCACTCACACAACTCAGTTGGCCTCCGTGTTTTTCCACCACAATTTGATAGCTAATCGACAATCCCAAACCTGTACCACTGCCGACGGGTTTTGTGGTGAATAAGTAGTCAAACACGTGCTGTTGCACATCTTCTGGTATTCCTGGCCCATTGTCAGAAATCCGAATCACAACCCCCTTCTCATCTGCCGTTAACTCCGTGCGAATTTTAACGATATTAGAAACTTCCTTGATTTCATTAGATTCATTAGATAATGCCTCATCACTAAACTCATCAATGGCGTCAATTGCATTCGCAATGATATTCATAAACACTTGATTGAGCTGTCCGGGGTAGCACATCACTAACGGCAATGGCCCATATTCTTTAATCACTTCAATAGCAGGCCGGTTCATCTTCCCTTTAAGCCGGTACTTCAAAATTAGCAGGGTACTATCAAGTCCATCATGGATATTGAAGGCTACCTTAGAAGACATATCGGAACGAGAAAACGTTCGCAGTGACGTACTCAGCAAGCAAATGCGATCCGTTCCCTCTCTCATGGATGAGATCAGTAAAGGCATATCATTGACCAAAGCATCCAGGCCAATATCCTGCATTTTCTTAGAAATTTCTGGCCCTGGATCAGGAAACTGTTCCTGGTAGAGATTTAAGAGATCAATTAAGTCTTGAAGATACTCTTCAGCAATCTCAATATTGCCGGTAATATAGCCAACTGGGTTGTTAATTTCGTGCGCTACACCGGCAATGAGCTGGCCGAGTGCAGACATTTTTTCGCTTTGGATCAGTTGAGTCTGAGCAGATAACAGTTTTTGTTGGTTTTCTCTGATTTGCCGTACCTGATCTAAAGCTCTGTTAATTGTAATTTCTAAGTCTTGAAAATCAATTGGCTTATTGAGAAAATCAAAAGCACCCCGATTCATCGCTGTTCTAATATTTTTCATATCCCCATAGGCTGAAAGCACCACTGTTTTGAGGGTTGGATCTAAAACATTAATTTTATCAAGCAATGTTAGACCGTCCATTACTGGCATATTGATATCGGTGACAACGAGATCAACAGGAGCTTCTGCCTTCAACTTTGCTAGCGCTTCTGCGCCATTAGAAGCAAAAATTAAATCCAGCATTTTTGCCCTAATTTCTTTCCTGAAATGTCGTTTAATTAGGGCTTCAAAAGGTAATTCATCATCTACAAATAAAATTTTGGGTGGCATAGTTTACTCCCGTTTTATTCTCACCGAACAACTGTTTGGCTCTCAAGCGCGTTTCTTGGCAAGACTATGATAAATTCTGTATGCGAGTCTGGAACGCTTTCGACTTTTATTTCTCCTTGATGCTGGCCGACAATAATTTCATGCGTGATAGACAAACCCAAACCTGTTCCTTCTCCAGGCGGTTTGGTTGTAAAAAATGGATTGAATATTTTATCTATAATATCTTGTGAAATGCCCTCACCGTTATCTCCTATGTAAATTTCTGCACGATCTTCCAGGTTGATAGCTTTTATTTCAATAATTGGAGTGAACTTATCGCCCAGCACTTTTTTCTTCTGATTAACTGTATAACAAGCATTATTGATAATATTAACAAAAGCTTTGCTAATATCTTGGGGAACGATATAAAAGTTGCCTAAAGGCTCATCATGCTGAAGTTTCAAAATAATTTCAACAGTTTCTTTATTAGCCCGGAAACTCTGATAAGCAAGTTGAACTGATTCGGCTAATAAGGAATTGAGCGCTGTCAGTTCTGGTTGGCCGGTTTCTTGCTGAGCGTGCATCATCATTCCCAAAAGAATACTTTCGATTCTTTTGCCCTGTTTTTCTATTTCAACCACGCTTTCTGTTAAATCAGTAAAAATTTCATTGATATATTCAACAGCCTCGGCTTCTAAGTTTTCTGTTTGATTTTCAATCTCTTCTTTAAGTTCTTGCGCCAAATCCACAGAAATGGTGGCAAAATTGGTAACAAAATTAAGAGGATTTCTAATTTCATGGGCAATTCCGGCGGTGAGAGAACCCAAAGAAGCCAATTTCTCTTGAGCGATCATCTGTTTCTGTGCCGCTCTCAACTGTTGCAAAGTTCCATCAAGTTCTTCATTTTTAGTCTGTAATTCTTGGGTGCGCTGCTCAACTTTTACTTCAAGCGTGCGTGAATACTCCTCTATTTGCTTGTAAGAAAGTTTCAGATTTTCCCAAAGGGTGTAACCTGTTTTAACAATCGTAGCTCCGATCAAAGTCAGTAAGGCTGGAAATACAGGAACCCACAAGTTTTCGACAAAAGCGATGTAGCCAGAGCCGATGAGAATGCCACTGAATAGCACTATTCTGCCGGCGGTTCCCAGAAATGAAATTCTAGCTACACCGTTGGTGTATCTCCATTTACAGGTCAGTGTGGCACCAAGCGCAGACCAACTCAAAAGCCACAGCCACTCTAGTGGTTCACTCAGCGTTTTTAAGAGTGATCTTCCCTCTAAAGCGGCGCTAATAATTTGGCTGGTCATGTTCGCATGAATTTCGACGCCGGCCATTGGCTCAGGAATAGACACTAAGTTGCTACTGTAGGGAGTTAGCAAGAAATCTTTAATACTCTTTGCTGTAGAGCCGATCAGTACAATGCGATCACGCATCAAGTCTGGCTTGATTTTGTTTTCTAATACATCCCCTAGGGATACTGTTTCAAATGTCTGTTGCGGTCCCCGGTAGTTCAACAAAATTTGATAGCCTTGATCGGCAGCACCCACGTATCCACCATCATTTGTTTCAAAAGGCGTAAATATTGCTTTACCTAGCTGAATCTGAATTTCATTTTTCATCTTTGGTTGAATGCCTTCTTCTTCCAGATATAGCCAAGCTAGCTTAAATCCTAAACTATATACATTTTTGCCTTCTTTGCCTTTTAAATACAAAAAGCCACGACGGATCTTGCCATCCACATCCCAAGGAAAATCATTGGCACTGGTTTTACCCAACTTACTGAGCACCGGCGATGGAGCGACAGTCTGATTGGGTCCATAGCCAACGACTTTCTGGATACCGATCAAGTTTGGGGTAGACTCAAAAACCTGAACTAATTCTCCGTAACCAGGTTCTACCGGCAAATCGCGATAGATGTCCAGGCCGATCGCTCTCGGTTTCTGCTGTTGCACTTTCTTCAGCAATTGCGCCAGTACAGTATCCGGAATCGGCCATTTTCCTACTTTTTCCAAATCGGACTCATCGATGCCAACAATGACAATGCGTGAGTCGGGTTTTTCTAAGGGACGCAGGCGAAATAATTGATCTAAAGCGGACAATTCTAACAGCTGGAAGAAGCCAAGCATTCGCATAAGAATTACAAATGCTGCCACACTAGGGGCGATAATTAATCCACCGCGCCACTCCCATGTTTTTTTTTAGCCTTGATCCACATAAATATAATGTTGTTAGTTTATTAGCTAAGCGCAACTAGAAAAAAGGTATGAGGGGATGAGCAGAGTCATCGGATTTTAGATTGTAGATGCTCAAATTAAAAAGCCTTGGGATGGCAGTGATGCAGCAGCAAGCTTTGTGCTCGGCTAAACCCAAAATGCTGTCAGAAGAAGATGCCTGAATTAAAGGACGAGTTGGTTTGTCGGCGGCAGCCTCACAGTTCGGGCTTTCGCATTCGTCTGAGCGGCTTTCCTATAGTGCTCGCGGATTGCATTAACCAACAAGATCATATCTCAGTTATTACCCACTCGACAAATTTAAAAAATTATGCTTCTTACTACCAAGGACTGCCAATCATTGTAAAGCCGGCCCAATAATAAGGGTGTTTTAAGTTTCGATTCCCTAGTGCGGTCAATTCTGGAGGCAGTGACAGTTTCCCGAAGTTCCCCATCATCTGACCGTTTTGCAAATGCACGTCTCCCTGAAGCATTGCTATCTGCGCCCTTCTTAATGCTTCTGCCTTAATGGGGGCTGAGTGCAAAGACTTGTAAAACTCGCTCATCAGCCCTAGAGTGCCGGCATCGTTAGCGTACCACATACTTGCTAGGGCCGAACTCGCGCCGGTCTGCACCGCTAACCCTGCAAAGCCGAGTTCGGCTTGTGAATCTCCAACCGCTGTGCGGCAAGCACTGAGCACCAACAAATTTACAGGTGGGTCATGCCATTTTAACTGCTCCATCTCATCGAGGCGTAGCTTTTCATCCCATAACTGGATGTAGGAGTTATTGACTTCACCGGGTTTAAACTCTCCGTGAGTAGCTATGTGAATAATGCCAAACGACTGCTTTCTGCGTTCTCGTTGCAAATTTTCTAGGGTAGACGCTTGATTGAGAAAAGCTTGTCCTGACCACAGATTTTCCGAGATAGAGGCGATTTCCACCGGCACTGCCGGCAAAGGAGGTTGGTCAGGAAACTCTGACATTCCCATTGCTAGGACTGAAGCATTTTTCACATCTGCATAGCGGTCATCGGTCAAAACTAGGCTAGGAATCAAGCTCAAACTGTATTTTTCTACCAAAAACTGCTGACCGTTATGTAAAGCTGCTACCGGCAATGTCCGCAACCCTGTGTCCATACTGAACATCAGTGTATCCACCTCTAGCTGTTGCAACTCACCCTCTAGCGGAGCAATGATCCACTGATAGAGTTGCTGGGATGCTGCTAAATAGCTTGTGGTTCGGCGTTGAGTGGGATCGCCAATTTGTTGCTGAAGTTCTCTCACTTGTTCCATCAGCACTTTAGCATTGGCTGCCGGCACGCTTTTATAAATGGGTTTGCCTGTGGGTGGAACTAGCAGCAAATTTAATTGATCGGCTTCCACAAAGGTATAGATAACAACTGCCTTGGTGCCGGTAATGGCAGCCATTTCACTCAGTTTGCTTTGTATGCCTGTATAAGACAAATAAGATACTGGGAACTGCCGGCCTAAATACCCCTCAAATTCTTCGCTATAAAAGCGATCAGTTATTGCCACGGCTTGAGCAAAGTTGCCTTTCTCAATCAGGTTTTGAATGTCGCTGCGGCTAGTCAGGCGTATGACTGGCGCTTGCTCATTTGCTGAGTTGTAAACGGAAAGGTTATTTTCTGTTGAGATAGAAAAGGACTCTGCCTTGTTGACAAATGAATCGCTCCAGACTTGTCCAGTAGAGCCAACAACTGAGAACTTGGAAATGATAACACTTGAAAAGTCGCTCAAACTCCCTGTAAATTCAGGTACTTCTAATGGGGGAGCTTCTGTTGTTCTTGCTCTGCGTGGCAGGGGTTTCGCACCTGTTTGTAAACCCGTTGAAGTGTGAGCAGAATTTCGGGTTTTTGGTGAAGATGAGTAACTGCTGGGCGACGGCGTTGGAGTGGGTGAGGGTGCCGGCGTTGCAATTGAATCGGCTTCACCTGCAGAGGGTACCGGCGTTGCAATTGAATCGACTTCACCTGCAGAGGGTGTTGAAATTGGGCTGTTTGACGGAGACGGCGTGGGTGTTGAAATTGGGCTGTTTGACGGAGACGGCGTGGGTGTTGAAATTGGGCTGTTTGACGGAGACGGCGTGGGTGTTGAAATTGGGCTGTTTGACGGAGACGGCGTCAGAATGGGTGTTGGTGCCGGCAAGGGCGTTGGTAGAGAACCAGTGCCCGGTGTTGGTGCCAGAATGGGTGTGGGATTAGGTATCGGCGTTGAAACTGGGGTTGGTGTCGGTGCCGGTACTGGCGTTGATGCTGGAGTTGGTGTTGGTACTGAAGTTGATGCTGGCGTTGGTGCCGGCACTGGAGTTGATGCTGGAGTTGATGCTGGCGTTGGTGTTGGTACTGGAGTTGATGCTGGCGTTGGTGCTGGGGTTGGTGCCGGCACTGGCGTGGGTGTTGAAATTGGGCCGTTTGACGGGGATGGCGTCAGAATGGGTGACGGTGCCGGCAAAGGTGTTGGTAGAGAACCAGTGCCCGGTGTTGGTGCCGGAATGGGTGTGGGATTAGGTGCTGGAGGTTCTGAGGGGGTTGGTGCTGGGGGTTCTGAGGGGGTTGGTGCTGGAGGTTCTGAGGGGGTTGGTGCTGGAGGTTCTGAGGGTGAAGGATTGATTTGAACTGTATTGTCAGCCCCAGCTGTAATGCCTGCGGCAGTTCCGTTAGTGCTGGCATCCCCGATGATAAAGGGTGTTACTGGGTCAGTGCTGCCACCTCCGTGGTTGATGGTAATCGAACCTGCCGGAGAGCCGGCACTAGAAATGCTGGCGGCTATGCCATTTTGGTCAACAAAAGAGCCGTCGACTCGTAAAAATTGCTGGGTAGTGATATCAACATTACCCCCTTGGTTATTACCACCTTGGGCGTTAATAGATACCACATCAATGTCCCCGTCGGCATTGAGGGTAACATTCCCCGCAGATCCAGAGGGATGAGTGGTGTCTATAGCGCCCAGATTCATCGAACCTGTGCTGTTGAAGTTAATACTTCTCAGCTCTGTTGCAATGTCGCCAATTGTTATACTCGCTCCTGAAATGTTTAGCTCTATCTCGTTCGTTCCTGGGTTTGGGAAGCGCATATTTTGCGCCACAAATGCCCCATTCCCATCACTGTCCGCATCGGCTGTAAAAGTTAGTGAGCCATTGGTGCCGCTTACCTGAAACTCACTATCAATCGTGATATCGTTTGTCGCTTCTAAGATAACGGCTCCATCTCGCAAAAGCCTTTGAATGTTATTTTGGGAAATTGTGTAGGTTTGTCCTGGATCATCGCCGGCTAATATTTGACCATCATCTAACTGGTCGTCATCTGCTGCGTTATTGCCATTGACAATGACGATATTGTCTGGGTCTAACAGCAAAGTCCCCAATTGTCCGTTCGCTGCACTCAGATCAACTGTGCCATCAAAGGCGAGGTTTTCTTTGCCTGAGATTTCCGCGAAGCCCCCATTCCCACCATTGTTGCTGCCACGAGCGCTGAGATTGCCATAAAATCGGGTGACTTTGTCTGACCAAACGATGATTCGACCCCCATTGCCGGCTGTTATGGCGTCTGCGGCTATTTCTGAATCTTTGCTGACGTAGGTTTGGGAAGCATTGGGCACTAAGCCCATCCCCTGATAATCGCCGCCGATCCGGATATTCCCGCCACCGGCTGCGCCTGAGGCGTTAATTTTGGCACCGGCTAGTCCGACGGTATTGCCTAAGATGTTAATATTTCCGCCCGGTGAAGCGGGTGATCCTTGAGTGTTTGAGGCATCAACTGAACCGGCTATGATTGCTACGCCGGTTTGATTGGGCACTTTTAGACCGGAACCGCTTAGCTGTACGGTGCCATCGTTGTTGACTGTCAAACCTGTTGCGTGATTTGTGCCGCCGCCTGTGAGCAATTCGGGCAATTGCACTGCCGGCATTGTCGCTTGGATGTTTTGGGAATTCTGTTTGACTTCTAAGCTGAGAAGATGTCCTTGCTGGCTGATGCGTACGGTGCTTTCGCCTGGGACTGCGGCGAGGGTGATTTGACCTGCGGGGGCTGATACGCTGCCGGTGTTGATGACGGTGCCACCGAGCAGGGTTATGTTTTGGCCTGATTTTACAGCTAGAGCGCCACTATTGATGATTGCGCCAGTATGGGAAGGTGAGAAGGTAAAGGCGCTGGGAGTGCCGACTAAGGCTGGGTAGTTGTTGTTGCCCTCTGCGTTAAACTCGCCCCCATTAAAGCCGATGCGGTTAGCGGTTGTGGCGGTGAACGCTGCGGGCACGTTTAATGATGCGTTTGGGCCAAATACGATGCCGGCTGGGTTGATTAAAAATAAGTTTGAGTGGCCGCCGGTTATTTGTATTAATCCGTTAATGATTGATGCATCTCCGCCGGTAATCCGAGTTAAAATATTGCGAATTTCCGGGTTGGAGAGAAAGTTTGCAGTCTGGCCTGAATTGAGGCCAAACTGCTCCAAGCTGTGGAATAGGTTCGCTCCATCTTGAGAAAACTTTCCCCCCCCGATATCAAAGCGGTTGCCGTCAGGGGTAACAATGGTGCCGGTGCCATCGGCAGCAGGAACGATCGGTAAAGCGAGTACCGGCTTTAAATCAAGCGCTTCTATCCAAACAATTGCTCCTACTCCCAGAAAGATTCCGAGAATCAGGGTGTTTCTGCTTCTTCCCCGTGACGACATCCTACTGTTACTCCTGACTTATTTGACGATCCTCAACAAGCGGTTCTTGAGCGAAGCTGCCAAGTTGAACTGAATTCAAGAGTTGTTCCCATCTTGAAATGAGGGTTAAATCTTGCGGATTGTTCCGCCGCAGTTGAGCTAAGCTAGCCACAGCTTCATGCCAAATACCTTCTCTGGCATAAATGGAGGGCAGTTCGTTAATAGGAGCATTCTTTAGCTTGTTCGCCACAGTTGGGCTGACTTTGGTTCGCTCGATCCACCCGTCTGCGACCGTATCCCCAGATCGGTCATCTGGATCACAAACGATTGCCAAATACCAGTGGTACATTTTACCTACTTCTAGCGGAGGTAAAGCACCTGCCGGCAAGCTAAAGCTGACGATGCCGGCTTGACTTGGCATCGCTAATTGAGTTTTATAAATCACCTCCTGATCCGTTTCATCCCGCAGGGTGAATTCCAAGGTGTTGGCTGAAGATTTCGGAACATACCACAAAAAAGTCGGGAAGTCTGATACCGTCAATGCCAAAGAATTCATTGGCGTCAAGGCGGTGAGAACTTTTTCACCCGGTTTGTACAAGCCGCAACTTCCTCTTGCGCCACCATCGGCTGTGCTGGGCGGTGCCCCCCGATCCGGCGGTTGGAAGGCTTCACTAACTTTTTGAGGAAGGGATAGGTTTTGATCCCTTAGAGCCGGTTGTGAGCTAGCCTGTGCCGGCGAGTTGAAGCCTGACCCTACCACGAGTCCCAGAACCAAAACTCCTGAAACGGTAGCTAGTTGTTGGAGTAAGTTTTTCAAAATCATAAGTGAACTCCCTTTTGAGCAAATTAACAGCTGTCAAACCTTTCTCTTTCCGACGGGAGAAGGTCTTCTTGTGTGCCGGCAAACTCAGATCGCAAATTTAAACGATCCTAGCCTTCAGACGCCCCTTGCTCCCTAATAATTTTATCGATGCCAATTGATTGAAAAACAAGAGTACACGAGACTTTTTTAGCAAATGCATACTTTTGTTAGGAACATACTAAATAAATTGTAACATATATTATCAAAAAATCCAGTGATAGATACAGACAAAAGACTGCTGGGTCTATCGGTTTCCGTAGAATTAACTTGACTTTTTGTTCGCATAAGCACAAGGTTCAAGGATTTTTGAGGAAGTGAGGTTATGACTGCCGGTGTGGCAACAAAGTTGCTTACTGTCAACTCTAACTCTTCCCGGTTTTTTGACCGTCGCGCTAGTGAATTCCGGAGGGGGAGGCTCGAATCGCTTTTATACGAAAGCTGTTCGACCAAGAATTATTGAGGTGTTGTAGCATTGCCATATTCTCCTAGTTTTTTTACAGCCTTTAGTTTTAACTCTATATTAAGCAGATTTAATGACTTTTTATTTTAAAAACATGAGTTTTATATTTAATGATTTTTTATATGGCTAGAAGAAAACTTTTATATATTCAATTATTTAATTAAGTATTTTCTAAGTATTTTATAGCGATTGTAGAAGCGTATCTTTTATTTAATAAATAATAAATTTATTTAATTTAAATAAACTTATTTAAATTAACTTAAAGCAAACTTTAAAAGCTTTGCTGGTGTTTACTAAGTTCATTTTATTTCTCATGGAGGCAAACCATTATTTTTTACATCAACTAAGATTTCAATATTTTGAGTAACTTGACGATCAAAATACAAGCATATCTCCAGCTTCATCGGTTGAGGTATCCATTTTTCAATATTTATCGAAACCGCCAGTTGCGGTGGTGGTGAATGTATAAGTAGCCCACTTCAGGAAAATAAAGTTTATCTCTCTGTTAATCAGAAAAGAGTTTCAGGTGGTTCAACTGATTTTGGTTGCTTATCTGTTAACTGCGCTTCTGCTAACTTTTATAACTGAGATAAAATAAGCTATGCACTATAAAAATAGCCGTTCGCTTAATGACT
This sequence comes from Microcoleus sp. FACHB-672, assembly GCF_014695725.1. Classification (NCBI taxonomy): domain Bacteria; kingdom Bacillati; phylum Cyanobacteriota; class Cyanophyceae; order Oscillatoriales; family Microcoleaceae; genus Microcoleus; species Microcoleus sp. FACHB-672. The sequence continues at coordinate 78,238 of NZ_JACJOU010000033.1, read as the reverse complement.
AACAGGTGAAGATGTTCAAAGAAAGCTCGCATACTTTTTCAAGGCTATCTTTTTGCGCTCAATCACATTTTCCTGCCAAATCTTACGCAGTTTAAGGGTGGAGTCAGCAGGGAAGGGGGGAAGGGGATAGGGTTAGAAAAGATAGATAGCTCTAGCTTTTCACCATTAGCCCTAATAAATGGGTGCTTCAGCCTTACCTTATTGTTACCTCATTGCCTATTGGCAGTTTTTTTGAAATCTTTAAATTAGTAAAGGGTCTCTGAATGCTAAACTTTCGTGTCAATTGGAATCGAAATGATAAATTCTGAACCTTCACCCATAACAGACTTACAAGTTAGCTTTCCGCCATGTTTCTCTACTACAATTTGGTGGCTAATGGATAATCCTAAACCTGTCCCTTTGCCCACCGGCTTGGTTGTGAAGAACGGGTCAAATAGCTTAGCTTTGACTTGCTCAGTCATACCAGGGCCGTTATCGCTAATGCGAATTTCCAGGGATTTACCGTTGATGAGGGATGTGCAAATCCGAAGCAGTCCTTTGTCTTTTGTGCGTTGTTCGGCGTGCGAAGCAGATAATTTTTGCTCGCTAGCAAAAGATTCTTCAATCGCATCAATGGCATTACTGAGCAGATTCATAAACACTTGATTCAGTTGGCCGGCATAACAAGGCACTAAAGCAAAATCTCCATATTCTTTAATCACCTCAATACCTGGACGCCCTGCCTTAGCTTTCAGCCGATTTTGCAAAATTAGCAGCGTGCTGTCTATTCCAGAGTGAATATCCACCGGCTTCTTCTGGGCTTCATCCAAGCGTGAGAAATTCCGCAAGCTAAGCACAACTTCGCGAATGCGATCTGCCCCCACCTGCATAGAAGCCAGGAGTTTAGGAAAATCTTGGGTCAGGAAATCGAGGCTGACGCGCTCAATATGGCTTTGAATTTCTGCTACAGGATGGGGATAGTGTTTGGCATAAAGATCGACGAGGTTCAGCAAGTCTTGAGTGTACTGACGTGCGTAGGCAAGATTACCGTAAATAAAACTAACTGGGTTATTAATTTCATGGGCAACGCCGGCAACCAATTGCCCTAGAGAAGACATTTTTTCGGTTTGAATCAGTTGAGTTTGAGTGGCTTGGAGTTCTTGCAAAGCCAGTTCTAACTGTTGGGCTTGTTGCCTGAAGTTCTCTTCAGACCGGCGCAACGCTTCTTCTGCCTGTTTGGCCAGGGTGATATTTTGTGTCATCACCAGGCCGGCGAGCACTTCTCCCTGTTCGTTTCTCACCGGCAGGGTGTGGGTTAGATAAAGCCGGTTGGCATAGGGCACTTCAGCCACCGTCTCTTCCCCTGCAAGTGCCGCCCGGTAAAGCGGTTCGCTAAGGATGCTGGTTTCGGGTGGAAACACTTCTGACAAGGTTTTGCCTTGCATTAACTTTTTAGAAAGTCCGATTTTAGCTAACTCGGTGCCCTCTGCTAAGGTATAGCGGAGGTTGTGGTCAAATAAGCACACCGATCCGTTGGGGAAGTTCCTCGCAAGTGTGCGGTACAGATTTTTACTGCGTCGCAGTTCGGCTTCCATCTGCTTGCGTTCAGTAATGTCTAGCCCAACAAAGACCGCTCTTTTTCCTTGATTGTACTTTTGAGCCACCATCAAATAACTTCGCCGTTCGCCGTCATGATCGACACAAATTTCTTGAGAAGTTGTTCGTTGCGGGCTAGCAAAAGACTGGCGCACAAATTCGGCAAATCCAGGCCGGCTTTCCATAAAACCAACTTCTCTCCCGACAAAGGTTTCAGCCGGCAAATTTAAGGCGGCGGCAACATGGCGGTTAACTCCGAGATATCGCAAATCGGAATCTAACCAAGACACTAACCCGGGTACGGCATCCAATACAGCCTGGAGTTGATCTTTGGCATTTTGCAACTCGTCAGACGCTTGTTTGCGTTTGGTAATGTCCACCCCGACAAAAACAGCTCTTGTCCCCTGACAGTATTTTTGAGCGACGATTAAATAACTGCTCTGACCTCCTTCAAAGCCCACAGACACTTCTTGGGCGGCTGTCTTGTCTGGAGAGGCAAAAAACTCACGCACAAAGTCGGCAAATTTGGGACTGGTGTCTAAAAAGCCCACTTCCCGACCCAGAAAGCTTTCTGGGGGCAAGTTAAGGGCGGCGGCTAAATGCCGGTTTACCCCCAAGTAGCGCAGATCGCACCCGATCCAGGAAACTAATCCGGGTACGGCATCCAAGACTGTCTGGAGTTGCTCGTTGGCGTTTTGCAGTGCGATTTCGGCTTGTTTGCGTTCGGTAATGTCTCGCACAAAGGCGCAATGGTACTCAGCACCTTTGAATTCCAAATAATTGACGGTGACTTCGGCAGGAAACAGGAGACCTTCTTTGGTGCGGTAGGTGGTTTCAAAGGTGAAGGATTGAAATTGCTTGATTGCTCGCCAGTGTTCCACCCACAGGTTGCCAGAAAATGCAGGGTTGATGTCGTGAGCGCTCAGCGAGAGTAGTTCTTCGGCGCTGTACCCCAGCAAGTGGCAGGCGGCTTCATTGACGTAGCTTAATCTTGCATCTGAGGTCATCCAAAAGACTGCATCAGCCGCTTTGTCCATTGCAAACTGAGTTAGCTGTAGCGCTTGAGCGAGATGCTTGTGTTCGGTGACAACTTCGGTGAATAAGATTAAGCCACCGATTTCACCTGCACAGTTATGCCAAGGCTGGATATCCCATTTGACCCAATCTTGTTTGCCATCAGGTCTAGTGAGAGATTCTTCTTGGCTGTGTCCGTGTTCGCCGGCTAAACAGTTATGGTAAATTTGCTGCCAGTCTGGATTGGCGGTTGGAAAGAATTCGTCGTGAGATCGACCAATAAGGTTTTCGGATTCCAAGCCGTACTCTGTCTGCCACCGACGCGAAACGGCCAAATAATGCATTTGCCGGTCTACCATCGCGACTGCTGCCGGTACGTGTTCTACAAATCGACGAAATCGCTCTTCACTCTCATGCAGTGCCACGTCTGTCCTCTGGTGATTGTGAGTGGTTGACTCTTGAACTTCGTGCGGGGCTTGTAGATGAAGCGGTTGCTGAACGGACGTTTTAAGCACTCTTGGAAACCTCCTGCATGGCTCTGAATGAGAATTTTGACAGTTGTTTTGTTATTAAATATCCGTGCTTTTCCTACCAAAATATGCTGGTCATCGTTGGTAGGGTTAACACAATTGGGCCATCCAAAAGTTAAAACTTTCAAACGTCCGTCAAGTTTGAGTCCGCTTGTTTAGAAAGCTCCTCGCTATCAATGGTGGTTTCTTACTCAGGTTAAAGCCCCAAGCGATGGCTTGAAAGTTGCCAAATTCTATAAACCCTAGTTAATGCATCCTGGTGGCGGCACTGCCGTCTTCAGGTTGAGTGATGCGAACCCTATGATCTGGTGAAGTTAGATGCGAAAGTGGATGCACCGAGCTGAATTAACTGTGTCTTTCACAAAGACTTTGCTTCCCACGGCTTCGGTCTTCGTACCTATGCTCCCTAACTTAACTTTTCTTTATGATATCCGTCAAATTTTTTGGGTACATTTGTGCATAAATTTTAATACTTTGTATCGGTATTTTACACAATTAAAAAAAATCTCCTGTTGGGGAGCGATCTGAGCCGGCCAGCCTCGCTCCCGAAACTATCCTGATTGCTGTTGAACTCGGTCACTTAGGCCCCCGCGCAAGTTATTGACCATTTAGCAGGAAATTAAAAAAATTACCCCTATTTTAGTTATTTTTCAAATCTTAGGAAAGATGCTAGTGAACAATTTTGAAAAAGATAAGCGCAAATAAATTTAACCGTTTAATGCCCTTGAACAGGACTTTTAAACGTTCAGTCATGGCCTGATTCAGTAAATCCTACTTTTTTATTTTTTGAAGTTTTTTATAATCCCAGAGGGAAACTGGCTTCCACCTTTTTCACGGTTTCGGCAAAAAGTAATTCCGCTTCTTGTTGTTTTTTTGCTAGATCGTCAAGGCTGGACAGGCAGTAGAGATTTTCCACTTGGTCGATGACTTCTACGGGAAAATCTCGGTTAAAGTATTTAGTTTCAAAATCGTATCGATTAGGCCGGTATAGCATTCCCAGCACTTCAATTAAGGGGTTAAGGGTGTGGGAGTGGTAGTTAGAAATTGCGGCAACTAAGTTTCCGCGATTGAGTTCTTTTTTAACAAAAATTTGTAAAAAATCAAAGTTGTTTTTCAAAATTGCAAGTCTAGCTTGCATTTCTTGTAAATGCTTGATTTTATCAAGCGCCGGCGGCGTGACAAGATTGGCTTTATCAAATCCAACAACAACATTACCGTGTCTTTCCACTTCTAAAAAATCGTTACGGCTGCTGCGCTTGAGTACGGCAAAATCAATTTGTAAAAAAGGATTCACTCCTTCAAGTTGATAAAAGCACTGGCTGTGTCCATGCCAGGCCGGTTCTGGCACTCTCCATTTAAATTGAATCTCAGAAATTGTTTTGAGAGATTGTTCAAGAATATCGAAGGTATCTTGAACCCGATAGTCTTCAACGATCACTGCAATGTCAATATCTGACCACTCATCAGTATATCCGTGCGCTGCCGAACCGCCCTGCCATAAAGCTAAAACCCAATCTATGGGCAGCAGGGCCGCAATAATCGTTTCTAGAATAACCGCTCTCATCGATTGTAAAAATAGATAGAGAAAACCAACAAATAAAGGAAGCAGCGTCAGCTTCCATCCCAAAAGTAGTGCCGGCATCAACGGCTTCATGTCATTGATTGCCGGCACTAGTCTTCTGTCAGTTTATCCTATCTTTGCGCGGTTTTCAAACACAAGTTCTCACCACTCTGATCGGCTAAGCAGTTACCGTTTTTATCAAGGATGATGGCAGATTTAACGGTCGGAAATTGTTTGAGAGTGGCATTGATAGCGGTTTTTGCACGAGCATCATCTCCAACGCCGGCTGAAACCACATCTTTGCAAAATTTCACTTTGGCGACTCCATTGGTGACGGAGATGGTAAAGTCTCGGCCACAATTAGAGTTTCCTCTTAATTTGACAGCATCGGCTAACCCCTTTTGCCGTTCCGCTGCTTGAGGGCCGGCGATCAATTGTTCGATAGCAAAGGTAGCTACACTCTGACTTTCAGTCGTCCGCCACACAGCCTCAACATCGGTAAAGTTTTGAGCGGTTGCAGAGCTTTTTGGGAAAAAGACTTTAACCTTACTTTTAGCTGCTTTAACGGAATTGGATGCTCCTTGAGCAACTTGTTTTACTCCATTATTATGCTTAGATTCAGTTACGCTTGGCGCTGATTGTGATGCGGTAACTTGTGGAGATGAGTCCGGTGAAGGTACGGCAGTTGTTACAGAACTCGAACAAGCATTAACAGTGCAAACAGTCAGGAGAAGGAATAAAGCGCGGAAAGTTGATTGGCGGTTCATTTGCATTTTGACCTGTTTAGAAGTTTGTTTAATGTCTACGCTGCTATATTGGCTTCAAGCCAGCTCAACTTTATTTCGGGAGTGCCAAAAAGTTAATTGGCTACGAATTGTTGGATTTTTGAGCCGGCATTGGAAACCGGCCTGATTTTCCAGGGTGCCAAAAAATAAACTGTCTATGCCTCAATCTATTTTGTTAGACCTCTTACTAAAGCCGGCTATTGCCTTCCAACTGAGTGTTTGGATCTTCCAGTCGGATTTGGGAACCATCCTCATTGGTGCGGTAAACTAAGCTTTGGCCTCTGCCGTCTATCATCACTCGCCATCCCACGAAGTTACCCACTGCACAGCCATCTGCGGGACTTGGCAAACCAAAACAGCTATCAGACCAAATTTGCCTTTGTGCTTGGAGGATGCGTAATTCAGAAGTGGGTGCGTTTAAACGTTTGCCGGCTTCCCGTAAAGCTGCGTAAGCAATAGAATTAGGTGCTTCGTCATTGCGCGGTGGCATTCCGGCAATTGCTTCTGTCCGGATTCGAGAACCGGCATTATCTGTGCGATAGACTTGAATTTCCTTGGCTTTGCCTTCCACAACCACGCGCCAGCCGGGTGTCGGGGTTCCCATGCAGCGTTCCACAGAACTGGGAAGACCTAAACAGGCATCAGGCCAAGTTTCCTGCTTAATTTCTACAATTAAAAGTTCGGAGGTTGGCAAGGTTAAATGTTGAGATGCCAGCTTTAAAGCGACATCAACAACAGCAGTAGGTGCTTTTGTATTAACCGTGAGGAGTTCTCTTTTAGAGAGTTTAACCAGGGAACCTGTTTCGTCAGTATTATAAACCCAACGGTTTTGTCTGTTTTGTAAGGTAATTTCCCAGCCGGTTGTCGCGACTGGATCACAAGGATTAGGAAACGTTGAGACTTCGCACCCATAAGCCCAATTGGCTTTTACAGCTTTCACAATGCGAAAGCTTTTCTCTGGTAATTTCCAGGCTTGTGCAGCTTCTTGCAAAACGGCTTTTTCTACAGATTTCGGCAGGTTGCTGTCAATAATATTGCTAGCTGCTTCATTGAGTCTGACTTGGGAACCACGGCTATCACTGCGATAAACTAAGCGTTGCTGTTTGGCTTCTACGCTGACTTCCCAAGCCTGCATATTAATTTTTGTGCAACCTTCAGCCGGCTTCGGTAAATTTAAACAGCCGTTGGTTTGAATTTGTTCAGATTTAACAATGCGGAATTCTTTTGGTTGCAATCCTGTACGTTGACCGGCAGCTTTCAGGATGGCATTAGCAACGACTTGCGGCAACTTGCTGGCAGGCTGTCTTTGTTTGATTTGTTGGGCCGTTCTGTCTTGCCGGTTAAAAGCTTCTGCGGTTGCTGTTTGTAGTAGGGATAAACTTCCCCCGATTGCCAAAACTCCTGTTAAGGTAAAGGCGACAAAACCGCGAGATTTTAGATAATTGTTCGGTTGGAAGTCTTTCATAGGGAATGCGTTATAGTTGCTGGTTGAAAATATTCTTCAGGTTTTCAAATCAAGAAACTGGAAACTTTTGGAAAATTTGGAAGTAGGCCGGCAGTGCCAAGATTAAGGTGTTTCGGATTTTGGCGCTTATGATAAAAAATTCCCCAAAAATTATTGAAGAAAAATAAACGCTCAAAATAACCAAACACATCATAAAATTCGGGTGCCGATTAGTCGCAAATTAGCCACAGGTTTGCTTTGTTATTGTTCTAGCATTCTGCCTGAAGGGGGATGTCAGTGGTTTCTAAAACTGAAACCGACAGAGAGTGGGTGAATTAACCGGCGCTTGATGGTTAGTTGTTGAAACGTGGATTGATCACCTAAGACGGGTTTACTTTTGAGTCCTATGATGAAACCTTACGATCAGGACTTTTAAGATCAAAATAATGGCAATCCACATCGGCACATCAGGTTGGAGTTATGACCACTGGCAGGGGATACTCTATCCCCACCAACGGCCACCCCGCGAAAGACTTGATTACTATATCCAGCGATATCAAACTGTCGAAGTTAACAGCACTTATTACCGTTGGCCTCCAGATGCTACGTTTTCCGGCTGGCAGCAACGTCTTCCAGAGGGCTTTTTGATGACGGTAAAAGCGCCTCGCGGGTTGACCCACAGCACTCGTTTGTATTCGCCAGAAAGATGGTTAGATCGCATGGATGCCGGCCTGCGTTGTCTAGGAGATAAGCTAGGCATTCTACTGGTGCAACTGCCGCCCAAATTTGCCTGCGATCTTCCCCGTCTAGCTTACTTTTTGCAACAAACGCCGGCTTGGATAAAATTAACAGTAGAATTCCGGCATCCGAGTTGGCACCGGCAAGAAGTTTTTGAGTTACTAGAACAAAGAAATGCTGCTTACTGCGTAATGAGTGGCGCAAATTTACCGTGCATTCTTCGCGCCACCGCCTCATTTGTGTATGCGCGTCTACATGGCCCAGATCCGAACTACCTTTATGGCGGATCGTATTCTGACAACGATCTGCACTGGTGGGCTGATCGCATCCGCGAATGGGAAGGGCAAGGACGCAGTGTGTTTGTTTACTTCAACAATGATGGAGAGGGAAATGCTATCAGGAATGCAGATACGTTGAAGGGGTTTTTAGGCGTTTGAAGCGGTTTTAAATTAATCCTAATCAGTCTTATTTGCAAAAAATTTCCGCGTGGTTGGATAGATGCCTGCCGGCACCTACCCTGATTCTTTGTGCCAAAACGCGTGGAGTTGGGTAGCTATGTCTGCGATCGCTTGTTTGCCGGTGTCGAGTACCGATGCCCAGCCGACAAAACTGTGAATCATGCCGGCATACTGTTTAAGCGACACCGGCACCCCTGCCTCTTGTAACCGCACCCCATAGGCTTGGGCTTCATCACGCACCACATCGCATTCAGCGGTGATAATCAGTGCCGGAGGCAGGTTACTTAAGCTATCAGCCAGCAGGGGAGAAGCATAGGAATTTTCTCCATCCTCCCCACTGCTGAGATAGTGATGCCAGAACCAAACCATCTCGTCATGGCTTAAACCATAGTTTCCTTGCCCATAAAGCCGGTAAGACTCGGTGTCAAAGCCATAACAAGTTACGGGGTAAATTAGCAGTTGATGCACAATGGCTGGATAACCTCTATCCCGCGCCATGAGTGCCACTGCCGCAGCGAGATTGCCGCCGGCGCTATCCCCTCCCACAGCAATGCAAGTGGGTTCTCCATTGATCACAGCGGCATTCGCGGCACACCAAGCAGTCGCAGCAAAAGCATCTTCTACAGCGGCGGGGAACTTGTGTTCTGGGGCGAGTCGGTAATCTACCGACACCACCACACACTTCGCATCCTTCGCCAACAAGCGACAAATATTATCTGCCGCATCCAGATCGCCCAGTACCCACCCGCCACCGTGAAAATACACCAGCACCGGCAAGGGCGTGCTGCTTTCAGGGCTATAAATACGAACCGGAATATTGCCATCCCCGCCAGGAATGGTTCGATTTTCGATGTGAAAAACGGCTGGTGGTTTGAGCGCTTTCCCTCGCACTTTTGCGGCGAGTTCCCGTGCCTGTGCTGGTTCGAGGGTAGTAAGGGCCGGTAATTCCAGCCGATCTAGTTGCTGCAAAAATTTCTGTACTTGTGGATCGAGCGACATTAATCTTCTACGCGATCAACTTGTTTCAGATGAATGTGCTTGCGTCCTAAGGAAATTTCAAACTCATCTCCCGGTTGGAGTTCCATTTGTTTGGTGTAGGCAGCACCGATCAAAAGGTTTCCGTTCGTTTGCACGCTAATGCGATAGCTTGCTGTCCGTCCCCCGCGCCCAGATCCTTCAGAATTTCCATCAAGATCGATTCCTTCCGCATCTATCAGTGCGTTAAGGAACTTCATAATGTTGACCCTTTCCAATCCGTTTTTGGTAACGGTGTAGTAACCACAGGCTTTCGCTTTTTCTTCTTTGCTGAGATTGGAAAGCTCTTTAACTTTCTTGAGCAGGTCTTCACCTGTTAGAACTTGAGGAGTTTTTGCTTTAGCCATTAAATCACACCTTAGAAAAATTATTCAATGATTCTATCATTAACTAGCTAAAACACAAGAGGATTTTTAAGGATTTACTACCGGCTCTATCCAAAGATGGGAGATGGGGAACTAAATCGCCCTAAAATTCTACCTGAAGGTATCGCCCTCAAAGATGTAGTGACCCCCTAGGCTTAATGACTGCAACTCCTCTTGAGTCCTGTTAGTTGCCCGTCGATTAATTTTACTCTCTCTCTTCTCCTTTCACGCGCAATTTTAATGACAGGTATTGCTAAGGGATGCGCTCTTGTTCTTGGGGGCCGGCCTCAGCACAATCAGCGAGAATTTCCAGCTAGATATTATAAAGGAGGAAAAGGCGAAAGCGATCAAGAATTTGGCATTTTGCACATTGAATAACGTGGGTGCCGGTGTTCTCTTGCCCCATCTTTTCCCCCACCGAGCTAAGCTTTAGTTTTTGCTGAAAGCGCCTGCTCAAGCTGGTTGCAGGCTGATTCAATTTTGTCAATGCTACCGGGATTTACCAACCCGTAGTAGTCAAAAACATACACCCGGTTGTTCTGCGTCGCTCTTAGCTTTCCCCAAAAAGGCTCAGACTTAAACTGCTTGAGATTTTCCTGTCTGGTATCCACAACTAAGATCATTTCGGGATTTGCCTCCAACACTTTTTCTGCCGAAAGGGTCACATACCCACCGATAGGACTTTTACCTTGTAAGTCTGCCACGACATTATTTATCCCAAATTTAGCTAGCAAATCGCCCGTCCAACTGTTTTTGTTGGGTGAGAGAATCGGCTGGCGGCTGACGAGCACTAAAGTAGATGGAGCATCCGTTGCCGGTTTTTCGATAAACGTTTGATAGCGTGCCAACAGTGGTTGAGGATCGGCACCAATTGCTTGAGCGAGGCTTTTAGTGATTTCTGCAAGGTCATCCCATTTATCAATCTGGGTGGAGAGAGTGGGAATCCCTAGCGCTTTCAATTTTGGCAGGATTTCAGCATGAAACTCCTCACTCCCGACAACGAGATCGGGTTTGAGGGCGACAATTTTTTCCAGATTGGGGGGCGTTTGACCCTTGCTAACTTGCGTGATTCCCTGAAAGCGGGCATCCTCTTCAAATAACTTGCTGCCTGTGATGCCAACGAGTTTGGTTTTGTCTAGCCGGTAGATAATATCAGAAGAGAGAGAGGTGAGGGTAACAACTCTTTCGGCTACCTTTTTAGAGGTGTCAGTTGGTGAGTTCGTGGCAGGGGTGCAAGCGACTAACACCACACTTAATAAGAGTGCAGCAACGGCAAATATCCAACGACGAAGCATAAAACCTCCGGGTTTGAAACGCAATATTTAAGAAGAATAGGGAATTTTTTAGCTTCCCATCTTTCCGTCTTCCTTTCAGCCATCGGGAAAAACAATCAACCCGAAACCGCAGGAGAGGGGGAAATCGGGCAAATTTGAGGGCCAACCGGCGTCTGGAGAACGACAACTTCCACGTCAAAGACTTGGGCGAAATTTTCGGTAGTCAGCACTTGTGCCGGCGTCCCGATGTCACTCAGCCGCCCTTGCTTAAGCATGGCGATGCGTGAACTATACCGCGCCGCTAAGTTTACCTCATGCAGTACCGTTACAATTGATAGTCCTTGCTGCTGGTTGAGTTTTTTGAGGAGTTCCAGCAGTTGCAGTTGGTAGTGAATATCTAAATAAGTTGTCGGTTCATCTAATAACAATACGCGCGGCGATTGTGCCAGCGCCAGTGCCAAAAACGCCCGCTGCCGTTCTCCCCCGGACAGTTGTTCGACGGGGCGATCGCTAAACGGTTCAATCCCTGTCTCAACAATTGCCTCCTCAACTTTGGCGCGATCTTCTGCATTGAGTTCCCACTGCCACCAAGGTTGATGCGGTGTTCTCCCCAAACCGACTAACTGCCGCACTGTCAAGCCGGCAGGAATCGGTTGCTGTTGCGGCAAAATTGCCAATTTTTGCGCGACTACATTTGCCGGCTGGCTGTGAATGGCTTTTCCATCTAAAATGACTGTGCCTTGTTGAGGTTGCAGGATGCGACTGAGAAGTTTGAGCAAGGTAGATTTACCTGAACCGTTGGCACCCACTAAACTCAGCCACTCGCCCGGTTGTAGGGTTAAGTCAATGTCATGAATCACAGGCGTCATATCGTAACCACCGGCAAGATTTTGAACTTCTAAGGGCATGATCTGGGGGAAAAGGGGAGGAGGCAGAGGGGGAGAATGGGAGAAATTTATATAATCAGAAAAACAAGTTTTTTGGCAACGTCCCAGAGGGGGAGAAGCGTTAACTTTGAGATTTAGACAAATTCAACTGAGTAAGTGAATGAATATCTAACGTTTTAATTGCTACTAAGTAAGTAGATAAAATTAAGCATCAGTCTTAAACAGGGACATGGAGAATTTGCTACATTATCTTCCCCTTATAAACGTGTCGGGGCAATAGATCGGCGAGACAGCAACCAGATAAACAAGGGCGATCCTAGAAGTGCGGTGACAGCGCCCACCGGCAGCTCAACTGCCCCCAAGCGAGATAACATATCGGCAAAAGTTAGGACTAAAGCCCCGCCAACGGCTGAAAGCGGCAGAACCCAGCGGTAGTCTGTTCCCACTAGCAACCGTACCCCATGCGGTACGATTAAACCAACAAATCCAATTAATCCGCCCACACTAACAGCACCGGCAGCGAGTAAAGTAGCGACGCCTCCGATTAAAATGCGTGATCGCATTAAAGAAAATCCCAATCCCACTGCCAGATCGTCGCCTAAATTTAAGATATTAACTGAGCGTGCTAGCAGACAGCCGGCGACTAATGCTATCAAAATATAAGGGCCGGCTAATCTCACTTCTGACCATCCTCTACCATTGAGACTGCCAATCAGCCAATTAAGGGCAACTTGCACCCGCCCATCATCCGCTAGCAACAGCATGGTTGATTGAGTTGCGCCAAAGAGGGAACTAACGGCAACTCCACCTAAAATTAATCGTTCGACTGAAACGCCGGTGCTTTTGGTACGGGCAATAAAATAAACAAATACGGTTGTTAATATGGCCCCAATCCAAGCGGCTAAGGGCAACCAAGCGGCAAATAATCCTAAAGTTACTAAACCTACAGCAACTAAACCTGCGCCGGCAGAAATTCCCAATAAAAAGGGATCTGCAAGTCCATTTCTTAACATTCCTTGTAGCAACGCGCCTGACATTCCTAAAGCTGCCCCAACGACTAAGGCTGCTATTGTGCGCGGCAGTCGTAAATCCCAGAGAATCGTTTGATTGATCGGATCACCTTGATGTTGCACCGCTTGCCACAACTGGGCAAAACTTAGGGGAACAGCACCTTGAGATAAGGAAATTGCAACGGTCAAAAGTAAGCAAATACCCAAAATTATGCCGGCTTGCCAAGCCCTGTTACCTTGCTTACTCATAATTTTGTAAAGTTTCTAATAATGTTTTGAGAATGAGATAAACAGAAGTTGCCCCGGCATCTGGGTGGCCGGCACTGCGATCGCCTAAATAACTAGCCCGTCCCTTTTTTGCCACTAAAGGAATGGTGTTTTTCACGCCATTCTCTGCCGCTGTTACGGCACAGTTTAAGGCTTCTTTCGTATTCATCCCTTCAGCGATGGCGTTTTTAAAAGCGTCAGATGCCGGTAGCAAAGCATCGAGCATTGTTTTATCACCTAACTGCGCTTTACCGCGTTGAATGACGCCATCTACCCCGGCTTCTAAAAACGCTATCATATCTTGATCGCTTAATTCTAATTTGCCGGCAACCGCTGTACTCGCGCGTAAAAAAAGCGTCCCATAAAGCGGCCCACTTGCCCCTCCTACGCTAGAAATTAAAGTCATACTCACTGCTTTAAGAATGCCGGCAATATCTTTGTCAGCAACGCTTTGTAACTGACTTAAAACTTTCTGAAACCCGCGATTCATATTGATGCCGTGATCCGCGTCCCCAATCGCCGCATCTAATTCAGTTAAGTAGTCTTTATTTTGCTCTAGCACGACTGCTAAAGCTTGCAACCACTGCAAGATTTGCTCTTTTGTTACCACAATGCCTCCTTTAAATGCCCCATCGTAAGCTTGGCGTTTTCACCGGCGCATCCCAAAATTTAAGCATTTCCTCGTCTAACTTCAGCAAGGTAATCGAACAGCCTTGCATATCTAAAGCAGTCATATATGGGCCAATTAAATTGCGGACAATTTGAATTTTGTGCTGTTCACAGATTTTTGCCAATTGTCGATAAACAATGTATAGCTCAGAAAAAGGAGTGCCACCCATGCCATTTACAAAGGCTAAAACTGAATCTCCACTTTGCAAGGGAGGATCGCTGAGTTCTACTTCCACCCAGTCTCCTTTATCTGCATCCCATTCGCGCAGTGTACGGGTGTAGTTAGAATCTTCAATGATAGAAACAGCCAGCATTTCGGTTATTTCATCGGCTGATTTTATTGCCATTCTTTGACGTCCAGGCTCACCGTGAATGCCAATTCCCATTTCGATTTCATCATCACCTAAATTAAACGTGGGACTGCCTTTTGCCGGCACTGTGCAAGACGTTAATGCCATTCCCATGCTACGTCCGTTAAGGTTAACGTGCCGGCAAAGATCGGCAATTTGCTGTAAATTGTAACCGGCTTCAGCAGCAGCACCGCATATTTTTTCTGCAAGTATTGTTGTACCAACTCCTCTACGTCCTTGGGTATAAAGTGAATCTTTGACGGCAATATCATCATCTATCAAAATGTTAAGAATTGGGATGCCTTCTGAGTAGGCGAGTTCGGCTGCCATCTCGAAGTTCATCACATCGCCTGAGTAGTTTTTAACGATGTTGAGGATACCGACACCACTATTCACCATTTTTGCGGCTTCTAGCATTTGATCAGGAGTTGGAGAAGTAAAAACTTCACCAGGACAAGCGGCGTCTAACATTCCCATCCCAACAAAGCCGGTGTGCATCGGTTCGTGTCCGCTACCCCCGCCGGAAATCAGGGCTACTTTGTTTTGAATAGGGGCATCTGTGCGGTAGACGAAGTGAGGATCAAAATGGATTTTGATCAAATCTGGATGTGCGATTGCCATGCCTTCCAGGCTTTCTCGTACAACATTGTCGGGATTGTTAATGAGTTTTTTCATAGTTTTTTAAGAAGAGGCTGGGATTTGGGGATCTAGAATTGTCAGGAAAAATTTACAGACTGGGTATTTTTGGCTGATTTTCCAGATTTTTGGCACGGGCAATTCCAGATAAATGTATTTTCTCAAATTAAAGGTTATTTATTAAATTTTTTATAATTTCAATTTGATTTAACTCAAGGCTGTCTTAGCGTCTCTAATTCTTCAGTCAAATTATCCAGCAAGCTTTGCAATAACTGCTGCTGATGTTGCCGGCTGGTTATATCTGCCGGTTCTTCAGCAATTTGAAAATTAATGACCCTGTCTGCCTTTCGCTCATATTCACTCAACGCCGATAATGCTTGCGTACTAAAAAGTGTGAGATACTCTCTCGCAGCATTGGCATAAGCTTCTTGTACCTGATTTAAATAGGAATCTGAGCTTTCAGGGTTTTTTGGGTCAGTATTTTGATTGAGAAAATAAGTGGCACCGCCCACAACGGCTGCACCCACCGGCCCGCCTAAAACCCAACCGAGTCCAGTTGCTAAAGCAACCGGCGCTGCACTATTTGATGATTTAGAATTGGGAGGTGGATTGGGTAAAATAACTTGCGGATCGCCAGGAAATGAAATCAGTAAACCAGCCGGCTGCTCTTTATTGAAGAATTCACAGGCTTGATTGACCCATTTTACAATCGCCTGCTGATAATCTACGAGTGCCTGCTTAAAAGACCCCCTTTCCCAAGTTCTAAATTCACCTTTCTGCAGTGCTGAAATTAGATCGGATTGGTATCTTGATAAAAGATTTGACAAGTTTAACCAACTCTGCATCTCCAAATTGCTATCTTGAAAACCTTTTTTAATTAAATTCTGTGCTTTTTGCTTAATTTCAAGTTTAGCTTTGCGCTTTTGTTCTGCCGATTCTAATTCTGTATTAATCTCTCGCATCTTTGTTTGCAAAGCTTGCTGAATTTGAGCGGCTATTGCTAAGACACGAGGCAACCGAACAGCCGTTTTATCTTCTTGCATAGCTACGATATTTTGCAAGGCAGATTCAAACATGGTCAGTCCGGTTGTCTGTGCGGCTGAGGTGTCTCCTTTCAATCTCGCTCTCAGTGCCGGCAGCGCATCAACGCGGTATAAATTGCTGAGATTATTCGGTAGTTCAGAGCGAAAGCTTTCAGCCACAAATAAGAGCCGGCTGTAAATTTGTTTTTGCTCTTCAGCTTCTAGTAAATTCAAGAAGTTAACAACAAAAACAACCGTTTTAATTCCTCGATCCAACAACCAATCTCTCAAGTTCTCCCGCTCGCCTAATGTCATTAACTTGCGAGCATCTAGCACCTGAATCACCAAATCTGCCGTTAAAAGCTGGTCGCGCACCAAGTTATCCTGTGCTTCCCGATCATTCGTTCCCGGCAAATCTAATAACTCAACACCGGCTTGCAGAAATGGATGAGGACAAAACACCTCTACAGAGGTGACATCATTCCGCATTCGTCTTTCATCATCTAGAATTGCAAACTGTTTTAAAACATCTGTTCCTTTTTCATTAATTTCAGTCCCATCTTTTAGCGTAATTCGCGTTTGTAGCTCATTTCCATATTTAATCGTAATTGCCGCGCCGGTTGTGGGAATGAGATCAATAGGAAGCGCTCGATTTCCTAGGATGGCATTCAGCAGTGTTGATTTCCCGTAATTAAACGGGCCAAAAACAGAAATCCGAAAGCTTGGTTTGTCAAGATAGTCGCAGATAGAAAGCGCATCTCGATAAAGCTGTGAGTTTTTATCGAGTTCTAGTACGCCAAGTGCGGACTTAAGATGATTAAGAAGGGTTTGAGTCGGTGCCGATTGTTGCATAAGATTGCTTTTTATAGGTAGACTCCAAATATCTCAAGCAATAGCTGTTAAAAGCTTAAAATCTACAGATAAACTCTGGTTTCACAGGACAAGTTTTATTTGTGATTCTTGGATTGTTTTCCAGGTAGAGGCTAGTCAGGTTAGTTAGGTTCCTCAAGGTTTGGACTTCAGTAATTTGATTGTCCGTGAGGTAGAGTTCACTCAGGTTGATTAAGGAACTCAAGGGCTGAACTTCTCTAATTTGATTTTCTTCAAGCCAGAGGGTATTCAGGTTAGTCAGGCTCATTAAGGGTTTGAGTTCTGCGATTTGATTTTGGCTGAGGTAGAGGTTAGTCAGGTTAATTAAGTTGCTCAAGGGTTGGAGTTCACTGATTTGATTGGTCGAGAGGCTAAGGCTAGTCAGGTTAGTCAAAGTGTTCAAGGGTTGGAGTTCAGTAATTTGATTGCCGGCGAGGTAGAGTTCACTCAGCTTGGTCAGGGTACTCAAGGGCTGGAGTTCTTTGATTTGATTGCTTGAAAGGCTGAGGCTAACTAAGTTAATAAGATTGCTCAAGGGTTCCAGGTCAGTAATTTGATTGTAGGAAAAACTAAGTTCACTCAGGTTGGTTAGGTTTTTCAAGGGTTGGAGACCTGCAATTTGATTGTTTGAGAGGCTAAGGCTAGTCAAGTTGGTCAGGGAACTCAAGGGTTTGATATCGCTGATTTGATTGTTGTTGAGGCTGAGTTCAGTCAAATTAGTCAGGGAACTTAGGGGTTTAAGGTCGCTGATTTGATTACTGTTGAGGCCAAGCCGAGTCAGATTCGTCAGGGAACTTAAGGGTTTAAGGTCACTGATTTGATTGAGGCCGACGAAGAGATCAGTCAGGTTAGTCAGAGAACTGACGGGTTTGAGGTCACTAATTTTAATGTCTAATAGATGGAGTTCTGTAAGTTTTGAAAATGTCTGGTTAGCCTGAGTGCAATCAGAAGTGCCGGCCTTCTCTAAAAGCACATCAACAGTATGTTTTGTCTCTGGCGGAAGACTTTGTTTACTCAAACACCAATCCGCAAAACTTTTTGGCGTTGCTGTCTGTGCATCAATAGGAAAAGATGAGCCTCCTACAAACAGAGAGACAAGCAGGCCGGTTAAGTAAATTTTGTGTCTAAAATGCTTTATCTTATTCATTTAAATCCTTTCTTCATGCTTAAAAAAATAACCACTAGGTCGATTCCGTGCATTTTTCACAAAGAGTAATCGAGCCTTAAATATTAGCAATTTAGAAGCCACAAATAGATTCTGGCTTCACAGGACAAGTTTTATTTTTAAACAATGGATTGTTCATTAGGTTGAGTTCAATAAGCTTGGTCAGGGTACTCAAAGGTTTAAGGTCGCTGATTTGATTGTTGTCGAGGTAGAGATAAGTCAGGTTAGTTAGAGTATTCAACGGTTTGAGATCGCTAATTTGATTGTTGTCAAGGTCGAGATAAGGCAGGTTAGTTAGAGTGTTCAAAGGTTTGAGATCGCTGATTTGATTGTTGTCGAGTCTAAGGGAAGTTAGGTTAATTAGAGTGCTTAAAGGTTTGAGATCGCTGATTTGATTGTTGTCGAGGTAAAGATAAGTCAGGTTAGTTAGATCACTCAAAGGTTTGAGTTCTCTGATTTGATTGTTGTCAAGGTAAAGATAAGTCAGGTTAGTCAGAGCGCTCAAGGGTTTAAGATCGCTGATTTGATTGTTTTCGAGGTAAAGGGAAGCCAGGTTCGTTAGGGTACTCAGAGGTTTGAACTCACTGATTTGATTGTCGGAGAGGTCAAGGTAAGTCAGGTTGGTCAGGGTGCTTAAGGGTTCAAGTTCTCTAATTTGATTGTTGCCTAGGTCGAGGGTAGCCAGGTTGGTCAGGGTGCTCAAGAGTTGGATGTCGCTGATCTGATTGTTGTCGAGGCCGAGGGTAGTCAGGTTGGTTAGGGCGATCAAGGGTTTTAGGTCACTGATTTGATTGTTCGAGAGGCCAAGAAAAGTGAGGTTGGTCAGGGTGCTCAAGGGTTGGATGTCGCTGATTTGATTGTTCCACAGCCTGAGGTCAGTCAGGTTGGTCAGGTTCCTTAAGGGTTGGATGTCGCTGATTTGATTGTTCCACAGGCTGAGGATAGTTAGGTTAGCCAGGGTACTCAGGGGTTGGATGTCGCTGATTTGATTGTTGTTGACGTAGAGGATAGTTAGATTGGTCAGGGAACTTAAGGGTTTGAGATCACTGATTTGTTTGTTGTCCAGGTCGAGTTCTTGGAGAGTTGAAAGCTTCTGGTTCGCCTGAGTGCAATCAGAAGTGCCGGCCTTCTCCAAAAGCACATCAACAGTATGTTTTGTCTCTGGAGTCAGACTTTGTTTACTCAAACACCAATCCGCAAAACTTTTTGGCGTTGCTGTCTGTGCATCAACAGGAAAAGATGAGTCTCCTACAAACAGAGAGACAAGCAGGCCGATTAAGTAAATTTTGTGCATAAAAGAATCGAATCTATTCATTTAATACTCCATTCATACTTTTGAAAACTTACCAGATCAACTTTGGATTTTCTATAAATAATAATTCAACATTAAATATTAGCACCTGTTTAGAAAATACAGATAGACTCTGGCTTCAGAGGACAAGTTTTATTTGTGAGCATTGGATTGTTCTTTAGATTGAGTTCAGTAAGCTTAGTCAGGGTACTCAAGGGTTGGATATCTCGGATTTCATTGTCAGAGAGCTTGAGGTCAGTCAGGTTAGTTAGAGCGCTCAACGGTTTAAGATCGCTAATTTGATTGTTGTCAAGATAGAGAGTAGTCAGGTTGATTAGAGTGCTTAGGGGTTTGAGTTCTTGGATTTGATTATTCCAGATGTAGAGGAAAGTCAGCTTAGTCAAGGTGGTTAAAGGTTGGAGATCGCTAATTTGATTGTTCCAAAGTTCCAGGAAAGTTAGCTTAGTCAGGGTGTTCAAGGGTTTGAGATCGCTGATTTGATTGTTATGGAGTTCAACGTAAGTCAAACTAGTCAGGGTGCTCAAGGGTTTGAGATCGCTGATTTGATTGTTGTCGAGGTAAAGGTAAGCCAGGTTAGTCAGGGTACTCAGGGGTTTGAGTTCAGTAATTTGATTGTCGGAGAGTTCAAGGTAAGTCAGGTTGGTCAGGGTGCTTAAGGGTTTGAGTTCAGTGATTTGATTGTCGGAGAGGTTGAGGGTAGTCAGGTTGGTCAGGTTCTTCAAGGATTTGAGATCACTGATTTGATTATTCCAGAGCCAGAGACCGGTCAGGTTAGTTAGGGTGCTCAAGGGTTGGATATCGCTGATTTGATTGAAACTGATGCTGAGGGAAGTCAGGTTGGTTAGGGTGCTCAAGGGTTTAAGATCACTGATTTGATTCTCGTCGAGGCCGAGGGAAGTCAGGTTGGTTAGGGTGTTCAAGGGTTTAAGATCACTGATTTGATTCTCGTCGAGTGCGAGGTCAGCCAAATTAGTCAGAGCACTCAAGGGTTTAAGATCACTGATTTGATTTTGCGAGAGGTTGAGGATAGTTAGGTTGGTCAGGGAACTCAAGGGTTGGAGTTCTCTGATTTGTTTGTTGCCGAGGTTGAGCTGCTGCAGAGTTGAAAGCGTCTGGTTAGCCTGAGTGCAATCAGAAGTGCCGGCCAGCTCCAAAAGCGCATCAACAGTATGTTTTGTCTCTGGAGTCAGACTTTCTTTACTCAAACACCAATCCGCAAAACTTTTCGGTGTTGTTGTCTGTGCATTGACAAGAAAAGATGAGCTTCCTAGAAACAGAGGGACAACTAGGTCGGCGAAGAAGATTTTGTGTATTAGATGCTGGTATCTATTCATCAAAAGCCTCTCTACGCGCCTTGAAAAAATTATCGCTAACTAAATTGAGTGACATTTCTCACAGACATCAATCGAACAAGAAATTGATCAGTTCAAAATTTACAGATGGACTCTGGCTTCACAGGACAAGTTTTATTGGTGAGCATTGGATTGTTATCTAGGGAGAGAAACATCAATTTAGTCAGCCTCCTTAAAGGTGTAAGTTCTCTGATTTGATTGCCGGAGAGGTTGAGGTAAGTCAGGTTGGTTAGGTTGTTCAAAGGTATGAGGTCTCTAACTTGATTGTTCTGAAGCATGAGGTTCTTCAGGTTCGTCAGGTTCGTCAAGGGTTTGAGTTCTCTGATTTGATTGTTTTGAAGCCAAAGGCTAGTCAGGTTGGTTAGGCTACTTAAGGATGTGAGTTCTCTAATTTGATTGCCAGAAAGGTCGAGGCCAGTTAGGTTAGTCAGAGTGTTCAACGGTTTAAGATCGCTGATTTGATTATTCCAGAGTCCAAGGATCTTTAGGTCGGTCAGAGCGCTTAAGGGTTGAACATCGCTGATTTGATTGTTGCCGAGGCTGAGGATAGTCACGTTGGTTAAGCTCCTCAAGGGTTTGAGATCGCTGATTTGATTGCCGGAGAGGTGGAGTTCAGTCAGGTTAGTCAGGGAACTCAAGGGTTTGAGTTCTCTGATTTGTTTGTAGCCGAGGTCGAGTATTCCGAGAGTTGAAAGCTTCTGGTTAGCCTGAGTGCAATCAGAAGTGCCGGCCTTCTCCAAAAGCACATCAACAGTATGTTTTGTCTCTGGAGTCAGACTTTCTTTACTCAAACACCAATCCGCAAAACTTTTTGGAGTGGCTGTTTGTGCATTAACAGAAAACGATGATCCTCCTAGAAACAGAGGGACAACTAGGCCGGCTAAGAAGATTTTCTGCATCAGATACTGAGATTTATTCATCTAAATACTCTCTACGCACATTGAAAAAGTTAATCATCGGCTTGATTTCGTGACAGTTCCCACAAAGAGCAATCGAACCTTAAATCTTAGTAGTTTAAAATCTACAGATAGATTCTGGCTTAACTGGACAAGTTTGATTTGTGAGCATTGGATTGTTGTCGAGTTGGATTTCTTTCAGATTGGTTAGGGAATTCAAAGATTTAAGGTCACTGATTTGATTGTTGCTGAGGTTGAGGAAAGTCAGGTTGGTCAGGGAACTTAAGAATTTGAGTTCACTGATTTGATTGTTCTCAAGCCCGAGGCCAGTCAGGTTGGTCAGGGAACTTAAGGGTTTGAGTTCACTGATTTGATTGTTGCTGAGGTTGAGGCCAGTCAGGTTGGTCAGGGAACTTAAGGGTTCGAGTTCACTGATTTGATTGTTCTCAAGCCCGAGGCGAGTCAGGTTGGTCAGGGAACTTAAGGGTTTGAGTTCACTGATTTGATTGTTGTTGAGGCTGAGGATTGTCAGGTTGGTCAGGGAACTTAAGGGTTTGAGTTCACTGATTTGATTGTTGCCGAGGCTGAGGCCAGTCAGGTTGGTCAGGGAACTTAAGGGTTTGAGTTCACTGATTTGATTGTTGTCAAGGATGAGGCCAGTCAGGTTGGTCAGGGAACTTAAGGGTTTGATATCACTGATTTGATTGTTGTTGAGGCTGAGGATTGTCAGGTTGATCAGGGAACTTAAGGGTTTGATATCACTGATTTGATTGTTGCCGAGGTCGAGGATTGTCAGGTTGGTCAGGGAACTTAAGGGTTTGAGTTCACTGATTTGATTGTTGTCAAGGATGAGGCCAGTCGTGGTTGAAAGCTCTTGGTTAGCCTCGTTACAATCAGAAGTGCCGGCCTTCTTCAAAAGCACATCAACTGTATGTTTTGTCTCTGGAGTCAGACTTTCTTTACTCAAACACCAATCGGCAAAACTTTTTGGAGTCGCTGTCTGTGCATTAACAGAAAACGATGATGCTCCCAGATAACAACACAAGACGGTGTTAATTAAGCAAGCTTTCTGTTGAAGATGCCGGCACAGTTTCATAAAAAAGTCCTCATTTTTTAATACAAACTCAACTCAAACAAAAGGCATTAGAAAAACTTCAGTCGATAAACTTCAGTAAATCTTTATACACAATCTCAATTTTATGAGACTCAGTAGAAACATCCGTTTCCAGTTTTTTCAAACGTTCGAGTTCCGCACTTCGGTTGATTTCACGGGATTGTTTTTGTTGCAGTAAATTATCCAGTTCAGCTTTGCGGGAATTAATATCATCATTCACCCGTTTAGTCACTTCCCGCTCATACACATCAAAACACTCTTTAACCGCATCATAAACTGGCTGCCATTGTTCTTGGGCAACTTGTGGCAGATGTTTAACTAACTCTTTTCTCGCTGCTTTAACGACTTCCTTCCGCGCTTGATCGGCTTGGAAAAAACCCACACCTAAGCCTAATAAAGCAAGCCCCACCGGCCCAAAAATCATTGCAGCTGGAAAAACCGCAACAATGATGCTGCTCAAACCAATTACCGTAAAATAATTGAGGAGAATGCTTTTCCAATCAAAACCGGCACCTGCCATTGCTACCCCAGCAATATTGCCGGTTGAGAGAGAAAATAATCCCATCGCCCATTTCGCCCATCCCGGTGATTTATCCTCCGTTGAATTATGGGTGCCGGCTTGTACTTTTTGCCCGGTTAACTTCTCCGTAATCTTATCCGTCACCTGGCTATAAGAAGCCCCATAATTTGCCGCACTTCTGGATAATTGGGCAAAGGCAGCAGTCATTTCTTGCTCAGCCGTGAGACTCCAATCAGCCAATTTATCACTGATATATTGCTCAAATGCCTGTTGCAGCGATGTATTAAATGCTTCCCGTTTGTCTCCATCAAAGAAATCAGTTAACTTTAACTCTGGTTGATAGCGTAAAAAATCTGATTCAAAGGTGTTACCCAAATTCAACACATAAGTACGGAAAGAATCTGCAACCGTTTTTGCTTTGAGATCGCGAGTATTTTTGATTTCTTCCTGAAATTTATCCCGAATTTCTGTCAAGATTTTAAATTCTGGCTCAACAGAGCTAATTTTATTTTTTAATTCATTGACATCTTGATCCAGCAAGGGAATCCGGCGTTCAATTGCTTCTTGAACATGAGAGGAAGTTTGACGCGCTAAGGTTCTCACCTGCCGCAATTCAGAAACCGCCCGTTCTTTCGTCAAAAATGTGTTGAGTGCGCCCATAAACTCGGAAAAGCCGGTTCCTTCTAAAGACGCCGAAAGATTTTTTAAGCGTTTGCGTAAAGCTTTCAGCGCAGAAACTTCAAACACTCGTTCATCGTAAATATCATGTCCTTCGACTTGGCAGTATTCTGCTAAGTTTGCTTTGAAAACTCGCCGCAGTTTTGTCTCAGATTCTTCCAGTTCTTCCGTATCATCCGGATCGATTAAACTCTCGCGCACCTGATCCCACGCATTAATTAAAAAGAAGACAGTTAACCCGCGACCTTTGATATAATTTTCTAAATACCGGCGCTCTCCAAGAGTACAAGGTTGCGAGGCTCTCAACACAAAAAGAATTGCATGACAATTATTAATATAACCAAGGGATAACTCGTTTCGCGCCTCTGTATCATTCAGCCCCGGACTATCAACAATTTCAATACCTTTTTCTAACAGAGGCAGGGGATATTCTACCACCGCACAGTCAACATCTGGAAAGGCTTGTTTTTTCTCTTGTTCTAGCCGCTTGGCTTCAGCCGGATCAATCGTATAGTTCTGTTTAAAGCTTTTAAAGTCTAATTGTTGTGCCGGCTTCCCATCATTAAAATAAAGTGTAACTTTCTTTTCTGGGCCAAATCGTAAAATTGTTAACAGCGCTGTACAAGGATTGACATCGCTGGGCAAGACATTTTCACCAATTAAAGCATTTAAAAAAGTGCTTTTGCCCCGTTTCATATCCCCCAAGACTAAAAGCCGAAATACTCCCGTTCGTAAATTTTCACCGGCAACCTTAATATCCTCGATTTCTTGCTCTAAACCAAGCCCCCCAGAATTCTGTTTTCCTTCTAATTCTGCTTGCTCGATTGTGTCAGCAATTCTGCCCAAACAACCCGCAACTTCAGCACGAACTTGCGCCACTTGGTTTAAATTATTCAGGAAACTGTCAGGTTCAATTTTGTAAGTCATATCAATTAGAGCTTTGCTGAGGTGTGAGTGCCGGCTCTAACTAAAAATGAGTGAGAACAAATCAAGAAAATTATGTCAAGCGCCGGCAGACAGGTATTTCACCATTTAAACACCCTTCGCCAAGATTTCGTAAGTGGTTTTCTCTACAAAAATCATGTATAAATATGAAGCAGACCGCGAATTATCAATAATTTCGTAAAAACACTTATTAAGCAACTAAGCCAACGAGATACCAACTCAGGTAAAGTTGCGAGCAATCAACGAATAAGTCTATGGTTAATCTCCAAACCCCTCATAGTGGCTATCAATGGGACGGCACCAGTCAGCGATTTTTTGAAGGTTGGTATTACCGCGTCACCCTGCCGGCAGACAATCAAACCTTCGCCTTCATGTACTCAATAGAAGATCCTGCCGGTGGTACACCCCACAGTGGCGGCGCAGCCCAAATTCTCGGCCCTGATGATAGCTATCTTTGCCGCACCTTTCCCGCAACGGATCGATTTTGGGGATGGCGAGATGCCTTGGGACTGGGACATTGGGGCAAAACCGACTTAAACACCCCTCCGCTTTACTTAGAGCCGGCAGAATTTGAGCATCACATTCAAGAAGGTTATCAAGGAACCGCCACGTGGCATCAAGGAATTCTTCGCGATCCCGGCAGTGGAAACTTAGCACAGTGGCAGTACGAAATAAAACCAGTGTACGGCTGGGGCAACACCGGCAGCCCGCAACAATCAACTGCCGGCTGGCTGTCTTATTTCCCCATTTTTGAACCCGGATGGCAAATTTTGATGGCACACGGGTTGGCCACCGGCTGGATCGATTGGAATGGCCGGCGCTACGAATTCACCGACGCGCCCGCCTATAGTGAAAAAAACTGGGGCCGGTCTTTCCCGCAAAAATGGTTTTGGCTGAATTGCAACTGCTTTGACAATGAACCCGATCTCGCCTTAACAGCCGGTGGAGGCCGGCGCGGCGTGCTGTGGTGGATGGAATCAGTCGCGATGATAGGCTTGCATTATCAAGGCAAATTTTATGAATTTGTGCCCTGGAACTCCCAAGTTTCTTGGAAGATAGAACCTTGGGGTAATTGGCAGATGCAAGCAAGAAATGCCCACTACGCGATTGAACTGACCGGCACCACAGATCGGGCCGGCACACCACTAAGGGCACCCACCGAACAAGGCTTAATCTTCTGCTGCCGCGACACCATGCACGGTCAGCTTAGCCTGCAACTGAGCGAACTTTCAGCCGGTCAATCGCAACCGATCCTGAAAGCCACCAGTTCTGTCTGCGGACTCGAAACAGGCGGTGGCCCTTGGGAAGAAACTTGGCACTCTTCTTAAAAGTGAAAAATTAACAAAAACTCATCTCCAAAAACTGCTATCATAGTTCTGTATTTGGGGTTGTAGCTCAGTTGGATAGAGCGAGCGCCTCCTGAAAATCGGGCACCTTGGGGGAAACTCCAGGCGTGAATGTGGTCAAATTCAAGGAAGCCTACCTCTGGCAACAGATAAGGTAATCTTGAGCCAAGCCAAAGACAGTGCTGAGTAATGGGTGAATTTAAAACTTAAAAATTGAAGCTCAAAACTCAAAACGCTTTGGAAGGTGCAGAGACTGGTTTTAAGGAGTCAAAAAAGATAGACTATCATGTCTTATCAAAAGTAGAGCAGAGAGGAATTCTGGTTGGAGTGTTATTAGGTGAGGGAAGAAGAAGCCAAAATAACTTCTTTATTCTGAACTCATCTAAATTAGAGAGCTACATTCTTTATAAAAAAGAAGTTCTCGAAACCATAACTAGAAGACCCGTAAGTTTACAAAGGGTGCAGGGAAAAGAAGGAGAAGAACTGATTCGCATAGAACCCAAGTTAATTCCTTTAACGCGGGTTTTGGTGAAAAAGTTATATCGGGGTGGAACGAAAACAATCACACGAAAGTTTTTGAACCTTTTAACTCCCCAAGGAATAGCGATTTGGTTTATAGATCGCGGTTCTAAATCCTTCAAGAAAAAAAACGGTAAAGTTCATGCGCTGGAAATTAGCCTAAATACTTATCTTTCCAAAGAAGAGAGTGAGATCATCGTTTCTTATTTCTCAGACGTGTGGGGGTTTAAGTGGGGGTTAAGTAAAAGTCACGAAACTTACCGGCTCAGAATGGGCACCAAAGAAGGAAAACGGTTTTTATCCTTCATTCACCCTTACGTTCACGAAAGTATGCTCTACAAAATTCAAACCTCCTTAAACACAACGGCCACCACCTAAGGGTTTATAGCCTATGGTGAAGGAATAGTCCAGAGAGTGAAGAAACTCACGCAAATCTGAAGCGCTAGGCCGCCGGTTCGATCCCGGCCAATCCCGTTATCTGCTAAGCTTTATGTGACAAATTCCCTGATTTGAGTGGATCTGCTTAGAAGGGAGTTCAGGAAGCGCTCTGAAGCCGCCGGCTATAAAGGGCGGTTCTGGGTGCAGTGTTATATATGATTTTTGTATATGCTTTTGAGGATCTGTCCAAACCCTAAACGTCACCGACGTTCCAGAGACTCGTTACGCTCCGTCTCTATGTGGTCTAGAGGCAGATCGGTTTTATGCTGGTTACTAGGAGTTTCTGTTGTGTGTTGGATTGGCTACCGGCAGTTGCAAAATAACTTCAGTACACCCCAAGCATTATTAGTATTGGGTGGCGCGAAAGAGCGAGAAATTTTTGCGGCAGAATTGGCAAACGAGCATCCTGAAATGGATATTTGGGTTTCTAGCGGGAGCAACCCAGAGTATGCAGAATGGGTGTTTTCAGAAGCAGGAATCGATCTGAGCCGGCTGCATTTAGATGATCGCGCGATAGACACCGTCACCAACTTCACCACCCTGGTTGATGAATTTCAAGCCAGAGGCATTAAAAGTGTTTATTTAATTACCTCCGATGACCACATGAGGCGAGCTACGGTCATTGGAGAAATTATATTCGGAAGTCGGGGAATCGCCTTCAAACCGATGCCGGTGCCTTCTGGACGACCGCCAGAACCGATTGAAAAAACACTCCGAGATGGAGCCAGAGCGGTTCTGTGGGTGGCAACAGGCCGTACAGGTTCAACATTCAGCAAGGTTTTACCGCCTTCCCAATCCGTCAACAGAAACCGTTGAAGCGTCTGTGCCGGCTAAGAATGCCGGCTGAACCTTTATCACCCCTCAAGCAGCCGCCAATTCTTGAACCAAAACAAAAGGCTGCACAATTAACGTATTAAAGCGTTTGCTGCGGTTCACGTTCCAGTTTGCTACTTGCTCAGGTGATGGTTTGTAAATCAATTGCTCACCCAGCCAATGCTGTACAGACTGAACGTTATCACTAGCAATTGCCACTCCCACGTCAATCAAGTCTAGCTCTTGCCCCACCACAACCAACGCTTGCCGATCAGCATGAGGCTGCAGCCAGTTCCACTCAGCCTCATCCAGCATTTCCTCTAATTCTGCTTTAATATCTTCCATTCGCTCAAAATTCCCGTTCGCTCATCGCTCATTTTAGCGAATTCAGTAAGGCATTCGCGTTCAGCCCTGCAAAATTTCTTCCCTGCTCTTGAGTTAGTTTATAACTAGAAACAGCAGTCACTCGTCCTGTAAATGTTTCTGCACAGCCGGCAGCCTTCCAAATCCCCTAATCTCAGCTTTTAAAAAATTATCCATAAAATTACCTCGAGAAAATCCTATGAAACGCGACGAAGTCATCGCAACTTTAGCAGCCCATAAAGACGAATTAAAAGCTTTAGGAGTAAAATCTTTAGAGCTATTTGGTTCAGTGGCGCGGGATGAAGCCGGCCCAGATAGTGATGTAGATTTCTTAGTAGAGTTTGAAGATGAAAACTCTATTGGACTGTTTGAATTTAGCAAAGTGCGGTTTTTCTTAGAGGATGTCTTGGGATGCTCTGTTGAAATGGGAACCCGAAACGCTTTGAGGAAAGAATTACGGGAGCGAGTGATTAAGGAGGCAATTCGTGCCTACTAGAGAATGGCCTCTACGGATTCTGGATATTATCGATGCGATTGCCAGAATTCAACGTTTAACAGAGCAGAAGACGTTTGAGGAATTTGAGGCAGATGAAGCGATTTCAGGAGCCATTCTCTACTGTTTTATCATCATTGATGAGGCGGCTGTCAATGTCCCTTTGGCTTTGCAAAACCGTTACCCTCACATTCCCTGGCGGCTGATGGGAAACATGAGAAATGTGATGGCTCACGAATATTTTCAAGTGATACCAATTTAAAAGGAGTTAACGACAGATAAGGCATCCAAGATGAAGGAATAACCTGTGATGGAAGCAATCATTTCAGGTGTTAACTGCGCCAAGAGTTGATCCACTTTGGTTTGCAGTTGAGCCAGGGTTTGGAACGACGCCCACTTGAGGTTAGCCTTGAGATGTTCCCATAACCGTTCAATAGGATTTAGCGCTGGACAATAAGGTGGTTGAAACAACAAAATGACATTCTCTGGCACAATCAAGTTTTTGCTTGTGTCAAACCGTCCATTATCGACTTGAAGAATATTGAGACTATTTCGATAGGCTTGGGAAAACTCATCCAAAAACCGTTGATAGCACTGGGTATCAACATGAGAAAATTGCAGGAAGAAAGACTCTCCCGTTGCCGGTTCTACGGCACCGTAGAGCCAGAATGCCTTGAACAACCATTGCCACTGTCCAATGGGTTTGACTCCGCAAGCTGTAATTAATCGTCCACAGATGGTTTTAAGTCCAAAGCGACTCTCATCTTGTGCAAAGTAGCGAATCTCTTGCTGAGCCTGCCCCACTAGCCGAGCGTGCTGGCTCAACAGCGCAAGGTCATCGGCAAGGTTTTTTTAAATGCAGAACGCTGTTGACTATTTTGCTTGTAATTTTGCGGACGGGCGACCTTGAGTTTGGCTTTGAGTCGATAACGGGTCATCTGGTACACCGCATGATACTGTGCTTCTACCCCCAGAGTTTCCAAAAGCCATTGCTGTACTTCTCCATAGCTGCTAAATCCATGATTTGGCTGTTGTAAGCGCTTGGCCAACGCCGCTTCTGCCCATTGCGGAATCACTCGTACCCCTCCTGGGGATTTCTTAATTTCCAGCATCGCTTCCACTCCCCCGTATCGGTACATCGATAACCACGTTTGTAGTGTGCTGCGATGTTTCCCCATGGCTTTGGCAATTGCACTAATACTGGGTGGATTATCTTGTTTGAGCCAGTAGAGCACTTGCAATCGTTCTTTGATGGTTGCTGTCTCGGCTTGACGCAACCTTTGTGCCAGATTCTCTAAACTTTCCTGCACGTCTATTGAGGTGACTCCAACCATCTCGACACAGGGGTAAACGGCGATTCTCACTTTATCACATCTGTCGATTATTCAATTTAAATTGGTATGAATATGAGACGAGTTTGGAATACGATTCAAAATCACCTGCCGGCACTTGTACCGCAATTACACGAGTTACTACGAAGTGAAGGGATCAAATGAATAGTTCACTTCTTAGGAGGGTGCATGAGTCACGCACTCTACGCGCTTGCACCTCTTACCAGCATCACCGTGCAATCACAACCTCGCGTGATTGCTTCGGGAATATTTCCTTTAATAACTTGCTGCAATAAACCCTCTCGGCTTGCCCCTAAAACAATCACATCGCACTGATCCTTGTGCGCTAAATCTATTAAGGCTTCAGATACAGAATTCGCACACACCGGCATCGAAATCACCGGCACATTCAATTGCCGATCTAGAAACTTCGAGGCATTATCCAATAACGTTGTATCAAATTTCCCAGCCGACGACTGACAAACCTGACACAGGCGGATTTCTGGTTTCGCACTAATTGCGACCAAAGCCGGCAGTAATTGCACCGCACGCTGAGAATTCGGGCCGCCGGCCATCGGCACCAGCCAGCGATTTAAAGAAAGTGCTGAGTTTTGAGTGCTGAGTGTTGCGTGGGGGATTGCTGGCTGGTTGAAGATTTCAAGCTTTCGCCGGCTTTTCTCACCCCATTTCACCAACACCACATCGCATGCCGCCTGCCGGATTAGCGTATCTACAGAATCGCCAAAAATCCGACCGGGAGTGGATGTGTTGCCTTTCCACCCCATCAAAATTAAATCGATGTGTCGCTCCTTAATGGTTTCTAAAATTGCCTGGGCTACATCATGGGCGACGCGCACCTGGGTATGCACCGGCACGTCCCAATCTCGCCCGATCCGCTCAGCCTCACGCAGCATCCGGCGACTTTTGACGGTTCTCACCGGCGTCTCAGCCGGCGAACTATGGCGAGATACCAGCATTACCTGAAGGCACTCAATTTCATAGTTGCGCTCGTGGGCCATTGCCGCCGCCAGACGCAATAAGGCTGGGGCGGTTTGCGGGTTGGCCAAAGGCACCAGCAGCCGACCTTTACCCGTCGCCGGTGCTCGCGTTTGGTAAACCACATAAGAAGGCTCAGGATGAGGGCCAACCTGAGCCTTTTCACCAGTCAGTTTGTCTGACTCTGCGCGAATAATATCGCTGCGCGTGATAATCCCCACCAGCTTTCGCCCCTCCGTCACCGGCAGTCGGCTGAGATTGTAGCGATTGAGCCGGTACAGTACCTCACTTAAGGTATCCACAGGTCTCACTGTCACCGGCTGTGGCGTCATGAACTCGTTCAAAGGCGTATTTCCGGGCAACTGGCGCTTGCCGGTGTTTGCCAAGTCTGTTTGGGTAACAATCCCCACCAGCTTGCCATTATCGACCACCGGAAAGCCCCGGTGGTGAGAGCGGGAAAACGCCTGCATCACTTCATCCAAGTTCATTTGGCTCGATAGCGTTTCCACACGGCGCTGCATGACATCCGACGCCGACAGCTCAGCCAAAATCCCATCTGCCGGCTTTTCCTTTTTCAAATTAATGCCATTAAATTCTAGTAGCCGGTCATAAAGGGATTCCTTCTCTACCTTTTCTGCCACCAAATAAGCCACTATAGAGCCAATCATTAAAGGCAGCACCAGTTTAAAATCGGTAGTAATTTCAAAAACAATCACCACGGCTGTAATCGGTGCTCTGCAAACCGCACAAAAAAATGCGCCCATGCCGGCAAGGGCGTAGGTGGTAGGCACCCCAATGCCGAACCAATCCCACTGCAAAATCCCGACGATGTGGCCCAAGGCAGAACCCAGCACCAGGGATGGGGCGAATAACCCGCCCGGTGCGCCTGAAGAGGCGGCGATAATGGTCAGAACGAAGTGAGCGACAAAGGCGAGGGAGATATTTGTCAGGTTGGCTTCTTTGCTGAGGAGGAACTCTCGCAAACCTGAATTGTTGCGGAAGGCTTCGGGTAGCATCGCCACCACCAGGCCACATACCAGCCCCGCTAGGGCGATACGCACCGGCAGGCTCAGACGCAGTACGCGCCGGTTGAAGTATAAGAGCGCAACTATTGATTTCGTGAACAGGCTGCCCAGCAATCCAGCCAGGATTCCCAACACCACGTAACAGGGAATCTCCTGAGCTAAAAACCGAGTCTGGGAAACGCTTTGAGTGATGTCAAGATTCAGATCGCCACCCAGCAATTGGGAGACAACAGCACCGATAAAGGAAGCGATAATTGCTGGGCCAAGGGTAAAGCCGGAGATATCGTAGAGCAGTTCTTCCACGACAAACAACACGCCGGCTATGGGTGCGTTGAAACCGGCAGCTAAGCCGGCTGCCGCCCCACAAGCAATGAGTTGGCGTCGGTAGTCGGGCGAGGTGGGAATCAAACGACCGATCCCCGCAGCCAAAGCGGCTCCAATTTGCACAGTCGGGCCTTGCCGGCCTAAGGTTAACCCTGAACCCACCGCTAAAATTGTGCCGACCAGCTTGACACTAGCCACCCGCCAATCTAGAGAAATACTCACGCCGGCTAAAGCGGCTTTGACGTGGGGAATGCCGCTGCCGGCAGTCTCAGGGGCCAGTCGTTCTACCAGCCAGCCGGTGAGCAACCCCCCAACGACTCCGACACTGGGGAGCAAGAACCATGCGGGAATCAGATGGGCTGCTGTATAAACTCGCCAGCCTCCCAGCCATCCCACCCCTTGTTTGAGCAAAACACCCGCTAGTCCAGAGACTAAGCCAATCAGACACGCTTCCAAAATTGCAAGGCGTTTTGGGCCTAGAATTTGAGATACGAGAATCTTTCGATATTTTTTAAGCTTGAACTTTGAATTTTGAATTAAGTTCTGATAATTCATAATTCATAATTCACGAACCAAATGGATATTTTTAAAGCCATCTTTTTTTAGTTTAGTCTGTTTTTTAAGGGTGGGTTCGCTTGATGTACAGTCAAAACTTTTGATGGAGCTTCTTTAATAATTCCACCCGACAGATATTTGATCAAACGTCTGTTGGGTAAGCAGTTGAGTCAGTTTTTACCGGCTGGGAATTACTGGCCCCTGTGAGGATTGCTGAAAGGGATTTTCAGTAAAGGCTACTACCTCTAGGAAAAATAGTTTAAGGCTCAGCCCATAAATGAACCCACGCACACTGCCCTTGGAAGCGTTTCTCGCAGTTTCACAAGGAGTGGGGTATGCGTGGTGTGGTTTATTGCATTAAACCAGGCTCAGCAAAATTTTGATTTTTTCTTTTGCAGGAACACTTCAATATTATCAAAGTATTGGAGCGGATCTTCTAGTTTGCTTATTATTAGATTTGTTGCAAAGGTTGTTTTTTTCTACCGCAGATGATAAGGCATTGTGCGGAAGCCATAGGCAGATAATAGGGTAGTCTGCCGGCAGGCATATACAGATAAATGCAGATGGTGAATGCCGGCGCGGTAGGTTATCGCTTACAAGGGCCGGCTTTTGGGATTTTTGTAAAAAAGGTACTGAGTCTGTGCCTTTCCTTATCGCTTACTCTGCTTGGGATGAGGGGTGCTCGCTATCCAATTTTTTAATCGCGGTTTCCAAGCGATCAGTGAGCTGTTGTGCGCCTTGCTTGGTATGTTGCTTGCAGTAATCAGCCACCACTAAAGGCGAACCGATGCGAACACTGACACCGCAGCCCCAAGTGGCATAGGGATGACCGTAACGAATGCTCATCGGCACAATTTTAACACCCAATCCGGGGTGGGTCGATTCAGCTTTCAGGGCGATCCGAGCAAGTCCGGGTTTTAGCGGGTGAACTTCACCATCATGAAAAATGCCACCTTCGGGAAAAATCACCATCATCTGGCTATCTAGAAGCAGTTCTACACCATGACGCACGCTGGAAATGCCAGGATGTTTGACATCAATGGGAAATCCACCGAGTTGCCGAATTATCCAGCCTTGCAGTCCTTTAACTTCATCTGCTGTCACCATAAATCGCAAATGCCGGCCTGTGACATGATGTCCTGTGGCGTAAGGCAGCATCAGCGAATCCCAGCGAGAACGGTGGGTGGGGGCCAAAATCACCGGCCCTTCTTTTGGTAGATTTTCTTGCCCGCTCACCTCTAGCCGGCCAAAATAAGATGGCAGAACCAAGAAACGACCCAAGGGATAAGTTAAGGCAGTTAGCCAAGGCGAAACACCAGAAGTTACCGGCCCCATATTGGAAAAAGGTGTGACGTTGAGAGAATTTTCGGAGGAATTGAGCTGCATCATGGTGGTATCGCTGACTGTGGCTAGAACTGATGAACTTCCTTAAAGGCCGCTTAAACCCAACTTAAGGTGCTTTGTCTGCCTTGTCTTCTTTCTAAGGGACACTTTTCCCAGTGTCCTCAATCCTCCAGTAGCTAGATTAAAAAGGGACGTAAAGGCGATCTTTGGCTTAAACAGATTTTATTCCTAAAAAAAATTAATCGTTAAACTCACTTTTGCAACAGAGAAAAAGGCGTTAAGAACAAAACTTTGCAAAAGTTAAACAGCTTGATGCCGGCAGTGGCGCATCTAACAATTCATACAAGCCGGTGATGAAATTAAACCTTTATTTAACTCGATGCTGTGATGTGTTAAGGAGAAAAGCACAGAGCGCTGCAACGTGAGAAAATGAGCGAATAGATAGATTTATGCGTTATCTCAAAGCCTGATTGTCGTTGACTAAATGAAAAATCAGTAAATATACCAGGTGCATACAGCGACTCATCACTTAACCTTAATTGAGGAAGCTTGGGAGGTATTTTGCGCCCTATTCAATTCGCTAGAGATGGCTACACCGGCACAGACGCAAACGCAGTTTCCCCAAGCACTGAAACTGTCGTTTCCATCGGTGAACCGCTGGGAAGGTGGCGGGATACCGCCCTTGCCAATCGTTCTCCCGCAGATTAAGGTGATGGTGAAGAAAAAAAAGAATCCGCCTAACGGCAGACTTCGCCTGCATGGGGAAGATTTGCTGCAAAGCAACCCGTTACATTTTTAAGCATTTAGTGGAATTAACCCAAACTATTAATTACAGGGGCATCCAGTGGAACTCAATATTGAAGCTCAGTTAAACAACACCCGCAACCTCTTAAAAGAGTTAGGTAACTCAGTTTCTAGCTTAGTCAACGCGTCCCCTGATGTTTTTAATGATCCACAGATTAAATCTTGCCTAGAGGAATTTTTAACGGTTTATGAAGAAGCCGTCCAACGGTTAGAAAATCCTAGTTTTCGGATTGCGACTCTGGGAACTACGTCTTCTGGAAAGTCAACAATTGTTAACGCGCTGATTGGTCGGAAAATCGCACCGATTGAAGCCGGAGAAATGAGTGGGGGTGTATTAACTATCAAACATTCTCAAGAACAAAAATTAATTATTGCAGAAACGGAAGATGCTGCTTGGGAGACTGGTGAATGGACTGGATTAAGTGATGAGGATTTATACCAGCGGATTAGCACGGTGATGCACTCCTATCACGCGGCGCGGAAAAAGCGTGACTATGTTGCGCCACAAATAACCGCTCATGTTCCTCTTTTACCTGCTTGTGATGCTGCTTTGCTAGGTTTACCCAACGGAATCGGAGTTGAATTGATTGATTTACCAGGATTGAAATCAGTTCAAGACCGGGCCAACTTAGCAACTATCCAAACGCAAGTTAATAAAGCTTTTAATTTAGTAGCTTTGGACTATATGCAGGTAGATGATGACCACAGAAAACGCCTCTTGGAAGAATTAAAGACAGTGGTCGAATACTTACAGGGAAGCACAGATTCGATGATTTTTATCTTAAATCGGGTCGATAACCGAGGAGCGGATGATTTACCCCTATCAGAGCGGATTGATCAGTTAAGAGAGGGAATTAAAGAGGTCTTATCACTTAAAGAACTTCCTGATGTTCTGCGTTTTAATGCTCGTCTTTTATATTATGCTCAGTGTGCTTGGGGTTCAAACTCCCCTTATGAACCTTCAATCGTTGACCCAAAAACACGGCTAGAACGACTCAAAGCCCTTTTTAGAGACTGTGCAAGTACGATTGAAGAATATACCGATCAAAATGAGGAGTTAGAGAAGTGGTTTTATGAAGTAAAACGAGAAGTAAAAAGAGGTCAACCTATTAATGATGAAACCATGCGAAAAATTCTCCGCTATTCCCTAGAATGGAGTGGTGGCAGAGAACTTTGGGATTGTTTTCATCGGCGGGTTCAAGAATCATTTGCAAAAATGGTAATACTTCCTGCTTTGTTGGAGGTATTCGCTAATTACGATGCTTTGGCGAAATCTCTCGATGTTCTGATTGAAGCTAGAAAGATTTATAATCAACAGCAAGTTACACAAGAAAGAGAGAAAATCGCTAAAATTCGCCAAGATTTTCATAAAGATATAAAAAATATCAAGAAAACTTTTGATAATAAGCTTAAAAAATTAGTAGAAGGATTAAAAAAGAAGAATAATAGTATGACTCCCATTGAGTTCATAAACGAGAACCCAGAGATTACAGGCTTTGCTAGAGTTTTTCACGCTGTCGCTGAAGTAGAAGGAGACTTAACAAAATATCTAATTGTGCCAGTTCGTGATGCTCTTAAGAATAATCAAGGAGCTTTTAAGCTAAGAGATAAATTAGGAGAAGTTATATCACCTGCATTAGCAGATGATATTGCTAAAGCCTATGATGATGTTAGTCGAAGGCTCAGTAAATTTTCTTCTGAGTCAGAACATTTGGTTAAGCGGGTACGGGATGATGATAATAAGGGGAAAAAAGAACTTGAACATGATGAGCGTTATGTTCGTCTGCTCTATCACACAATGAGGCAAGCTATATCCGTAAGGGCAGAGTTTTTATTACAAGGAAAAGCAAAACAGTTTGAAGACGCTCTAGAATCATTAGGTAATGCAGAAATTGAGGAATTAAAAAAATCCTTGTCTGAAGCAAATCTCTCTTCAATTAAGCTTGAAAAAGCAGCCATTAGTAATTTACTCAAGAAGTTAGCTCAAAACCCGCCAACTTTACCTGATGAATTTTTTGAACTTCCAGACGCTATTAAGCAAAATCGTTCTAAACAAACAGAAGTAGTTGGTACGAAAACAGAATATGAAACTCGCACAAAAACAGAAGAGGAAGAATATACAGAATCTTATCAAGATGGTTCTTGTTTCGCTAGCACAAAAACGAGAACAAAAACACGTCCTGTAACCCGTAATTATGAAGAAGCGGTAACTAGCAATGTTTATGAAGATATTGAATATGTTGAACTTTTTCTTCCATCCCCAGACTTAATGGCAAAACAATGGTTAAGTGGAATTGAGAAAGGAAAAGGAAGCTTATGGGATATTTTACAAAAGTGGATTCAGCCACGATTGGATTATGTTAGCACTAGCTTTGAAGAATCCGTTGATGAGGTTACGAATTTAGCTGAACGTGCTTTGCAACAACAGTTAAGGATTATTGAGGATAACTTTGAACAGGAAAAACAGTTTTGGCGCGATTTTGAAGTTCAAAAAAATAATACGACAGAACTTTGTCAAAAGTTAGAAGAAGGTTCTCGTCAGTGAAGTAAGTTTTAAACATAAGGAAATTCAGGAGTTAAAAAATGGAGCCTAGGGAATTTTTAGCACTACTAGCAAAATTAGCAGCAATAGGAGGAATGGCAGCGGTAGTACATTTTCTCCTCAATCCCAAGAAGCAAGAAGAGGAGCAGTCACAACAGCTAACTCATCGAGGAGAACCTAGAGGCTCTGTTCCAACTCAGACAATTCAAACTCCTCCAGTTAAAACTCCTACAGTTCCACAGTTTTTAGTTTTAGTAGTTTCTGCTGCACAAGAAGAGTTTCTTAAATCACTCCAAGCAAAAGGACAAATTGATATGGGTGATGGAGAACGGCTTTATGAAATTACAAATTACTTATGCCTAGACTCTGGAAGCGACTTTAATAAATCAGTTGACGCTATTAGCAATCAGTATTCAGTCTCAGCAGGAGAAAAATCAGAATATGACATTTGCTTAGTCTCTATTGAACTAAATGAATCTAGCAAAGGATTTGAGCCTAATGTCAATCAACTCGATAGATATGACGCTTTTCGTAACTTAGCTGGGTTAAAAATTAATTTTCTATCGCGTAGATTACAAATGGAATCCTACGGAAACTTTGAAGTTTACAATCGATAAATAGAGTAAAAAATGTTAATTGATACGACTCTTTTAGTTAACAATCCCGAAATCATCAAAGCTTTACTAGATGGCTCAATGAAACGCCACGGAAGCGTTATTAGATGGGCTGCTGGTACAGAAAATGGTGGTCAAATTGTGCGCCATTTAGCCGAAACCCCAGGACTAACTAGCAAACTAATGGGTATTCCCTTTTCCCCCATCTTAGGAGGAACTGATGTTATTGGTCATGGGCTTACTTATCATAAATTAATCGGTATTGAAAAAACTTTATCCTCAGTAATGAGATTAACTCAAATTGCTGCCGGCGCAAGTGTTTTAAACCTTGGTGTCAGCATTGCCGGCTTTGCCTATATGGGCTATAAACTGCACCAAATCCAAAACACTTTAGGTCACATTCAGCAGTCAATGGAAGCAGGCTTTAACCGAGTTGAAGCTGGATTGAATCGGATTGAAAACAGCGTAATAACAGGTTTTAATCGGGTTGAAGCTGGATTAAATCGTATTGATAATCGCTTAGATACTATTTCTGGACAATTAGCCTATCTGTATTTATTAGTAGAAGATAGCCGGCAAAAACAACAAAGCCTCGCCAAAGCGATTTCCCATGTTCATCAAGCAATGCTCATTAAAGAAATTGCTGCTTTACAAGCTGAACTAAATGATCGTTCTCGGTTTCCTGATGAATCACCGAGAGAAGCCATTAAAACAGCTTCCAGAGTGCGATTATTTCTCAGTAATCAAGCGATGCAAGCTACGCCTGAATTAGAAGCTGAAATTATGCTCAATGTTGATGTTTCTATTCAAGGTTGGGCAGTAGCCACAGCAACAGAGGCGAATCTTCTCCTAGAAATCGGGAAGCATCAAGAAGCTAAAGAATTGCTTGCGATAGAAGTCCCTAAATTTAAACAAGTCGCGGAAAGATGGGGCGATGAGTTAATCAGTGAAGAAAACTCTTATTTGTCTACAGCTTATCGCTTTACTAATTCTCGGTTTGAAAAGCATATTACAACCGAACGAGTAGAACGAATTACGGAAATATCAACCAGCGACCGCGCTTTATCTCCTGACCAAATCAGAGGCAAAAAAACTAATGTTGATGTAGAGTTTGGAATGTCCTATAGTTCTTCAAAATTTGATGAAACATGGACACATCGCCAAATTGCTGTAGCTGAATATTTAGATGCTTTGAGCGAACTGGCAGCAAGATTAGAAAGTTTAGAGTCTTTTGCACAGTTGTGCGAGAGTAGAGGTGTTAAAAGTAGCCGTGATATTCTTCCTGGGGCTGACACTGAACCAGGTTTATATATACTTTAAAAAAATATTGAAAGCTTATAAACAATTGAAATAATCGACTACTCACAGCGCCAAATCTTGATAGTCGCGTCATCACTCCCACTCACAAGCGTCTGACTATCGGGACTAAAGGCAACCGAATAAACCGGCCCTGAATGCCCAGTCAGGGTGTGTGCGGGGTCGCAGGTGTCCATCTGCCAGAGCTTAATCGTGCCGTTCTCGAATCAAATTCTTCTGCAACAGCATCTGACAGCAGTGCTGAAAGACCACTTCCTCTAGCTCGTCCAAAGTCTCAAACAATTCATTAGCAACTAGCTCATTTGTCAAAGCTAGTATAGTGTTGGGCGCAGTAACAGCAGATGTTGCAGTGAGAAAGTTTGGAGATGAAGCTTAGGGTTATTGCATCAACATCATTCCAATTTGTAAAGGCTTTCAGTTTCCAGCACCCACGCCGACGAGAAAAAAATCACCCATTCGCCAACACCGGCTAAATCCAACGCTACTCAGGCTGCTTGAGTTGGTAATTGTACTGTCAATCAACTATTATCCACGCCCTTGAATGTATCCTCGGATAAGCTGGGTGATAGCCAACATCTCAAGCATCAAGTAGGTATAACCATTCGCTATCCAAAATGATTGGCTGTTTTTGATTGATTTTATCAAAAAGGAGCCAACGAAAAATTCTAAAGCAACAGAAGCGAAAAACATGGGAATGAGTGTTACCATAATTTCTACGGGCAAAAATGGAAAATTACCCGACTGGACTGGCAAATAATAATATCCCAGTAACATCGACACAATATACGGCAATAAAAACAATAGAACTATAATTCCTGCAATTGTTGAAATAATATTAACAGCAAAAGAAACCCAAATCGCCTTAATTTGACTAATTTTAAGCATTTTTTGGTAAATGAATGCTTCGATAATAATAATTGGAATAAGCAGCAAAATCTGATATCCAATACTTTGGGCGAATAGTGGGACACCTAAATTCGCAAGATAGAGATTGTTCATCTTTTTATTCAATAAAAACTAAGAAGTGAAACCTAGGGGAGCAAGGGTTAAGACATTCATTTCCGCCAAGGCCATTTTGTCCCCATCTCAGTCTTTGCTGAAACAATGAGGTAGAGTACCAACAACCCTGCACTAGCCAGAAATAAAACAACATCGTTATCCATTAATGGTTGTCGCTAAACTGCATACTGAGGATACACCTCGTTTGTCATCCCATCCCATACCCAAACTTCACTAATATGATACCTGCTCGTACTGTGCCCGTCATTATGCACTTGTCTGTGCTGTACTATTATGTCGTTAACCATAATATGGTTCGGTCGCTAATCTTGTCCTACCAGAATTCGGCCATCTCACGCTGAGTTTTGTCCCCGTGGATTTCCACGAAGGCTCGAAACTTCTCCCAGTCGGTGATTTTGTGTCTATTACCTCGATGCTCTCTGACTTTTGCCTTAAAGTCACCCGTTTGCGCTCTACGCTGCAACCATGTATGGATAGTGTTGCGACTAATGTTGAAAACTTCACTGGCTTCTCCTGGCTTCATACCATTGAGTTCTATTGCCTCGATCACTTTTCGTCGCAGGTCATAGCTGTAAGGGTTTGCCATAGGAACGCGGAAACAAATGACTTCTCATCTATCCTATGTACTGACTGAAGTGGCGACTGCTATATATATTTCGATTTAAAAAAGAATTTTCACAAAGAAGGCTTTATAAGGTTGGATTTATTTGTGTTTATATACGGTTTTTAAATTTTAAAAAATAACTGAATCAACAATTGAAATAATCGACTACTCACAGCGCCAAATCTTGATAGTCGCGTCATCACTCCCACTCACAAGCGTCTGACTATCGGGACTAAAGGCAACCGAATAAACCGGCCCTGAATGCCCAGTCAGGGTGTGTGCGGGGTCGCAGGTGTCCATCTGCCATAGCTTAATCGTGCCGTCGCGACTGCCACTCGCTAAAATCTTGCCATCTTCACCAAAGGCAACCGAATAAACGTAGCTGGAATGACCGGCAAGGGTGCGTAGCGGCTTAGTTGCCGGCTGTCTGTGGATCTCCCACAGCTCAATCGTATTATCCCAACTGCCACTGGCTAAAAGTTGCCCATCGGGACTGAAAGCAACAGAACGAACGCAATTTGAATGACCGGCAAGGGTGCAACAATTGGCACTGTCGGGTCTGCCACCGGCACCCAATCCCCATAATTTAACCAGCCGGTCATCACTGCCGCCGGCGAGAAGTTTCCCATTCGGACTAATCGCCAGAGTGCGAACACAATCTGAGCCGGTCAGGGTTTCTATAAGCTGTCCTGTATTCAACTGCCAGACTTTAATTGTTTTATCCCAACTGCTGCTAACAAGGGTTTGAGCATCGGGACTAATCGCCACAGAATTCACATAATTGTTATGTCCTTTCAGCGTATGAATCAGTTTGCCACTGCCCAAATTCCAGACTTTAATCGTGCGATCCCAACTGCCACTGACGAGAATGTAACCATCTGGACTAATCGCAACGGAACTGACATGACCGAAATGGCCTCGCAGCGTGTGAATTAGCGTGCCGGTGTTCAGATTCCAGACTTTAATCGTGTGATCCCAACTGCCACTCACCAGAACGTAAGCTTGAGGACTGAGGGCAATGGAATTCACCTCTTTTGTATGACCGATCAAGGTTTGCACACATCGCCAAACCGGCACACTTTTTGATTTAGGATTTTTGATCGTTTTGGTGGATTTCACCCCTATCTTTGCAGCCGTTAAATGTCCCAAACCAACAGTAGAACTCACGGGCTGCTTATTAAAAATTGCGGGGATTTTATTAAGGTCTTTAAGCACTTCTGCGGCGGATTGATAGCGCTCATTCACCCCATCTTTCAGCATTTTGTCTAAAATTTCAGCCAACTCAGGGGTAATATTTATTCCTTTCGCGCTTAGAAATTCTCGCCATACCCAGCGCCCTTCCATCGCATCATAAAGCTCATCCAGTGAGCCTTGGGTGAGCAACTGAATACAAGTCACACCCAAACTGTAAAGATCGCTCGCTGGATAAGCCTTGCCACCCCGTATTTGCTCAATAGGCGCATATCCTTCTGTCCCCACTCTTGAGCCGGCTTGGTTGCTGCCGTTGCCGGTTAGCTGCTTGGCAACCCCGAAATCAATCAGCACCAATTCCCCATTGTGCCGGCGTAGAATATTCATCGGTTTGATATCCCGGTGAATCACCTGATGCTCATGGACAAATTGCAACACCGGCAGCAACTCTTTCAACAACTGCCGGCTTTGTCCCTCATTGTCAGAACCCTTGCGTTTGCCCTTGCCCAATTCGTGCGAGAGATCGTGCCCATCAATTAACTCTTGCACCAAATACAAGAGCCGGTTTTGCTCAAAAAACGCAAACAGCGATGGAATCTGGGGATGATGTCCTAAGTGAAACAACTGCCGCGCTTCCCGCTTAAACAACTTGATCGCCTTAGCCATTGCCTGAGAATTATTTTGAATATGCGGCTGTGGCAACAATTGCTTAATTACGCACAAACTCTCCAGACGATGTGCGTCTTCCGCTAAAAACGTTCTGCCAAAGCTGCCGGCACCGATTGGCTCAATCGCTTTGTAGCGCTCTTTCAGCCGCAGCAGCGAACCACAAGTTAAGCAGAAACTTGCGGAGTCTGGGTTTTGGGCCTTCAGGCAAGCAGGGTTGAGACAGTAGCTCATACTGGCGACATCACCAGGTTAAACATTCACTTTAGACGATCTAGAGAATTTTGAGAGTTTTCATAAATTCTCTTAATCCCAGCTTGCCGGCTCTACCGAACTCGACAACAAAGCCGGGGGTTGAAGTGCTGGAGAAACAATCACTTCAACCCCCGGCTGTCGCCGTCTCCCTTGCTAAAGGGGACTACAGGGCTGTATTTAATGATGGCTACCTACTTAGAAAACCGAAGCAAGCAGCCAAAGACAATTTTTCAGTTTTAAAGCAAACTTTGACTTAGCGGGCTAGTTACAGATTTTTCTTCTGACCAATCTGTAAAGGTATTGTCATCTTTGTAATGCCGAGGAGTTTGCAGCAACAACTGCCAAGCTTCGCCGGCATCCAATATATTCATCCGACCCGGATAGTGAAGTTCTAGCAATTCTCTGACTTGGGGGTAATAATCAGAGTTCATGCCAGGGAAAATATGATGCTCCGTGTGGTAAGAAAAATTGAGATGCAACCAATCAAAAAATTTAGGCACCCGGATTGACAAGCTATTGAGCAAGGGATCATTAATGCTTGTCATCGGGGAAAGCATATGATTGGTATAAATATAAAACATCAGGCCGGCATAACCAATCCCGATGGGAAGAAAGTAACCCAGTACGAGTTTGAGTGGGTTAAATTGCAAGAAGCTGAGAATACACAGATGAAGCGCTAAAATTATGAGAACTTCACCCGCAATTGCCCGCCTTTCTTTATCGCTGACTGTAAAAGCAGCCGGCACATAATCAACCGATTCATCATTAAAAAACAGCACCGAGGTGAGGTTTCTAAAAGTATGAACGCCCCAAGCACTTGTCATCCCCACAGTTAACCACAAAGGATTCACTTCGGCAGAGGGGACAAATAAATTTTGAATCCATTTTCCCCAGGTTTTCGGCTGCTCGTTTAAGTAATTGCGGTCGGGATCTGTCAGAGAATTCGTTTTGTTGTGATGCTCTCGGTTATGCACTGCTTTCCACTGCGTTGGCGGCATCCACAAGATCGCAAGTCCCAGCAAACCCAGAACACTCATGATTCGGCGGTTTCTAATGACGCTGCCGTGCATGAGGTTATGGGAACTGAAAAGCAATACAATCACGCTGTTACCCATCACCAGT
Organism: Microcoleus sp. FACHB-672; assembly: GCF_014695725.1. NCBI lineage: Bacteria > Bacillati > Cyanobacteriota > Cyanophyceae > Oscillatoriales > Microcoleaceae > Microcoleus > Microcoleus sp. FACHB-672. The sequence goes on along the minus strand of NZ_JACJOU010000033.1, from coordinate 34,084 downwards.
GAGATGGGTAGGTAAAGCCATAAAAGGTAGGCCGGCCAATGATCTAATGTGGAGGCAATGGCCCAACCTCCCATCAAAATTACCAGATTCAGCAACAGGAGGACTAACTTGCTGGGAGCCGGTTCAAATGCTTCGGGTGGCAGCAGGGGACGCAATTTCTTTGCATACTCTGGCTGGGAAACCATAATCTGCTCGTCAGCAAGATTCTTTAGATTTTGTAAAGTCAACGGGAAATACCTTGATTAACAACCAACTGAATTGGCTAAGCCAACAGGCTGTGCATAATATTACACTGGACTCTTTGACAAATTAGGAGAAATGTATTTTGTCAAGAAGCCGTGTGTAAATCTTATTAAATCTTGTATTGAGTAGTTTGGGAATCCCCACCCAGGCATAGAGTTGGGTGAGGAGGCGGTTAAGAATCTGAATCACTCAAGATTCGCAGACGAATGGTGCGTTCGTTATCGCCTAATTGCACTTCAATCACCTCACCGGCAAGTCGCTCCATGCAGCTGATGAGAGAGCGCAGGTGCGGAGTTGTCGCGCCGGTGTCTACATAAAGCCGGTCAGCAAGACTTGACAAACGCTTCCAAGTGGTGTATAGCTTTGCCACTGTCTGTTCTACTTGGGATGCTTGCTTCACCATATCCGCTGCCGTATTGAGACAGCCTAGCCGCAAAGCTTCTTCTAGCGCCATTTCCATATCTAGAGACGACTGGTTAATGGTTTGCACTTGGGCGGCAGCATCCAGATATTTTGACAAGTTACGAGCGTCCGAAGTGAGCTGTTTGACAGTATCAACATCGGGATTTTCGGCGGCTTCCTGGCGGATGGCGTTGAGGTGCGACTCTGGCAGCTTTTCCATCTCTTTCACCAGAGGCGCGAGAAAGCGAGTGGGGACTGATCCACCGGCAGCTTTTTCCTTGACTTCATCCGGCAGCAAGTCGGAACTCATAGCTGTCCACTCATCAGAGAGTTGGCGCACTTCCCGCCGGGTGATGCGATCGCCGGTGCGGGCGGCATCTGTGACAAGCTGCTGCACTTCTGGGGAGGCTTTGGCAGTTTCCACAAAAGCCCGTTTGCTGAAGTTGTTGATCGAAGAGGGATCGAGATGTCCTTGTTCGAGGAGGGTGTCAGCACTGTTGGAGAGTTCAATGAGTGCGTAGGCTTGACTTTTACTAATTTCCCGGTTTTTCAGCCAGTTAAGAAAGCCGGTGCCGCGCCCGTCTCCACCTTTTTTCTCACGATCTCGGATGGATCGCAAAATTCGTCCGCGCCAAATGTCGGTTTGCAAGTCGAAGCGATCGCAGACTTGCCACGCACTGTCAAGTTGCTGCTGATAATCTAATTCAGAAATTTGCTCATCTTCTGGATCAGGCAGTTGAAAAGTCAGATCGGTGATGCCGGCGAGGGCATTGGCAAGATCGTCGGGAGACTGGAAAGACTGAACCATTGGAGAAAAGCAGACAACAGCTGGTTTATTATCCCACCTCTTGGGAAGCCGGCGCGTGGGGAGCCGGCTAACTGCCACCCATTAGCCGCCGGTGAACAGTCTCACCACTAGGCTGATCAGGAATACGCTCAAACCCGCAACCGCAATCACGACAAGCATCAAGCCGGCTAGCAGCAGGAACACAAACCACTTGTCAGCTTTTTTGCTATTGGGTTGGGGAACGTTCAAGTGACTTTCCACCAATGCCACGTTCTTAGTATTGGCTTTCCAAGTGACATCCACCAAGTCTCCCAACACCGGCACCGTGCCGGCGAATGTCTCAAATAGGATGTTAGAAACCATTTGCACCAAGGTTTCTCGCGGCAAGCCTAGCTTTGCGGCTGAGTAGACGATGTAGCCAGAAAGAACCGCGCCGGCAATGTCACCGCCACCCGGTAGCAGTCCCAGGAGAGGATCAAGTCCGATGCGATAGCGAGTGCCAGGGATGCCAACGGCGTTATCGAGGAGATGGCTAAGCTGGCGCAGCCGGTGCACGGTTGCTATTTGAGCTTCGTTGCCTGGAGTGATGGGGGAAGGTTGATGAGGAGGTTGGGACATCTGAACGCTCTCTTTTTATCGCATGGCAGCTAGCTTACAATTTGCCAGATGCCTATTAAGATCCAGATCATAATGCAGTGAAGGTCACAAAATGAGAGTCAAGCGCCTGAAGATGCAATCGTTTCGCGGAATCGGCAATTTAACCCTAGAGTTCCCAACAGATGAACCGACAGTATTTATCGGTATTAACGGCGTGGGCAAATCCAGTATTCTTGACTGTATTGCTATTCTCTTCTCTCCTTATATAGATTTGATTCGAGTGCGCGATAAAATAAATTTCGAGGATTTTCGAGTAGATAGCAATTCGATTGACTGGACATCCAGGGATATAGTAAGGCTCCTCTATAGAAATCATCTCCCAGGAGAAAGAGAATCAAATACTTTGATATCACGTTTTTTTAGTAATGAAGATATTAAAAATGGACAAATTAAAAACAATCTCGAAATTACAACATCAGTAGGCAAAAAGAGAGAATTAAACTGGTCATTGAGTAGCAAAAAGCCTTTGATCGATAGCACAGAACTTTACGCTCTTGTATTATTAAAGATACTTAATCAACCTCAATTAATTTTTGAGAAAAACTTACCTTTAGTAATTTACTATCCGAGCAATCGAGAATTGCTTGATATTCCTTTAGATATTTCTAGTAATTTTTCATTTGATCAGTTAGATGCCTATAAATCTGCAGTAGCAGGTGTCCAAATAGTCTTTGATAGATTCTTTCAATGGTTTAGAGCATTGGAGGATTTGGAGAACGAGGAACGATTGGATAACTCTAAATATAAAGATAAGCAGCTAGAAGCAGTGAGAAAAGCAATATATGCTCTCATTCCTAATTTTTCAAATTTACGAGTTAGGCGCTCACCATTGCGAATGACTGTAAAAAAACAAGGTCAGGAGCTTATTCTAAATCAGTTATCTGATGGGGAGAAATGCTTGCTGGCAATGGTAGGAGATTTGGCGAGGCGTTTAGCACTTGCTAACCCAGATTTAGAAGATCCCCTAGAAGGAGCGGGTGTGGTATTGATTGATGAAATTGAGCTGCACCTTCACCCAGAATGGCAACGTAAAATTATGCCGGCGCTGAGCAGGACATTTCCCAATTGCCAGTTTATTGTCACCACCCATTCTCCACAAGTCCTCAGCCAAGTTAAACCGGAAAGCATCTATATTCTTGAGAGAACAGATGAAGGAGAGATCGTTGCCACGCGTCCGGAAAGTTCATCATTTGGCAGAGACAGCAATCGTATCCTTGAAGACTTGATGGGGGTTTCAGAACGTCCAAAGGAAATTAAAGAAGAGATTCTAGAATTGTTTCGAGTTATTGATGCGGGAAACCTCGATTTAGCAAGGCAATTACGTCAGGAAATTGCTGAAAAGATTGGATTAGACGATCCAGAACTGGTTAAGGCGGGTGTATCTATTAGACGCCGGGAGATCCTGAAAAAGTGAAATATATTAAAAAGAGTGAGGAGCCACAGTGTTTGGCAAACTGGAAGGCACTCGCTAACGAGAATTGGACACCTACTTATGAGGATGATTTTCGAGGAAAAGTAAAAACTGAGGTGCATGATTGGTTACTACATGAGCAAGGTTATATCTGTTGCTATTGCGGAATCCGAGTTACTAGAGATACCAGCCATATTGAACATCTCAAGCCAAGGAGTGCTTATCCAGAACTCGCGCTAGATTATAGAAATTTATTAGTTTCATGTCAGAGAAAGCGAACACAGTCTGAACACTGTGCTTATAAGAAAGATGACTGGTACGATGAGCATCTGATGATTTCTCCATTACAATCTAACTGTGCGGAGTTTTTTAGATATTCAGAGGCTGGAGAAATTTTGCCGGCAGATAAGCCAGATAAGCAAGCGGCTGCTACCACGATTTTCAAACTTGGACTTAATATTTCTAAGCTAACTGCAAATCGCAAAAAAGCAATTGAAGATATTTTAGAAGTTATCGAAGTTTTGTCTGACGAAGACATAAAAAAGCTGATTCAAGGGTTCAATCAGCCGGATGCTAATGGAGAGTGCGAAGAGTTTAGCACGGCAATTATTTACATCCTAAATCAAACACTACTTTATCGGCACCCCATGATCTAACCTATCTTGCCGCTTGCGAATTTGAACAACCCTGTTATCTAAATCGCCCATCCAATTACTATTTTCTTTGAAATTACAATATTATTCGTATTTTTATTAGTTTTTTGCTTGAGTTCGCTTAATAACAAGTTTAAGCTAATTTATCTCTTTTTGCCTTCTTTTAGCAATGCAGAAACAGTGGTGACTTCACGCACAATTAGTAGCCATAGACACCGGCAATTTCTGTTACCACCGGCAGAGAAATGTTGTGGCTGCCGGCTTAAAAATGATCAATCTCCAGGCAGATCCAAGGTGAGGGGTGGGTCTTGTTATCCTGCTACAAGAAAGGACGAAAAAATCTCAAGGAGAAGCATAATGCCTGACCAATATCAAGCAGAACGCACAATATCAGCCGTATTTAAAGAAGAAAGTCAATTAGATGGCGTTGTTCGGCGTCTGCTAGATCGGGGTGTGCCCCAAGATCACATCTCAATGATGGGCAAAAACTTTAAATCCAACACCCGAATCACTGGCTTTATAACGAAAAAAGATGTGATTTTGGGAGGCTTGCGAAGCGGCGCGATTTTTGGTTCCCTTTTTGGTTCGTTTTTAAGTCTGCTGACCGGCGTTGGTATCCTATTTATTCCCTTTGTCGGTTCAGTGGTAGCAGCCGGCCCATTGGGTGCTGTACTCTTAGGTGCAGCCAGTGGGGCTCTGGCGGGTAGTGCCGGTGCCGGCTTAGTTTCCGCATTGGGGACGCTGGGAATGCCTGAAGATAAAGCGGCAATTTATCAAACCCGCGTAGAAGCTGGGGAATTTCTAGTGATGGCAGAAGTGCCGGCAGATAAAGCCAGTGACATTCAACTGCTGCTGGAAAGTGCCGGTGGGGAAGAAATTACAGTCAACGAAATGACGCTGCCTCGTGCAAGTGCCGGCAAGTACAACAGTGTAGCCGATTTGTCTCCCGAAGTCCGTTCACACCTATCTGAAGAGGCGCAACAGACATTTATACAAAGCTACAACACCGCCTTAGAGCAAAATAACGATCCCTTGAACGCTGAACACGCTGCCTGGAAAACCATTCACGAACAGTACGACGAAGACGGAAATGGTGTTTGGTCACTAGCCAAGGCGACTGTGTAGTTTAGATTACATTCCTTGCCTTCGTTTGAAAGAAGATTGTAACCAGCCTCTAGAACTTTGGTTCTGGAGGCTTGGCTTGTATCATAAGAGGGAATGTATCAGGAGAAACTTAGAATGCAGAAATATATATGCACCCTCTGCGCCTATGAATATGACCCAGCACAAGGCGACCCTGATAGCGGAATTGCACCCGGTACCCCATTTGAAGATATTCCAGAGGATTGGGTTTGTCCTACTTGCGGGGCTTCCAAAGCAGATTTTGAGCCGGCTGGATAATCGAGAGTTCCTTTACTTTTGAATCAGGGAAATGGGTAAAAGGTAATCAAAAAATGGGATGAAATGGAGCTTTTACCCATTTCCTTTTTTAAACCACCAAGCTTGAAAATTTTAAGTAAGCGCCCATCTCCTCCCCATTTTATATTTAAACTGGAAGGTGAGGAAAACTGAAGCGTAAAAATAAGAATGAAAAAACTTTTAATCACCGGCAGTAGTGGATTCCTAGGGTGGAACCTATGTCAAATTGCCCAGGAAGAATGGCAGGTTTATGGAACCTACTTTTCCCAGCCGGTAGAAATTCCAGAAATTAACTTATTGCAATCTGATTTAAGAAACTTTGAGGAACTCAAGCATATCTTTGAAGAAATTAAACCTGATGCTGTTATTCATGCTGCCGCTCAATCACAACCGAATTATTGCCAAACCCACCCTGAAGAATCCCACGAAATCAATGTAACCGCATCTTGTAATATTGCCGGCATTTGTGCAGATTACTCCATTCCTTGCGTTTTCACTTCCACCGACTTAGTGTTTAATGGCTTAAATGCTCCTTACCGGGAAACAGATCCCGTGAGTCCTGTCAGCCTTTATGGCGAGCAAAAAGTGTTAGCTGAAGAAGGAATGCTCGAACGCTATCCCCAGACAGCCATTTGCCGGATGCCTTTAATGTTTGGCTATGGAGGGCCGGCAGCTAAAAGTTTCATTCAACCCATGCTAGAAAGCCTCAGAAAAGGACAAGAACTTGCCTTATTCACCGACGAATTTCGCACGCCAGTAAGCGGCCAAACAGCAGCAAAAGGACTTTTACTCGCATTAGAAAAAGTCAACGGACGAATCCATTTAGGCGGAAAAGAAAGAATCTCGCGTTATGACTTTTTCCGATTACTCGTAGAAGTGCTAGGACTAGACGAAGCCAAAATTCTAACCTGCCGGCAACAAGACGTTAAAATGGCAGCCCCCAGACCCCCGGACGTATCCCTAGACAGTTCTAAAGCATACACCCTAGGCTATCACCCACAATCCTTGCGAGAAGAATTTGAACAATTGCGAGGAAAAGTGTAAGCTTAATAAAGCCTAAGCGTGCCCTAAATCTTATTTGTGTTTATCTGTGTGCATCTGTGGTTAAAAAAAATCCAATATCCCTAAAAAAACTAATAAACCCTTCAGCTTCCCTTCTTACATTCAGCCCCCAAAATAACCAGGTATCGCCTTGAGTTCGCAATCTTTAAAAGTAGTCGTAATTGGTGGAGGTGCCGCCGGCTTCTTCGGTGCGATCGCGTGCGCCAAAACTCATCCTCACACCCAAGTTACCCTACTTGAAGCAGGGCGGGAACCCCTCGCCAAAGTTCGTATTTCCGGCGGAGGACGGTGTAACGTCACTCACGCCTGCTTTGAACCGGCCTTATTAGTGCAAAATTACCCTAGAGGCGGCAAAGCCTTGCGGGGCGCATTCACGCGGTTTCAGTGTCGCGATACCGTTGCCTGGTTTGAAGAACGGGGAGTGCAGCTAAAAACCGAAGAGGATGGGCGGATGTTTCCCATAACCGATGACTCCGCCACAATTGTAGAGTGTCTGATGCGGGCGGCTCACCGGGCTGGGGTAGAATTTCGCAACGGCAGCCAGGTTAGTTCCATCTATCACTCTCCCGACCCTTCCTTTAAAATTGAATTAAAATCCGGCGAAACTGTAACCTGTGATCGCCTCCTACTCGCCACCGGCAGCAATCCGATGGGTTACAAATGGGCAAAAAATTTAGGCCATCAAATTGAGTCACCCGTGCCTTCTCTCTTCACCTTTAACGTGCCCGATGAGCGACTCAAGGAATTAGGCGGCGTCTCCGTTGCCAACGCCCGCGTGCGCCTGTCGGCAGCCAAATTAGAGCAAACCGGGCCGGTACTCATCACCCACTGGGGATTAAGCGGGCCGGCTGTACTCAAACTCTCAGCGTGGGGTGCTCGGTTTTTGCACGAGTGCCGGTATCAAACCTCTTTGCTAATTAATTGGTTGCCGCAGTACAAAGAAGAAGAACTGCGTCAAATGTTACTCCTCGTAAAATCTCAACTGCCCCGACGTGCAATCTCAACCAGTTGTCCCGTTCCCATTCCCCGCCGGCTTTGGGAACGTTTAATTGATGCTGCCGGTATTGATAACGAAAAACGCTGGGCAGAACTTCCCAATAAATCCTTAAATGAACTCATTCAACAACTCATTCAAGGCAAATACGAAATCACCGGCAAAGGCATTTTCAAAGAAGAATTCGTCACCTGTGGCGGCGTTAACTTAAAAGAAATCGATTTCAAAACAATGGAAAGCCGGCACTGTTCAGGACTGTATTTTGCCGGAGAAATTTTAGACATTGATGGAGTCACCGGCGGCTTTAACTTTCAGAGTGCCTGGACAACCGCTTGGATAGCCGGTCAAGCAATTGGCAATACCCAATCACCCTAACCATTAGATCATCTGCGTTTATCTCTGTATACCTAACAGCAAACTACCGCAACATCTGCGTTTATCTGCGGTTAAAAAACTCCTCCCTAACTCCTAAACAAGAGGCCAACCTTCAAGTTCCAATTCCTCAATCAGCTGTATACCACGCGGATCGCCCACACGTAACAGAGAACCTTTAGCATCTTCGCGAACGCCCATATCTTCATCTTCCGCAAAAGCCTCAATTAAGGCATCAATTGCCGTGGCATACACCACATTAGAAGGCAATTCACGGCACAATTGCCCCAACGCCCAAGCGCAATTACTCCGCACCGCCGGCATCGGATCTCGACGCAACGATTCAATGAGTGGAGGAAGGGCAGCAATCACCGTATCATAACCGACTGAAGCCATCTGGCCCAGTGAACTAGCCGCCCACAGGCGCACCGCAGAAATATCCGTTTTCAGCGCATCCAGCAAAGGCATTAACGACCGGCGATCGCGACAATTTCCCAGCGCCCAAACCACGCCCTTACGCACATAGCCATTCCAATCCCGATTAAGCTGTTCTATCAGCGAATCGACCGCATCCGGACTGGGATTTCGCCCCAACGCATAGCCGGCGCTAACCCTAACTAACGGGCAAGGATCTTTTAACAACCGGATCAAATGGGGAATTGCCCGCTCATCCTGAATTTCGCAAAAAGCCCGCGTTGCCAACATCCGTTGTTGGGAGTCTGGTGAGTCCAGCAATGGCAGCATTTCCTCTGGATCGGGCTTGGGAGGCTCTGCCTCTTCCATCAGATCCAAAGGACTTTCCAGTTCTGCCTCAATCGTGAGGGCACTCAAGTCATCGTAATCGTCCATAAAAGTAACTTTACCGCACGAAGCGCACTGCTATTATACGGTTTCAACTTCGATTCGCCACATATCAGCAGAGGAGCTTTAGCAGTTTAGGGGAAGTCTTTGTTTCTTTGAACCTAAATAATAGTATTCGCACATTCTACACAAGGCAGCAGGAAGCAATCAGCCCAGACTTACGCACAATTGCGATTATGCGTAAATCTTGTCAGGTTCATTCTTGATTGGGTTGCAGAAGTTTTAACATCCACAGAGACTGGGTTTGATAGCCCAGCTTTTGGTATAGATTCAAAGCAGGCTGGTTCTGCACAAAAACTTGCAGGGCAATTTGATGATCACCGCGTTCTTTGGCCCAAGCTTCAGCATGAGACACTAACGCCTCACCAATCCCGCGACGTCGGTGTTCTGGCGCGACATATACCAGAAAAATGTGAGCGTGCCGATCCCCACTCGGCTGATCGATGGCATTCCCCACCCACAAACAACCGACAGGGGAAGGATGACGGGTGAAGGGAGGGGGGTAAAATGTACTGTCCGCTTCATCCTTGAGATCAACCCACCAAAGCGGCGTTTTGTTGGAAAAATACTGTTCAACAGTTAGGGCTAAATGGGAAAAATCCTGTTCTGGGTAAAGTTCTTGGTAAGTTCGCTGCATGAACTTGACCAGCAAAGCCCGATCTAAGCCAGAGCCGGTACGCAACGTGTATCCCGGTAACAGCACTAATTGACACTCGCCCTTAAATGTAATTGGTATGCTGAACTATTCTGCAAGCCGGCATCCGCATGGAGCGAGCTGAGCGTTTGGATTGGTGCGCTTGATGTTTGGGGTGTGACTTCTTCAACGGGTGCCGGTGCTGCCATATCGTTCGGCAAAAAGCTGCGAGCAGCCACTGCAACCAGTGCCACCAAAAACACTAACAAAATTAAAAATGGTGCGATGTACTGACGGAAGATTGCCATAGTGATTCGGGGTTGAGAGTTGGGGAAATGCTATATTTAGTGGCTTTTACACAATTTGAGAAGCTAGCTCAAGATTTGTAAAGCTTTCTTTATCTATTTTACAACTCGTCGCCACCGGCATTGCACTCGTCGCGTCTGAGTGAGGAAAGGTGCAGAAATTTTGCTAATTTGCGAAATAAGCGCCTATTTTGTGGGTTTCAAATCTGAAAACTTGCTCAGCATCCTTTGTGCCGGTGTCGGTAGCAAAAAGCATACGAAGTCACGACACATCATGTACAATTGCTGAATTTCAACCGGCAATAACAGAGGAAACTAAGTCATGAGTGCATCAGCAGCCGTTTATGAAAGTCTAGCAAAGTCAATTGTTTATGTGGATGATAATCCACAGTTCCAAAGTCAAGTTCAAGGTTTTCTAGCGGCCACCGGCTACACAATTGATCGAGTATTTGACGATCCGCAAACAGGTCTTCACGCTATCGGGTTAGTTTCCGCAACACCAGATAGACCCCCCGTTCTTGTCTTTCGCGGTGCCGATTCCCCTGTTGATGATATCGCGCTATCAGATGCGCGGGGAGTAGGTGTTAGCCAAATACAAGCCAATCAGGAAGCTCTACAAAGTTGGCTCACAGAAATTAGCCAAGATACCACTAAAAATCCCAATCAATTATTAGCTCAAGTGATGGGTCACAGCCTGGGTGGTGCCTTAGCGCAAACTGCAGCAGCTGTATTTACCCCTCTCATCGGCGGGACAATTACTTTCAACTCTCCAGGGGTTAACCAAACGGCTGTCAGTGCATTTATTCAACAAGGAGGCTCTGACAAACCCGTCGTTCACTACATTGTTAATGGCGACTTTGTCAGCCTGTCTGGACAAGCTTTTCTTCCGGGACAAGTAATTTTACAATCCTTTACCGACCCAAATATTAATCCACTAATTGTACGAACTAAACATCGAGTGGAAGGTCTACTAAGTACCCCTCCTGCCGGTTACAGTGAGCGGGAAATTTCTGCTGAGGAATTGAACAACCCTTCTTTTTCTTTCACCAATGATCCTGATTTTCAAGAGTTTGCCGCAGCCATGTCGGTTGCACTGCCGCAACTGGTAACACCCCTTAGCTCAAGGTTGGGTGCGGAAAGTTTAAGAGTTACGCCAGGATTTTCTTATTTGGGACTACTGAATCAGATAGATACTGCTCTCGATCTGTCTCAAAACAATTATCTGGATGGATATGCTTTAAATAATACAGTTTTAGGGCTGGAAGGCAATGACATAGTGATTGGAGATGAGGGAAATGATACCCTTAATGGCAATCAAGCCGATGATATTTTGAGCGGTGCCGGTAGAGATGATATTCTTTATGGCGGTCAGAATAATGATGCCCTATTCGGCAACCTAGGGACTGATTATTTATCCGGGGATTTAGGGAATGATAGCCTTTACGGAGGCAAAGGAAGTGATACCTTAATTGGTAGTGAGGGTGATGATATTCTCAGGGGAGAATCAGATAGCGACTTTTTAACCGGCGGCAGTGGTTTCGATCAGTTTGTCTTAGCTGTAGGAGAAGGAACCGATACCATCATTGATTTTATCAAAGGTGAAGATTTACTGGCTTTATCGGGTGGTTTAACTTTCAGACAGCTCGTAATTGCAGCGGGCGAAAATTCAACGTTGATTGCTTCTAACGGTCAATTTATTGCCAATGTGGTTGGAATCGATCCCAGCTCAATTTCAGAAAGTGATTTCATCCAAATCTAACTTTCTCCCCTACCTCCATAATTCGGGCGCATACGCTCTTGCGCCCTTATCGCTCACTCTCTCCTCAATTTTATAAACCCTTAAATCGAAACTCACCGGCGCGTGTAGCGATGCTTAACTCCAACCGGAAAATATTCAGGATCGCCGGTGGGTGTTAGGGTGATTTGTGGGATTTGGTAATCTTCTGGGACATAGTTCGCAAACTCACTATTAAGCCGGCGCAGATGAGTTAAAATAGAAGCCGCAATCGCCTCCTGCTTTTCTTCACTTGCTTCCACTGCCGGCGCTAATTCCACAACAATAGATAACAACCGATTTTTATCCGCGTCTTCTTTTACTTGCAAGACAAATTTACCCGTTACCCAATCTTGAATAAGTGGCTGTTCTAATCCAACGGTGACGTTTTCTGGATAAACATTTGCCCCGAAATAAGAAACTGTAAAATGAGAGCGACCAAACACATAAACAAAAGGTAAAGAATAAATGCCTCGCTCACTCTGAGATTGTAATTCATCCAGGGGATCAAAACCCCAGTCTAAAAGAAATTGCAGCATTTCAGAATAAGAAATAATTCCACCGGCATCGGAAATGTGATAGCGAACTAAAGGAATACCGTTGTCACCAGAAAACAGCAAAGTGCCATTATCTACCTCAAAAAAGCGACTCAAGGGATCATACTGTACCAGCGTTGGCAGGCGAGACTCCCCAAACAGGGAACGGGCGACAGTAGGATGATTTGCCAAAAACCGGCGAATGCAGATACTCAGCGGTGTCTCATTGCCTAAAACGCCGGCATCTGCTGTCCCGTAAAGGGAAGCAAAGTCATAGCAAGGACTTAACGAACCCATGCGTTCGCCTACTAAAGTCCGCCACTCTTCGCTAAAAACCTCACCTGCCATCACTAACTTAATTGCATATTTATCCCACTCGATGCCTTGGGCGATGCCGGCATCAATGGTATCTTTTAAAAACGGTGGATAGCCTAAAAGTACGACTTGATCAAATGCCGGTGCGAGTTCTTGTACAACTCGAAAAATTTCTGTTTTATTGTTACCTGGAGTGATCACAGTAATCGGGTAGCCTTTTGCAGCAAGGTGCCGGCAGCAGCTAGCGGTATACATCCCTCCTACCCAAGTTCCTAAAGCAAAACAAATGACAGCTAGTGTGTGGAGACTATCGGCTTGGAAACTGTCACGAAAAATTTGCTCAAATCGGCTGGCAATTTGGAACTCATCGGTGATAAAACGGGGCCAAAATGTGGGAGTGCCGGTTGAACCGGAGGAAACGGCAATTATATCGCAATTTTCCAGTTTTCCATTGCGACAAAGTGCAGGGAGAGAGTGCCGGCGCAAGTAATTTTCTTTGGTTGTCAGGGGTAGTTTTTGAAAGTCTTCAAAGGTTTTAATTGAAGTTGGATCAATGCCTTGTTCTTGTAAGAATGACTGATAAGCCGGCACAGTTGCAACCACTGAATCAAACAACTTTAGAGCGGCTGTCGGCGCGTTTTCTTTTGCGCGTTCTTGCAACAACGTTTCCACCGGCATATTTAAAAACGCTTGCAAACCCGCCAGCGCCCTCTGTTTTTGTTCTTCCTGCATTTCCTCATTCCTCTTATCTCTGCTTTGTCGGCAACTTCTTCTCCATCTTGCTCAAAATGATAAACAGGTAAGTCTCAATAAATATGATTGCGTAAAAAAATGTAACTTAATCAATTAGCAGATTTACCCGCACTGCATAGTCGGTCAGTAGGCAACATAAAAAATAAAAAAATCATAAAGCGAGTAATATATAATACAAAGTTTTAAACCTTAATTAATAAATTTTGTTGTTTTTGTTGAACAATTTTAATGCCTATTTAATTTTTAAATATTTAATCAAAGAAAAGTAGGGTGACACCAGTAAAATGTTAGAGATTAAACGATGACGATTTCCGTCGGCGCACCCCTCTCAGCTTGCTTTCACACTCTTATTTTCATTCTCCAAATAGCGCTTACCCCAACCACTCTGGATTCTTCGCTGTACCGTCAAATCGGTTAGACGTCTTATAAAGCTCGTATTCACCTTTTAAAGCCGCCTCGCGAGTCTTAGCTAACAACGCCGAAACTTGTTCTTGACTCATCGCCTCAAACGTTCGTACTGCCTCGAAGGCTTGCTCTAGAATTTCCATAGTCTCCATGCCGGTGATGACTGTTGAAGTTGGCAAATTCATGACGTAATGAAGGCATTCAATTGGTTTAATCGTATTGCTCTTTAAAATGTAGGGATCGCCCATTGATTTCATTCCCAGAACTCCGATTTCATCTTTCACCAGTCTGGTTAAAACTTCGCTTTCAAAACTGCGAAAATGAGCGTCCATCGCATTAAGCGGCATCTGCACTGCATCAAAACGGAAATTATTTTGATCGGCAATTTCTAGCATTCTGAGATGAACAAGAGGATCTTTATGTCCTGTAAAGCCAATGTAGCGAATTTTGCCGGCTTTCTGTGCCGCAACCACAGCCTCCATCGCACCGCCGGCAGCAAAGATCCGATCCGGATCTTCCAAGCGAATCACTTCATGATGCTGCATCAAATCGATAGAATCGGTTTGCAAGCGTTTCAAAGACTCGTCAATTTGCTTAGCAGCAGCCTCTTTCGTTCGCCCGTCGATTTTAGTCATTAAAAACACCTTGTCGCGATAACCATTCTGGAGCGCTTTACCCATACGGATTTCGCTATTTCCATCATGATAATCCCAGCAGTTATCCATAAAATTGATGCCTCGATCAATGGCACTACGCATCAGTTTGATGCTCTCTTGCTCATCTTCTATCCGTCCGATGTGGTGCCCGCCTAAACCAATTAGGGATACTTTTTCTCCGGTGCGCCCCAGTGTCCTGTATAACATCTCCCCGCTTCTTGTTTGGGCTGGGGTTGATTGTTGTTGCGCTAAAAGCGATTTGCCAAACAACCCGTCTGAAGCCGCAAGCCCTGCTGCAACCAAACCAGAGGTAGAAGCTACTTTCAACAAATCTCGTCTACTGATATTCACGAACGTCTCCTTCTAAGGACTTATCAGAACTCATCCTCACAGGATTGCACGATGACATCATGAGGTGCATCTAACTATTGAAAGAGAAGAGCCGTTGCTTTTGTTGCCAATAATTTGTTGTTTAATCAAGTTGCTGCTCAGTAAGCAATGCTCCCAGCTAGAGCAGCCACCACCAAAGTTCTTAGAGGATACAGGGGTAATCAACAAAAATGATCGTTATCCTCAATTATTGGTGAGCGTTAAAAACTTGAGTAATTTCCCTCATTTACAAATCAAATAGGAGGGTTACAAAAAAATCACGACTAAAATTTTTGATTAAACGGAAAAAGAGTCAAGTTCAAGCCGACAAATAATGTTTAAACTTTGTTTAGACGTTTACAAGCCAGAAGGCTACTCTAGAGGAATTTGCGATCGCTCCATCATAATCGCCCCTCCCAAACGCCACACACTCTATACAACTCATGGCATAATAACGCCTTAGTGCAACTAAGCTTTTGACTGTCTATGCCGCTCTCTGCTGCTCAACCGGCCCTTCTCGTACTCATCGATGGAACTGTTTATCGCGGTTGGTCTTTTGGGGCCACCGGCACTACCGTCGGAGAGGTAGTCTTCAACACCGGCATGACCGGCTATCAAGAAGTTCTGACTGATCCCAGCTACTGTGGCCAACTCGTCACCTTTACCTACCCAGAACTCGGCAACACTGGCGTCAATCCCGAAGACGAAGAATCCAACCGCCCTCAAATTAGAGGAGCGATCGCTCGCAACATCTGTAGCCGGCCTAGCAACTGGCGATCCACCCAATCCTTAAGCGACTATCTCAAAGAACACAACATTCCAGGAATCTACGGGATCGATACCAGAGCACTCACCCGCAAAATTCGCTCGGTTGGAGCGATGAACGGGGCCATTTCCACCGAAATCCTTGACCCGACAGAGTTGCGGTCAGTGGTGCAAGACGCGCCCAGCATGAATGGATTAAATCTGGTTCCCGAAGTCACCACCTCTAAAACCTACGAATGGTCAGAAGCCACCCAAGGAGTCTGGGAATTTAGCGACACAACCCAGCCTGCCGGGGAACAGTTAACCGTTGTCGCGATTGATTTTGGCATCAAACGCAATATCCTGCGGCGTCTGGCCAGTTATGGCTGCCGACTCATCGTCGTGCCGGCAAACACGCCCCCAGAGGAAATACTCAAACACAACCCAGACGGCATTTTCCTCTCCAACGGCCCAGGCGATCCGGCTGCCGTCAAAGAAGGCATCGCGACAACCAAAGCCCTGCTGAACAGCGAGAAACCCGTATTTGGCATTTGCTTGGGGCACCAGATTCTCGGCCTTTCCCTCGGTGCGGAAACCTTCAAACTCAAATTTGGCCATCGGGGTTTAAATCAGCCTGCCGGTTTAGAACAGCGGGTAGAAATTACCAGCCAAAATCACGGGTTTGCCATCGATCCCGACTCCTTATCCCCTGAAGTAGAAATCACCCATCTCAACCTCAACGACCACACCGTAGCCGGTTTGCGGCACCGTTCGCTGCCCCTGTTTTCTGTCCAATATCACCCAGAAGCTAGTCCCGGACCGCATGATGCCGATTATATGTTTGAACAATTTGTCCAAACCATGCGAGACGCCCGCAAAGCCACAACCGCCTCTTAAATACATCAGTGAGCAGAGAAAGTGATAAACATAAGTCAGTAGCGTTTACTGTCGGCTTTTTTATCACCAGCAGGGCAGTAGACAAGACACAAGAAAGAATCTATACTGGAGCGTCGATTTGAGGAAGATGCAGCTAGGAGGGAGCTATTGCTGAGCCACTAACCTTGACCGTAAGCCTCAGAGGCACTCGCGAAGTCAAGGAGAATTACCAACTATTCCGACTCACCGGCTTATTAGACGCCTTTTCCGAAGCCACCTTTCGCAAGGTTATTAGCAAGTGTATTGAGGACGGTCCAAAGCATATAATTTTGGATCTCTCTCAGATAGACTTTGTTGACAGTTCCGGGCTGGGCGCTCTGGTGCAGTTAGTTAAGAAAGCCCAAACCGATGAGGGCACATTGCAAATTGTCACCAATCCCAGGGTGACTCAGACTGTCAAGCTTGTTCGCTTAGAGAAGTTTCTGTCGTTGCAGCCTTCGGTTGATGACGCCTTAAACAACATCAAGCCGTCCAAGTCATCTTGACTTATAAGGAGGAAGCGAGCTATCCAGTTTTTTCTGGATAGCTTGTTTGTGCAGGGTGCATCTTTCACTCCCCAGAAAAAGTCAAGGCCCAAGCGCTTTTACGGGAAATTGAGGCTCGTGGGTCAGTGCCTAAACCCCGTGCAATCCGCACCCCGTCAAAACCGCAGACTCAATATAATATGAGGTAAGTAACAACACTAATGTCATTAAATCAATCAACATCAGCGTGGAGGCTAGGGCTATCAGCCATTTAATCAAAGGTCAGCTCCGGTGATAGCTTGTGAAGGATAGAGGCAGGATCATGTCATCAAGCGCAGATGAAAATCCAGCGTCGAATCTGGCCAATATAGGGTTCATGCAGCTGCCTCCAGAAACCTTGTCATGGGCGCAACTTCAACAAATATCACCAGCAGCCTTAGCCTATTTAGGGGACGCTGTTTACGAACTCTATATCCGCAAGTCCTATCTCATGCCTCCCAGGCGCTTACAAACTTACCATAACCAAGTCGTTGCTCAAGTGCGAGCAGAAACTCAGGCAAGGCATCTACGCCTACTTGAACCTCACCTCACGAGCACAGAACTAGACATCCTCCGGCGAGGCCGCAATGCTGCCCTCGGAAGGCCCAAGCGGGTCGCTCCAGAAATTTACCAACAGGCAACCAGTCTGGAAGCCTTAATCGGATATTTGTACCTGAGCGATCCCCAACGTTTGACCCAGCTGCTAGCACAGTTGGAACTTGAACCCACTTGAACTGAATAGTTAAAGGTTTCCTACGTCTGACGCTGATCAGACTGTAACCAGGATAATTCAGCTAAAGTGACCCAAAAGTCAGGAATTCATCACAAAGCTCGACAAGTCAGGAATTGTATAACGCTATGCCAGAGAAACCGCAAAACCCCTCCCCCAGAGGCAAACCCCAACGCAACAAACTTTCCCTCAAACCCAAGTCTAAGCGGGTCATAACCACCCCAGTTTCCAGCACTTCGGAGAGAAGAGGTGAGCGTAAACGCAGCATAACCACCCCAACTTCCAGCACTTCGGAGAGAAGAGGTGAGCGCAAACGCAGCATAACCACCCCAACTTCCAGCACTTCGGAGAGAAGAGGCGACCGTAAACTCACGATTCCAAGCAGGCCGGCTGAGGAGAGAACGTTCCAAAGCCGGCAGCGCCAAGTCATTGAGACGCCTCTTCCGCCGTCAGAGGAAGAAGCCGACTTGATCTACGGTCGTCATCCGGTTCTCTCGGCTTTAGAGAACCAGCGCCAACTCCACCGACTCTGGATAACGCCCCAACTGCGCTACGATCCCCGCTTTCATGCCTTGATCCTCCAAGCCAAAGATAACGGCACCGTCGTTGATGAAGTTGAGTACCGCCGGCTCGACCAAATCACCCAAAAAGCCAATCACCAGGGGGTTGCGGCTCAAGTCTCATCCTACGATTACTTCGAGCTAGGAGATCTGATCGCCCAAGCCAAATCTGCTTCCGATCAACCTGTGATTATTGCCGCTGATAGTATTACCGATCCGCACAATCTTGGGGCAATCATTCGCACAGCTGAAGCTGTGGGTGCCCAAGGGTTGGTGATCCCCCAACGACGGGCTGTTGGCATTACTTCAACTGTGAGAAAAGTGGCAGCAGGCGCTTTAGAAAATTTTCCAGTCGCAAGAGTTGTCAATCTTGCTAGAGCCTTGGAAGAATTAAAAACAGAGGGCTTCTGGATATACGGGACGGCAGCCAAGACTAGCCAGACGGTACACACAGTAAAATTCACCGGCCCGATAGTCCTAGTCGTTGGCTCTGAAGGAGAGGGTTTGAGTCTTTTGATACAGCGTTGCTGTGATCAATTGGTTTCAATTCCATTACAGGGAAAAACGCCCAGCCTCAATGTCTCGGTTGCCGCCGGCATGGCGCTTTACGAAATTTATCGTCAGCGATGGTCTAGTACGTTTTACCTTGATTCTTTCAAGAAAGAAAACAATTGAAAAAACAAAAGCAAGATAGTATAACAAAATGTAAAAGATAACAACACTTCTTCGACCGCGTAGCATCCCCACGAACCCTTGGTAAATAGGCAAAACGCAATGAAAGAATTGATGATTAGCTTGCTTAACCTCTTAGGTTGGGCTTTCTGGGTTGAGGTCGTTACCGAAACCCCCCGGTGTACCTACTACTTTGGCCCTTTCATGACAAAGAAAGAAGCTGAATCTGCTCAGGCAGGATACATGGAAGATTTGCTCCAAGAAGGCGCTCAGGGCATTACCCTCAAAACTAAGCGGTGTAAGCCCCTCTATCTCACTGTCTATGACGAAATGGGGGAGATGCGTGACCGCAAGCGCAACATCCCTGTTTTTAGCAGTCAACCTTAGCCGGTTGAGCCATCGCAGCAGCGAGTGGAACAACTTGTAAGTGAGGCCAATGTTCGGGCATAGCTGTTTAATCTGAGCAAGGCAGAACTAAACGTTCCGCTAGATGAGAGGTTTAATAAACTGCCTTTCTATCGTGACTCAGCAAGCGCTCGGACTTTTTGTGTGAGGAGATTAAGCCTCATTCATACATCTGTTGCTACCATTTGTGGATGTAGAGCCATCCAGCCGTCGATGTCGGCTAGAACTTGGTCTGGAATTTCCCAAGGGAACAGGTGAGCTGTATTGGGGTAGCAATGAGATTGGCAGTTCTGCAGAAGTTGAGCGGTTTCTAAACTCGACTCAGGGGTAATGTGGCGATCTGCTGCTGCAGCGAGAACTAAACTTGGGCATTGAATCTGGGGCAAAACGTCAAGCCGGTTGTAACCGGATTGCAGCGCTTTCTCAAGTGCCCGTCTTGCCGCACCAGACGTTTGCAAATACGCCGGCAGTCCTTCATCGGCAATGTGTTGGTAAGCAGTGGCTGTGTGTTGCTGTATCAGATAACGGAATAACGAGCGCTTGCCAAAAGTGTCAATATTCCACTGCCAGCCTGGACTAGCCCGGTTCACGATCCCAGCCACTCCAGTGTAGAGCAAATCTTGCCAGGTAATCGGCGGATGGCTGCCCCTAGGCCGTGCGGCGGTGGCCACTAAAATCAGGCCGGTGACTCGCGCCGGCAGCCTCAGCGCTAGCTCAATCGCTAATATCCCTCCCAAAGACCATCCCAGAACCAAGCACCGCTCGATACTCAATCGGTCTAAAAGCGCTTCCAAATCGAGCATGTGATCGGTCATATCAAAGTCATTACTCGCCAGACTCTTGCCATATCCTCGGAGATCAGGAGCCACGGTTTGGAACCGCCGAGATAAATGCTTTGTAAAAACGGCCATACTAGGGCCGGAACCAGGATGGCCATGCAAGCACAGAATGGGGAAACCTACCCCCTGAATGTCAACACTCAGTTGAGGGCGATCGCTTGGGTGCGATTTTACGTGGGTTTTCTGCATGGTTTGGCTGAATGAGGAGATAGTTTAGCGATGTTGTGCCGGTGGCGATTCATTGATTTCGCTCCACCGATCCCAGCCGCTCTATTTGATTTTTAGCACTTAATGCTGAAAATTGCCAAAAAGGAATATTCCCCACGGACCTTGTTAAGTGTAAAATTTTGTAAAGTTTTGGATCTAGCTCAAAAAAACCAGACAAACTTCTATCCCACTCTACCCTTACCTAGCTCAACTTCAAGAAGTCCCTGTGGCGGTCAAATTACAACCACCCTAACCCCTATTTCAGCTAACCCTTATTTAAGATGTCTTCTGCAAATCTATCGTTAGGGGGTTCCAGGGTATACATCTTATAAAGAATAATGTAGAGACTCGTTTAATTGTTACTAAGAGATTGAAACTCCCTCTGACTTGCACCTTAATGAATCGAACTTTTCTGCTATCCGTCAACGACAAAAAAGCCGGCATTACCGATATAGTATTCAAAACTTTGTCAAAAAATATCAGTCATCTGCTTCAGGACTGAAAGGGAAAATTTTCAGATGAATAACACTCGCAGCGTATTTTTTCAAAGAGCATCGTTGAGTCAAGATATTATTTGCCTATCAAAATTATCTATTTTTTACAGACAATTAAGTATTTTTAGTCATTAATCGAAACTTTAATTAAGCGGTTCAGCAAAAACTTTGAGGGAACCTTCATGAATTTAGCCAAACAAATCGAAGACATTTTTACTGTTTGCTTAGAAAAATTAGAATTAGCTTGGTGGGTAGAAATTATTACTTTTCAGCCGGCCTGCACCTACTACTTTGGCCCTTTCATCACGGCCAAAGATGCTGAACTCTCTCAAAACGGTTACATAGAAGATTTAGAACACGAGAAAGCCCAAGGAATTGCCGTTAAAATTAAGCAGTGCCAGCCAATAACCCTAACGATTTGCCAGGACTAATATTAAAGTGTGAGCTTGGCTGGACTCGTAACGTTGCCGATACTTCCAAACTCGGCGACGTTATGAGTCCCGTCAACTCAACATTTTTCCTAAATCCGTACTAACCTGAAAGTGAAATAAATTCACAACTTAGGATTTAAAAGCTTTACGCACCGGCTTCTTTTTCAACGCTTGCAAACGTTCGCGCAAGTCATTGACGTTTGCAGTTTGACCCCCATAACGCCAACTGACATAAGCGTGTGTAATTTCCTCAATTGTCTGGGCCAACCCGCCAGAATGGTGCTGCTGCGACTCGTGGGCATATTCTAAAGGCGTTTGAGCTGGGTGCTTGCGGAATCCTTGGGTCGATAACCAACCGAGCATTTGCTGATAAAGACGTTCCATCGGAGGCAACTTAGCCAGCCATCGCCGATATCGCCATGCTCGCCACTGGTTCCAACCTAACCAGCCTAAAAAGCCCAGGCAAATCGCAAAAAGCAGGCCCATAAATAAACCGCCCCAGCCTTGAGAAAAGACCCCCCACAACCAAGCAACTGTTGCAAGTAGCCAGCCGATCAATCCACCGAACAACGTGTTTAAAAAACCAGCCACTGGCGAAGGTAGCCAGCCGGCAACCCAATTCCAGAACTGACGCAACACACTAAACGTTTGGTTTTCTTCAATCGAAGGTGGAATCAATTCATGACCGGGGATCGGATCAAAAGCAAACCAGCCGTGATTGGGGAAATATACCTCCGTCATCGCGTAGGCATCCGTGTTGCGGACGATATAGAAGCCGGTGAAGGGATTAAACTCTCCAGGGGCATAACCGGCCACCAGTCGCGCCGGAATGCCTATTGAACGCAGCATCACCGCGAGAACTGTAGAGAAGTGGTCCGGATAGCCTCCTTGATATTTAAACAAGAAAGCTTCCACCATGTCTTCATCTTCCTCGAAAAACGGTAGATTTGGCTCAATCGCATAGCGTTGCTTTACCGCTTGGGCGAGATAAAGCGCTTTTTCATAAGGAGAAATAATTGGTTGTGGCGACAGGGCTAACAATTCCTCAGTGCGTTGCTTGACCTTACTAGCAATTTTAGGAGGAACCTGTAGGTAATAATTTCGGATGTCCTTGTAGTTACGGCTATTAGGAGAAAGGGGCTTTACTTTGCTCAACACCGCACGGTTGCGGTAGGGCACTTGCGAAATCACACTGTAGGTTAGTCCCTCGCCTAATCCAACCGGCGCTCGTAGACCTCCTTCTGTATCCACCGCTATTTCCTGTGTGGGAAAGTAAATCTGCCGGGGTTGGGACAGAACCGGAATCAGGTTAGGCATATCCGAGATAACGGTATAAGTTTGAATTACCTCCTCAACGCGATTAGCCGTAGGCAGCACATTCAGAAAAAATTGATAAGTCCAAGAGGGTCGATTCACCTTCTGCGTTGTCTCATTGCGGGAAATTTGCCAACCTTGGCCGGTGTATCGGTCGAACGCTAGCACTCGCAAAAATCCCTGCGCTTGAGATCGCAGCCTCATCACCACTTGGGGTTTCATCTCACCCCGCAGGTTTAGGTTCATCTCCGTGTTAAAGCCAGAGTAAAAGTTCTCATCGACCTGTCCTGGCCCGCTGCCTATCCCTTGTCCAGTGCCTTCATTTCCCGCTTTTCCAGAACGCGGATTGAAAATGCGGCTGCTATCAAATTCACCCTCAACATTTATCGGGGCACTCACCGGAAATGTCCGCAACTGGTAACCGGGAAAGCGGGGTAGCAAGGCGAAAATTCCCAAACCCAGCCCAACAATTAAAGTAAAAAGTAAAAGGTAAAACGTAAAAAGTTTTCGAGTTTCTTTTGGCTTTCTTTTGACGGCTGCCTGTTTGCTTTTGCCTGGGTTCAACCCCAACCGCGAACGGTAATCAAGGACTAAAGTGGGCAGAGCTAGCGCTAAAAAAACCAGCAAGAGTGGCCCGAACGCTAACGTTTCAGAGATGGTGCCGGCAACCCCTAACAGAATTAGCCCAATCACCATTGAATAGCCCAAATCCTTGCGGCGTGGCAGGTCGAAGCTATGAAGTACCTGTAGTTGAATGAGCAACTGAGCCAACACCAAGCGCGTATCATTCGTTGCGTTAATGGCCGAGGCAAATAGACCCTGAAAGAACAGCGCCAAAGCCACGAGCATTCCGATCGCAATTAAGAACTTAATCGGCACATTAGGCCGGCGTCGCCGGTACCAACTCCAAGTGGCACCCGCAATGCTCAATGGCACCGCCCACAGACTCAACTGAGTCTCAGCGGCAATATCGGTGGCCACAATCCCAACAATAACAAGCGCTTGAACCAACACCCGCAGCAAGATAGAGTCCTCTGCTACTGGTGCCGGCACAGCCTGAAGACGCCGCCACAGATTGCCCAACAACGGAGTATTTCGCAGCTGCCGAATCCCTGACGAGGTAGACATAATCAATTTTTGATTTTGGATGCATTTTCAATCTAA
Source organism: Microcoleus sp. FACHB-672 (assembly GCF_014695725.1). Taxonomy (NCBI): domain Bacteria; kingdom Bacillati; phylum Cyanobacteriota; class Cyanophyceae; order Oscillatoriales; family Microcoleaceae; genus Microcoleus; species Microcoleus sp. FACHB-672. The sequence continues at coordinate 10,477 of NZ_JACJOU010000033.1, read as the reverse complement.
AATCAAAAATCGAAAATTGCTATAAAGTGGGGCAAACAGCCAACATCAGAGGTTTGTTTTCCAAGTTTTGAAAACGCACTTCTAAAGAATAAGTCTGGCCCGGTTGTGGGTCGAACATTTCCACACTTAAGCACCCCGCATCAGGACGCTGTGCAGTTGCTAGGGCTTGGCCGCACCTTAACTGCAAACTGCCACCACAAGGCAGTAGGCTTTGAATCCGCAGACGGGGAAACTGACCTTCCGGTTGATATTCTCCGTCCAAGTTCAGCACACCAGCCGCAGTTAGCCATTGCCGTTCCACCCTCAGCTGAGTCGGTGAGACTTTCAGCGTCAGATTGCCCACGATCTCCCGCGCCGCCAGGAGTGACAGTAAAATCTGTTGAGCCTGAGTAGCAGCTTCGTAAGTATCAGGGAAATTGTAACCACCACGAGCCGGTCCCAGCAGCATTTGCCCAGCGATATTGTTTAGTGTTTGGGACTGATCGGGAAATAGGGCTTCTACAGCACGCACCAGCTTTACCCCTTCCCGCAGAGAAGATTGCACCAACTCCTGGCATCGATCCAGAAGTGGGGCTAAAACGGTTTCCGGAACCCGGACTGGCAGTTTAAGCGTTTGTAGTTGAGCAGTCCATAAAGACTGTTCGGGAACTTGCGCCTCAAATCCGCAGTCAGGATATTCCAACACCTCAGTTTCCCAAGGAAAAAGCGGCAGCTTCTCTTGGATCTCAATTTGCATTCGACGCTTCAGCAGCGCGTGAAAACGATCTTGCACGGCAGGTATGTCTCCCAGTTTGAGTTGTTGACCACCTCGATCCGGGGGAAGGACTTGCGATGCACGGTGACTAGAGATTGGGGGGGTCTCCTCTTCCGAATCCAGGGGGTCTATGTCAGCCAACTCCAGGTCTTCTACCCCGTCATCGCCCGCAGAAGTCCCTGAGCTGGAGAAGTCTCCAGCTTGGGGAGAGGCATTTATGGGGGGATCCTGTAACAGCCAAGCGAACAAACTTTGTAGCGCTTCTGAGTCTCTATTCATTAGTAGATGTACCCTCTCCGGACACTAAACGATTGCGAATTTCCCAGGCTTGCTCCAGCAGCTTAAACCACCGTTTCTGCACTTGGTTAACTGTACAACCCAAGATTTGTGCGATTTCCGTATCAGCTTTTCCCTTTTGTTTTAACCGTAGCAGTTCAGAATTTTCTTGACCAATTTTTTCGTGCAACTCTTGCCACTGCTGCGGCACAAGCCCTAGGTTTTTCTCTAAATCCGCTTCCAGCCACTGATGCACGAGTTCCCAACGATGGCGAAGTGCAAACCGAATGAGATGGTATTTGAAACGCTGCTGTAAGTAATCGCGCTGTCTAGGTGTCAAACCCAGAATAGACTCAATTTCGTGGGTCGTTAAATCTTGCAAGCGCAGCGCAAAGTAATCCGCACAGTCGCTTCGCTGATTTTCTTCCAGATAAGCCATTAATTCTTTAATGACCTCTTGGCGCAGATCCTCAACCATCGGTTCAGGTTCTTTAGCAACCATCAGCTCCCGTACTTGCTGTACAGAGGTGTCGTTCCACGTCTGATCTGACTCGACACCGGCTCCCTCTGCTGCCTGCTCCATGTCTACAGAGGTTTCTAGGGGCTGCTGTTGCGAAAATGTTTGCGCCCGCAGAATAATCAGCTGCTGGCTGCGTCCCCCACGCAAAGGAATGCGCCGCTTGCCATAGCGTTCCACGAAGGCCATATATTCGGAGAGTTCTAACAGCGTTTTGGGGCTGTAAGTCGCACTGAGCTGCGCCTCCCGCCGAAAGGCATTTAAGGATTCCAGATAAAATCCCTGCAAAAAATCTTCTATCAGGGTTAGCCGCGCTTGATAGCCGGCTTGTGCTTGGGGAGGCGTGATGTAACGATAGACAATGGCACTGAGGGTGCTGTGTAATTCTACTCGTCCTTGACGCGACCCCACGGCGTAATAGTTAAGACATTGCTGTAAGCGATGCCGAGCCAAAGTTGTCGCCCAGACTTCTACTTCTCCGGATGCCTGAATGCGCTGGCTTTGGTCGCAGATCCGAGTGACTTCTTCGCCGATCCGCATTGCCACATCTCGGCAGTTGTGCTCAGATGCACGAGTGGACTGTTTGAGTTCACTAAACAGCAGCTGAAATATTGCTTCCACGCCCTGGCAGCTCTCCCCTTTAATGGTTAATCGCTATCGAAAACCCTAGCACAAGCTGTTGAAACTAAACTTATGTGGGTTGAATTAAACCGGCAATTAAAATGTTACTTTCACCGGCACTGTATGCCACGCCCCTCGGCTGATGATCGCTTGTCCCGTTACACTCAAAGTATAGAAGCGCCTCAAAATTCAGATGGATTTAGACCAACAACTTCAAGCCCTCGTGGACAATGCCCCCCAAGACGGCACAACCCCCCAAATTGTAGCCGCGATCGCACCGGCACTGAAATGGCTGGCCGCTCAGCTGCGCCATTCCCAATACTACATCCTGCAAACCCTTGATCATGATTGGGTGTTGACCACTTTAAGCAATCGTGCACAACCCAATGTCGAAAAACGTGCGATCTATGCCTTTCCTACCCTTAAAGACGCTGCTAGTGGAGCCTTTGCTCCCCAAGATCCGCAAGTGATGGCTCTGCCGGTTCCTGTCACCCACATATTGTTTCAAATGGTGGCCCTCAATACGGTTGACAGTACGGTTTTTTTTGAAACGCCCGGAACTCTGGACGCGGCGACTGAGGTTCGGCGTGAGGATGTGCAAAATCTCATTCAGTCCCTGTTGCAACAACATCTGTCCCCGCCGACACCAAATTTTAACCAGATTCCCCCAGATATTGCCTGAGGGAATTTAGCCTGGACTTTAGATGCACAGATTGTGACAAATCTCCCTCTAAAATCCTAATAAAGCCGGCTTAAAACGTAGTCGGCTAGGTTAATTAAAGTTTGACGCGGCTCTGATGGCGGTAACTTGGTTATGTGCTGCACTGCTAGCTGAGCGTGGTGTGCAGCTAATTCGCGGGAGCGATCAATGCCGGTACTTTCTTTAATGTAAGCGAGGGCTTGTTCTATATCTCCTGCTTGGGAAAATTCTCGCTCGATTAGGGCTTCTAAGTAAGGCTTTTCTTCCAGGGCGAATAACACCGGCGCTGTCAGATTTCCACTTTTTAGATCGGACGCTGCCGGCTTGCCTAGTGCTTCTGTAGAACCCGTAAAGTCTAAGATATCATCCACAATCTGGAAAGCCAGACCGATATGACGTCCATAGCTGTACAAATCTTCTGCTAGTTCTTCCGAAACTTCACTGAGTAAACCGGCTGCTTTAGAACTGTTGGCGATCAAAGAAGCTGTTTTGTAGTAGCTCTTTTCTAAGTAAGCTTCTATTGAAAAGTCAGTGTCAAAACGGTTCAGTCCTTGCTGAATTTCTCCTTCTGCCAAATCCATAATCACTTCGGACAGAAGTTTGACAACCGCTAAGTTATCTAAATTGGCCAAATACCAGGAAGACTGGGCAAATAAGAAATCGCCTGCCAGCACAGCCACTCGATTACCAAAGCTGCTGTGAACGGTGGGAATTCCCCGACGGACTTCTGACTCGTCCACCACATCGTCGTGTACCAAGCTTGCCGTGTGGATCATTTCCGTAATTTCTGCCAGCCGGCGGTGACGGGGGGTGATGTCGAGCTCCTGCATTGTTGCTCGCGAGATCAGCAGGACAATTGCTGGCCTCACTCGCTTTCCCGTGGCACCGAATAGGTGTTCTGCCGCAGCGAACAAGATCGGATGACGAGCACTGACGAGTTGTTTTAAGTTCTCTGTCAGCACCCGCAGGTCTGCTTCAACGGGGGAAAATAGGGAGGTGGCTGAGGTCATGGATAGGCCGGCTCAGGCGTTAGTTACGAAAGTTTACATATCTGCTCCTTATTCTAAGCTAAGGCTTTCAGATAGGGAAGTTTTGTTTCAATTATCTGTACGGGCCAATTTAATTGTGAAGGGGTAGCCGGTGCTAGAAGGTCCATAGGCAAGGGTGGGTTGACGGTGACCCTTCTCGGAGCAAAAACTCAGCAAAATCAACGCTTCCCGCTGCTTTGCCCCACTTGGCTGCTGAATCAACGACGTACTTTTATCCGCTTCAATCGGCACAGCGACAGCTTGACTCAACAATACTGCCCTGGTTCGCCCTTAAGTATGTAGATTTATTAAGCATCTGCCCCAACACCCTGTAAAAATCACGCATACTGTGTTACTTTAGATAATAAGAAATTCACAAATTCCATATATTTTGTCGGCAATAAAATTACAGGGAATCTTGAAATACCTGTATATTATTTACCGGAAAATGCTCTGCGCTTTTTACGGGGGCTTGTAGCCCGGAGCTATCAACCCGACTCTCAAAAAAGGCATCAGGTAAAAGATGGGTTTTCTCATTTTTAAGTTTTAACTGTTTACCGTTGTCTTCTCACGAGTTCGTGTTGTTTGCAAAAGCTAACCGTAGTCTTTCAGGATACTTGAGCGACTCCTGAAATAGAGCATCCGAAGATCGATCAGGCATACCGGGTTTACGCTAGTGTCTTTTTGGACAATGGCCTCTTTATAAACGGACATAGCCCGCTACGTCTGGAAGCTAGACTCAATTAACTTTCTTTGACCTCTTAATGACCGAGGGTTATTTAGCCGGCGGGTAATGGAGGTTGAGGGCTGCTGCTGTGTGATTCGGTTTTTCGGGTTCGGCTCGTTTGGAGGGCTAAGGACATTTGAAAACGGGCATTTCCTGAGTCACTGGAAAACAGCCAACCACGCCTCGCTTTTTAATGCGGCTTCAGCCTAGAGAAAGCAGCTTGCCTGAAGCTAGCCACTGCGTTCTGTAGTGGAATTAGCGTAGGACTGAGGCGAAACTCTAAGAGTGAGGGTTTTGAGTTGAAAGTGCTGCCCTCAGTGCAATTGCATTGATTGCAGTTCGTGGGCAACGGGGCACTCGCTTGGCAGTGCAGTCGGCACCCGCAACCGTGTTCTATAAATAAAAATAGCTGCCGCATTTGACACAAGGACTCGTCGTTTGTGTTCACAACTCGCTGGGAAACTGCCTAATCTTTAAAGAAGGTTAGAAAGTCAGCAAATTTTGAAATAGGGTTAGGGCGAGTAATCCAGGTACAGTTCAATCACAAAACAGGATTTTAAACCGGCATTAGATTCGGTTTGCTGAAAGCCTTCTTATTTTCTATTTAACTTAACGTATCTCTCGTATTCTGGCCGTACTATGACTTACCATGAAATTCCTCTGATTATTCCCTTTCTGGCAACAGGTTATTTGTTAACAATCTATGTGCTGTTGAGTTTTGCTCAAAGAAATCCTGGGATTTAAACTTTAAATTCAGCAAAGTGCCTGTGAACTCAGTTAGGTTCGCCGTGGATCACAGGCGGTACAATCGCTTTGCCTTGTGTAAAAGCAGCCGACGAGGAACGGCGCACAGGACGGTGAACTCACCGCCCGACGGGTTCTTATTCAGCAGATTCTAAAGGCACAGGCTGGTAGAAAACTGCCGGCAAAGACACCTTTTCGACAGCCGGTGTGAAACCCAACCACTGCACAGACAGTTGGGCAAACTGTTGCGGGCACCCACTCACCGTAAACCGCGTGGGCAAGGGGGGCTGGTTGTCCCGCAAACCCAGCACTTCCAATTCCTGGGCGGCTGCTATCACCACCCACACAGCCGGATCGACCAACTGCACCGAGGGGGGCAATATCTGGCGCAACACCGGCGCTAAGTGAGGATAATGGGTGCAGCCATAGATCAGGGTGTCAATCTGCTGCTGCATCAGCGGTGCCAGGTATTCCCGCGCCACTTCGTAAGTATAGGGGTCGTCGATCCGCCCTTGCTCGATCAGGGGCACAAACTCCGGACAGCCCACTTGCCAAACCCTAGCCTCGGCGTCCATTTCTAAAATGGCGCGGCGGTAGGCATTGCTAGCAGCCGTTGCCGGCGTGGCGATCACCCCAATTCGCCGCCCTTGCTGAACAGCAGCGCGAGCACCTGGAAGAATCACGCCCAAAATAGGCAGGGGAAATTCAGATCGCACAGCTTCCAAGGCAAGAGCTGAACTGGTGTTGCAGGCCATGATCACCATTTTCACGCCCTGTTCCATCATCCAGGTGAGAATCTCACGCACGAACTGCACAATTTCGGCTTGTGAGCGAGTTCCGTAGGGCAAACGTGCCGTATCCCCAAAATACAGGATAGATTCATGGGGAAGCTGCCGGTAGAGTTCCCTCAAAACAGTGAGGCCACCCACACCGCTGTCAAAAATTCCAATTCTGTCGCGCTGGGGTTCTCCAGTGAAGGATGAAGGATTGAGGGATTTGGGAGAGAAGGATGAATTCATTCCGTCTTCTGATTTCTGAGTGCTCAGTTGTGAATTCAAGGACACAGGTTGCTCCATCAGGAGAGGTCTATCGATTTTGTTGGATGTATTGCAGGATACCGCGAGCGATGGCTTCTGCCATGCGTTGCCGGTAAGCGGCGTTGGCAAGTTTAGGTGCGTCCTCAGCACCAGTGACAAAACCTGTTTCGACTAAAACAGCCGGCATTGAGGTTTTCCGTAAGACATAAAATCTGGCTTGTCGTACTCCGCGATCGCGAGAGCCGGTGCTTTGCAGCATACTGTTGTGGATGGTCGCAGCTAAACGCTCACCGTTGGAGTAGTAATACGTTTCAATGCCATTCACTTCAGGCCGGCTCATGTCAATGGCATTGGCGTGGATGCTCACAAACAAACTCGCATTCACCCGTTCAGCTAATTGCACGCGAGGTTCTAGGTCAATTTCCCGGTCATCTGACCTGGTTAAAATTGCCTGTACCCCCTGTTGTTCCAACAGTTGCGCCACCTGTAGCGAGATGTCCAGCACAATGTCTGCCTCCCGAATTGCGCCAATCCCAACTGCACCGACATCGCGTCCGCCATGTCCTGGATCGACAATGACCACAGCTCGCCCGTTGCGAATGCCGGAGTTTGGCGAGGGTGGGTAATTGCTTCTCGGCGGTGGTGCGTTATTGCTTTCAGCGCGTTGCAGTTGCAAGGATAGTAGTTGGGCTGTGGGCTGATTGAGTTCTGTAATTTGCACACCGGCTGCCGGTCGCACCAGAATTGCCACCGTGCTTGAGCCTGTTTGCTGGATCTGCACAGATGAGAGAGAAGATCTGGCATTTGTTATGGGACTTCTGACTTTGGCACCCACCCGCGCTGAGGCAATCACAATCTTGTAAGCGCCAGATCCTTGATCCCAATCGCTGGTGTAGGTAAATGGCTTATCTGTTCTAATTAAAAGTTGTGAGCCATTCGCGGCCAGCTGAACCGCTTCGATGGTGGCTACATTGCCGGGATTTGCCGATTCTGATGGCTGGTTTGGGCTACCCGAAGCGACTCCTGCGCCTTTGGGCAAAACGATCACCCCGCCTAAGTTGGTGACCGTTGCCTCCCATTCGTCCTTGGGGTTGGTGACTTTTAGAGAAACGCGAGCCACCGGCCCGGAATTTCTCACTTGGCTGACTTTCAGTTGCTGGATACCATAGCGATTTACCGCTTGCTCGAATCCCTGTAAATCGGGCCTAATCGTCGCATTTTGCAGCTCTATGTTAACAACTGTGCGATCTCGTGTGCGCTGCACTTTAACCTGGGGAGAGCGTCCGCTTGTACGAAGGAACAATCCATCGGGTGTAACCCGTACATTCTCCAGCACAGTGGGTGAACCCGCTGTGTCTGAGCTTGTTCCAGGGGACGGTTCCAGGGGGGAATCTCCAGGAGCTTCAGCAATCGCTTGGGGAGTCGGTAATTGTACTGTCCACCGGCTGGCTGTTGTGCCTCGGACTATAACTTTTTGGGGATCTAGGGTGTAACCGGGGTTTAACTCGATCACCAGGCGAGTTGTCTGGCCGTTAAACTGTCCCACGCGTACCGATTTAATTGCGCCCCCCACTGGTTGCGCCTGCGGGTTACGCCCTACGGTTGTACCGGGCAAATCAATCACCAAACGGGTGGGATTGGCCAGCAGTTGCGCCTTCGGTTGAACGCCGCCCTCTGTGTTAATGTATAGCCGGTTTTGATCTGTGTCAAAACGCCAAGATTGCAGTTTAGCTGCTTCGGCAGGAGTTGACAGCAAAAAGATGGTAAACAAACTGGGTAGTAGCCAGTGGAATCTCACAACAGCTTCTCCTTGTTCGCGTTGCTGAGCTGTAAGCGTTTCCCCAATGGGAAATCCTTAAGATGTAGCAGTGCACCTCCCTGTGCTAAGCCGTCTAGGTCAGAGGCTTTTAAACAACTTAAGACTGGGTTGAAAAATATCATGACTCGGTCAAGAGTGTAGCGTTGAAAATTAAAATTTTTTGTCAGTGAAGCCGGCGCGGATAGCGGGAAAGCCATTTTCATGACATTAATTTGGCGACAGCAACCTACTAAAATAAGCTTTCACGCAATATAATAATTTGCATTTTTTTACTGTAGGGGCGAGTCACGAGGGGGTGTTCCCGGTGGGTGACGAAATCATTTCTTGCTCTGTGCCAATTGCTTCTATCCAATGCCAGCTCCTCAAAACCGTTTTCAGCTTTCATCCTCTGCTGTCCGCTTAAAAATCTTGCATTGAGTTTTGTTACCCCACATCCGTGAAAATGCTGAGTCCATACAAGCTGAGTTTTCTGTAATAGTTGTCTGACCCGGAGTTTGGCTGAGTTCTCACTTTAAGGTTTCCTGCTGCTGACGCTTTTTTCTGAAGCCCTTGTTTCTAGGCGCTTTCAATTTCACTTTTAGTCTGTACCTAACTGCTTCATGAACGACCTTGTAAGATGCATCGACACCGCACTCTTCTTTCAGCCAACTGCGGATCTCTCCGTAGTTACTGAATTTCTCTGCCTTTTGCAGCCGTTGTTTCAATCGTTCCATTGCTTCTTTGGGAATAGCCGGCTTTCTGCCTTGACCTTTTTTGAGTTCTAACAGCCCTTCTAATCCCTCTGTTTTGTACTTTTGAAACCAGCGATAAAGGGTTGCCGTATCTCTACCCAAAACCACGGATAGCTCTTTGAGGGTCTTGACCTGGCCAATTTTGAGTAAATACAAGGCTTGAATTCTTTCTTTGCCTCTTGCGGTTGTCTGTTGCGCCAGGAGCGTTTTGAGTTGTTCACCAGTCTCGGTGATATCGAGCTTGAGAACCCCTGCCATGAGAAAATTTTCAACTCCAAGACCACTATACAGTATGAATTGCAAAAAAAAAGTGAACGGACGTAGCGTTTGGTTGACGCTGAATCGATTCATCAGGTCATGAGATTAAATCCGATTGTTTTTTATTTCTTTTAGCCGGCTGCTAAAAGCACAAAGCCTAACAGCTTATGGATTTTACCAGTTTTTACACAATTTAATATTTAAAATCGCTGCAACCGGCTTTTTCTAAGTCATGATGTCTTCTGCGGTTGTGTCTGCAGCCGGTTGAGCTGCTGGGGGGACTGGATCGTAACCGCCAGCATGGAAGGGATGGCAGCGCAATATTCGCCGGATCGCCATCAGTCCCCCACGCCACGCCCCAAACCGCTCAACTGCTTCGATTGCATACTTTGAACAAGTCGGTTGATAGCGGCAAACTGGGGGAAACAAAGGAGAAATGAGCGTTCGATAGGCCCGAATTAACGCAATGAGTAAAACTTTCATCTGAACCTCGAAAAAGATACCTGCCTTACCCATTAAAAATCGACCGCCCCAAGTCGCGAAAGCCGGCTAACTTGACCGACGGGAGCGTTGCACCCAAACTTCAAGCAGTGAGACACTCTATCATACCAATTATGGGGAGGGGCGTTTGCCGGCTTAAGTCTGTAGCCGGTAAAAAAGCAGTTTTTAGGTAGAAAAATGGCAGATTTTCCGAAAGTGTGGTTTTGCCGGCTGCCGAAAGTCTAGCGGCGAATGTCAAACTGCTGAAGTCCTTCGGGCTTTTGGTACTCCACGAAAACGTCTTTTACGACCGATGTAGGTGGCCCTTGATCACACCAGCGAATCATTTCTGTGACGGTTTCTTCAGTTCCTTCAAAGACAGCTTCCACACGTCCATCAGGAAGGTTGCGAACCCAGCCGGTGATGCCTCGGCTGTTTGCTTCATCCAGTGTTGAAAAGCGATAACCGACTCCTTGAACTCTCCTAGAAACGATAACATGAGCGCGGATAGAATTTGGCGGTGATGAGTTTTGCATTGGATGACGATGTCTGCTGGATTTGATTTTTATTAATTTAAAATTTAAAAAAGCTAAGAATAGGAAAGCCTATTATAGCGTTTCTCAAATAGATGAAGTACAGTAACAGCAGTGAGTAAACCAATTAAGAAGGTCCTGAGAGGACACTTGTTGGTAGGCTAGTGTAATCGCTTCATCCAAGGCTCGATAAGTTCTTGCTCCTATCGTCCGCAATATCCCTTTGATTTTTGACCAGCAATTCTCGATGGG